>NZ_CP063356.1:307479-614958 GCF_001866075.3 Anaerobacillus isosaccharinicus | reverse complement strand
CAAACTGCGCCCCGCTTTGATGCCATTAACCTCAGTCACGTTACTATGTTTTTGCTGTCTTGAAGATATTTCCTTCAGGTCTAACTTTATTTCGGTTGCAGATTGCTGTACATTTATATTAGAATAAGAAATTACGCCAACTGTAAAACCTGGCACGATAGATTTTAATTCATCGTTAATTGTGATTAACATATATTTCACCTCGTAAGTTATTTTTGTGTACTGAACTGATATTTCTAGGTAGGACGGTGTGTCCACCACCCGTCGTAGAGGAACCAATGAAAACAAGGATGGCAATCGTACAATAGTGGAAGGAAAAGAACCTTCGTGTATAGACAACGTCTGCTTATAGGACACCAGATCCGTTATTTTTGAAAAAAGATAGTGTTTTGGATGGTAACGGACCTGTGTTCCGTTATTTGCTAAAATCATGCGATAAAATAGCCGCTTTTAGTAAAATAACGGAACTGGTGTCCGTAAACTATTCAAAAGTCGCTATATTTACGATAATAACGGAACGTATGTCCGTTAGACCGCTCATGATGATGAAAATTGCGCAGCTATTAGGCTAACACCCTTATATTACCATAAATTTTCTGTCGAAAAAAATAAAAGGAGGGTTATCAGTGACATATGCCCAATTAAAAGCAGAAATAATTGCATATAGTATCAGTATCGGAATAGATAAAATTGGTTTTGCTGCAACTGACCCCTTCTTAGAACTAAAGGAAAGGCTAATCACCCAGCAAAAGTTAGGGTACCAGTCTGGCTTTGAGGAAGCCGATATAGAAAAACGGGTTAGTCCAGAATTATTACTCCCTAAAGCAAAGTCAATTATTGCGATTGCCCTTGCTTATCCTTCAAAAATGAAGAATGCGCCATTAAGTAAAAAACTAGAGCGTAGAGGTTTGTTTTGTCGTGCATCGTGGGGAGAGGACTATCATACAATTCTAAGAAATAAGCTAGCGAAATTAGAAGCATTTATATTAGAGAAAGATCCAAGTGCGAAGCTTGTATCAATGGTCGATACAGGAGAACTAAGTGATCGAGCAGTTGCCGAAAGAGCAGGGATTGGCTGGAGCGGTAAAAATTGCTCAATTATTACTGAAGAGTTTGGAACTTATGTCTATTTAGGTCAAATGATTACGACAATACCTCTTCCACCAGATAAGCCAATAACCGAACAATGTGGAACTTGTACAAAGTGTATTGATGCCTGTCCAACAGGAGCAATCGTTCAAGGTGGGCAGCTTGATTCGAATAAGTGTATCGCCTTTTTAACACAAACAAAAACTTTTTTAGCCGATGAATTTAGAGAAAAGTTAGGCAATCGTATTTACGGCTGTGATACATGCCAACAAGTTTGTCCTGAAAATAAAGGGAAAGACTTTCATCTTCATGAAGAGATGGAGCCAGATCCTGAGGTTGTAAAACCTTTATTAAGAGAACTGTTGTTTATTAGTAATCGAGAGTTCAAAGAAAAATTCGGGTCTCTATCGGGCGCATGGCGAGGGAAAAAGCCTTTACAAAGAAATGCGATTATCGGAATTGCCCATTATAAAGATACTACAGCTTTAAACGATTTAGAAAAACTATTAAAAGAAGATCCTAGACCTGTAATAAGAGGAACGGCAGCATGGACGATTGGAAAATTAGCAACAAATCAATCCGAATCCATACTAAAAGCGGCGAAAGAAAGAGAAAAAGACGCAAATGTGATAGCTGAGATTGATAAAGGGCTAAATATGCTCAAAAATCAGATTATTTAACCGTGGTCAACAACAATTGAGTCAAGTACTATTAAGATAAGAGGATTGAAAAGAGGGGATTGTATGGAAAAAAGATCTGCCATTTTCTATGATGAGATGGATAGCCCACTTGGTCCGTTAACCGTAGTTTGTAGTGATTTAGGAGTTTGTTTAATTGAATTTGGAACGTTAGACAACACACTAGCTACTATTAAAGTTTGGTTGAAAAAGAATTTTATTAAAGGTGACCTAATTTACTGTAATGAGAGGGTTCAACCGGTCATTACCCAATTAAATCAATATTTTAGTGGTGAACGAGCAGAGTTTGATTTGCCCATCGATTTAATTGGAACTAAGTTTCAATGTTTAGTATGGGAAACTTTGAAGAAGATCAACTATGGCGAAACAAAAAGCTATAAGCAAATTGCAAAAGAAATAGGGGCACCCAAAGCAGTTCGAGCCATTGGTGGAGCCAATAACAAAAATCCAATTCCAATTATCATTCCGTGTCACCGCGTCATCGGTAGTAACGGTGCTCTCGTAGGCTATGGTGGCGGAGTAGATAAAAAAGAAATTCTATTAGAAATTGAAGGTGTAATTAAAAAAATATCATAACTACGCAATTTGCGTAGTTTTTCTTTTTGTCTGGAAAGTGTAAAAATGAGAGAAAAATCATTTAACCACACTCACTTTCATACATTTTATAGGCAACTAAAAATGTAGAAGGAGTGTTGAAAAGTGAGCTGGGTTAAAACGTTAAAAGAACATGTGAAAAATGTTAACGATTCTTTTATATCATCATCTCGAAACTGTTTTTTACGTGATGATGAACAGCTATGTCAACAAAGAAAAATTCAAAAACTGAACGAACGAAATGGGAAAATTGTAAAATCGATTGTTGATGGAACCGTTTTACGTGTGCATGAAGTTGATGGACTTCGCCAAGTAGATTATGCCGTTCATTTTCAGCATCTTATAAAACAACATCATAAATTTCATATGGAAGAAAAAATTGAAGAGAGAAGAGCTGTTTTTTCAGGAGCAGAGCTGCTTGATGATTATTGTTCTAAAAACGAAAAACAAATTTACACGGATGAAGCTAGCTCATTAGATCGAGATGTATCAGAAGAAGACGATAGTAGGTTTCAATATTCAAGAGTAGAAGCGGTTCGTTACGCTGAGCGCTGGTGGAATGATTATAATCCAGACTATAAAAAATTTGAAAATAATTGTACCAACTTTGTTTCGCAGTGCTTACGGGCAGGCGGCGCACCAATGAAGGGCCACCCTAACCGAAATAAAGGCTGGTGGTATCAAAACAAAAACTGGAGCCTAAGCTGGGCAGTTGCTCATTCCTTACGGTGGTATTTAAGTGGCGCAACAACAGGATTAAGGGCAAAAGAAGTTTCAAAGCCAGAGGATTTAACGAAGGGTGACGTGATTTGTTATGATTTTAATGGTGACGGACGCTGGCAGCACACAACCATCGTTGTAGCGAAAGATGGCCATAATATGCCACTAGTTAACGCGCAAACAACCAATAGCCGTATGAGATATTGGGAATACGAAGACTCGACTGCTTGGACGCCAAAAATTAAGTATAAATTCTTTCATATCGATGGTTAATTAAATTACCCCATTTTTTCAATTTAATATGTGGCTTCAAGATAAAAATTAATAGCGTTCAGAGGATTGAAATTCTCGTGTCTTTCGTACGCTATAGGGAAATGCTATAATATAGCTTAGTCGAAGAGACGCAGAAAAATAGAGGTGAAAAAATGGGGTTACATATTGTTTTATACCAGCCTGAGATCCCTGCAAATACAGGGAATATTGCACGGACGTGCGCTGGAACGAATGCTTCGCTACATTTAATTCGTCCATTAGGATTTTCTACTGACGATAAGATGTTAAAAAGAGCAGGTTGTGATTACTGGCCAAATGTGAAAATTAACTACTACGATTCGGTGAATGAATTGTTCGAGAAGTATCCAAAGGGCAATTTCTACTATATTGAAACGGTAGGAACGAAAAACTATACTGATTTCGATTATAGCAATTTGGAAGAAGATCATTTTTTTGTATTTGGGTGCGAAACAACGGGATTGCCGAACGATTTATTAGAGAAAAATCTCGATCGATGCTTGCGCATACCGCAAACAGATAAGATTAGGTCTCTTAATCTTTCCAATACAGCAGCTATTCTCGTATACGAAGCGCTCCGACAACAGAATTTTCCTTCATTAACTTAAACCAGAATAGAAAAAAACTAAAGCACAACACCATACGGTTAAGCCTTAGTTTTTTCTCGTTAGAACATAACAAAGGAGCTGAATAATCAGCTCCTTTGTATGTAATAATTAGTTACGTTTTGGTTTTTCGTTATATCCAGCTGTGAAAATAGCGGCTAAAAATGCCACCATTATACCTAAAATTAGAAATGTAGTCATTATTGAAGCCTCCTTAAAAAATGATGTCCTAGTATTATTCTTTCATTATAAGTGATAAATCAAACAATGGGAATGAAAATGTTTTAACTATTTTCACTGTTTTTGTAGAATATACAATATCTAACAAGGGTCGATGCAACAATGTTCGTTGCGATGAATGATAGTATGATAAAGAAAGTAATTTACAAAAAGGAAGGGTATTCTTGAAAAATACGTATTTAACTAGCCATTTTCCACTCATTTCAATCTTACTTTTTAGTACTGCATTTTCTTTATATGCAGAAAGGCTCATCATTTATAAACTCCACGACCTAGGTGTTTATCAGGGCATGACTGAAGTCTTTTCCGATAGTGGTATTAAACTAACTCTATTGTTTTTATTGTTGTTGTTTTTCTTTATGGTGTTTGCAGCGTTGAAGTTGATTGCTGACACCATGTTTGAGCTTTCATTATTATTCTTTTCTAAAGACCAGGAAGGAAAAGAATTAACGAAAATTCGTTCGGGATCTTGGCTTTACTTGGTTGGAAGTGTGATCTCATTATTATTGTTTCAAAATTTCATCCTAATGATAGCTATCTTAGCGCTAGTCACCTTTGGCTACTTTATTTTCTTTGTTTATAAAGTTAGCTCATCGTTATCACCAATAGGACTAATCGGTATGATCTTTTTCCACGTCTTTTTTTGGTTTACATTTGCACTCACAGTCTCTTATGCAATGATCAAACTATACAATAGCTTCATCGCAAGCCTTCCGGTTTAGTGTAAAGTGTAGAGTTTAGAGTGTAGAGTCGTTTGAGCACAGCTTCGAAGCGTTACCTTCACCAAAACTAAACTTTACACTCTACACTCGCATTCTACATTTTACATTCTACATTCTACATTCTGCATTCTACATTAATCCCTCATTAAATCCCGCCAAATTAGTAAATGTGGGGCTCTGGAATTGAGCTTCGCTAGACTACTTGGTTGATCTTCACCAATCCAAACACCAGTTGTATAGTTTTCGTTCAGTCCAATGAACCAAAGGTCATGAAAATCGTTAGTCGTTCCGGTTTTACCGCCAATATAATTCCTTGAATAGTTTGCTTTTCTTCCAGTTCCTTCTGTTATAACTTTATTTAGAAGCGTTCGCATTTTAGAATTTACTTCGTCATTCCAGATGATTTTTGGTTCATCATCCCATTGAAATAAGATCTTCCCGTTATTATCGACAACTTTTTGAATACCTTTTGCCTTCAAAAACCTTCCGTTATTAGCAAAAGTCGTATATGCATTGGTCATTTCAAGTGGACTGACCCCATGCGTAAGTCCTCCTAATGCCGCTGGTAAGCGAAAATCCTCTTGGACGATTTTTGAGAAACCAAATTTATCAAAGTAGGAAAATCCTTTTTCTACGGATATTTCGTCTAGCATCCTAACTGCAGGGGTATTGAACGAATGTTTGAGTGCTGTTTCAATTTGGACATTTCCATAAATCGCACCACCATAGTTTTGTGGGCAATATCCATTTTTACAAAATGAAGCTGCACTTATCGTTTTAGAAATTGACGCATTTGTTTCCGCTAGATAAGGGGCGAAAACGAGTAATGGTTTAATTGAAGAGCCCGGTTGGCGAAATGCTTGAAAGCCACGCTGGAAATTAAACTTTTCATAGTTTTTACCACCGCTAATCGCTACAAGTTGTTGCATCTTGTGATCTATGATCACGGCAACTCCTTGAATGTGCTCTTCAGGCAGGTGTTTCTCAATTGTTTCATAAATCAATGATTGTTTCTCTGGCTGAAGTGAAGTATAGATGCTTACTCCGCTAGCTAAAATTTCTTCGACTCGTTGCTGTCGCTTTTGTAAAATGGTTTTTCTTTCTTCCATCGATGTAGCATCAACGATTTTTTGATGAAATCCTTCTTTCTCTCCAATCAATTGTTCAAGCTCATAATGAATGTAAGTAACGTAATCTGGGAAAATATCTTTTTTACGAGCAGGTTTTAGTTCAATTTTTTCAGCTAGAGCCTCTTGAAACTCTGCGTCAGTAAGATCATTCATTTCAAGCATTTTTGTTAAGATCCATTCTTTACGTGTTTGCGTATTTTCGAGATTGGTGAATGGATTGTAAAGCGTTGGATTATTAGGGATCGCACATAGAAACGCTACCTGAGCTACAGATAATAGTTTTGCAGGTTTAGAAAAGTAAAACTGGCTAGCAGCTTCAACACCATACACTCCATTATGAAAATAAATTGCATTAAGATAATATTCTAATATTTTTTCCTTGGAAATGGTTTTTTCCAACTGATAAGCATAAAGGATTTCCGTTAGTTTTCGGTTATATGTCCGCTCATTGCTTAAGTAAATATTTTTTACAAGCTGTTGGGTAATGGTGCTTCCACCTTGCTCAATCCCATTTTTTTCAGCGTTAACAAAGAGGGCACGGGTAATTCCATTCATATCAAATCCTTTATGGGAGAAAAATTGACGATCTTCAGTAGCAATAATCGCCTGTATAAATGTAGCAGGAATAAGATTGTATGGAAGGTAAATACGGTTTTCAGCGCTGTAAATATCAGAAAAAATTTCGCCATAGGCATCGTACATATAGCTGTTAGAATAAAAAGAAAAGTCGTCTATGCTTATACTATTTTCTAAAATTTCATCAACCTTTTGAACGTGACGAAGTTCATTGGTAACACCACTAAAAGAAAAGGTAAACATAGTGAAAAACATTATTATAAGAAAAAAACCTGTGCTTATCCGCAACAAACTCACTCTTTCATCATATACTATCTCACTACTAGGCACCTGCTGAGGATACCTAATGTAGTAAGGTCAAAAAATAACTCAATTCAAGTAATAAAAAGTCTCCTTTATTGTAGCACCTTAGAAGGTGTAGATGATCATTTTTTTAGGCGGAAACTATTGTAAAGCGAATGAACAAATTGTTTTTCGCATAGTATGAATCAAGAATGCCATTTTAGCACCTAGAATTGGAAGGAGGACATTTGATGAGTATTTTAGATAGACTGAAAGAATTTCGTGAAGAAGAGAAACGTTTATTATGGGAAGGTACCTTCGGTGAATATCTAGAAATTTTGAAAAGCAGACCTGAAGTAGCTCAAACTGCCCATTCTCGTATTTATAATATGGTT
The DNA here is from genome assembly GCF_001866075.3 of Anaerobacillus isosaccharinicus. Taxonomy (GTDB): domain Bacteria; phylum Bacillota; class Bacilli; order Bacillales; family Anaerobacillaceae; genus Anaerobacillus; species Anaerobacillus isosaccharinicus. The sequence continues at coordinate 607,616 of NZ_CP063356.1, read as the reverse complement.
AAGGATGCAGGTGTTGAAGAAGTAGACGGAAAGAAACGGTATAAATTTTTTAGTGATCAAATATATGGCCTAGAGGAATCGGTTGAAAGGTTAGTAGAAGAGTATTTTCACTCAGCAGCAAAACGATTAGACGTAAGAAAGCGGATCCTGTTATTGATGGGCCCTGTAAGTGGAGGGAAATCAACGATTGTTTCGATGTTAAAACGAGGGTTAGAGAAATATTCTCGAACAGACTCAGGAGCGATTTATGCGATTAAAGGGTGTCCAATGCACGAGGATCCTCTTCATTTAATTCCACACCATTTGCGTGATGATTTTTATAAAGAATATGGGATTAAAATTGAAGGGAATTTGTCTCCGTTAAATGTGATGCGGTTAGATCAGGAGTATGATGGGTGTATTGAAAATGTAATAGTTGAACGTATTTTACTTTCTGAAGATAAGCGTGTCGGGATTGGAACATTTAGCCCTTCAGATCCGAAGTCTCAAGATATTGCAGATTTAACTGGTAGTATCGACTTCTCAACGATTGCTGAATATGGTTCAGAATCAGATCCGCGGGCATATCGATTCGATGGTGAGCTTAATAAAGCAAACCGTGGTTTAATGGAATTCCAGGAAATGTTAAAATGTGACGAGAAATTTTTATGGCATTTACTATCCTTAACTCAAGAAGGAAACTTTAAGGCTGGTAGATTTGCCCTTATTTCTGCAGATGAGATGATTGTCGCCCACACGAATGAAGCGGAATATAAGTCATTTATTTCTAATAAGAAGAACGAAGCACTTCATTCGAGAATTATCGTTATGCCAATTCCATATAATCTTAGAGTGTCTGAGGAAGAAAAAATTTATCGAAAAATGATTAAAGATAGTGATATTTCCGATGTTCATATTGCCCCACATGCATTGAAGGTTGCAGCTATTTTTACAATTTTAACAAGATTAAAAGATTCAAAGAAACAAGGCGTCGACATCCTCAAAAAAATGAAACTGTATGACGGGGAAACGGTGGAAGGTTTTAATAATCAAGACGTTGAGGAAATGAAAAAGGAATTCCAAGATGAAGGCATGACAGGAATCGACCCACGTTATGTCATAAATCGTATTTCCTCGGCAATAATTCGTAAGGAACTGACATCAATCAACGCTTTAGATGTACTTCGTTCAATTAAAGAAGGTCTTGATCAACATGCGTCTATTTCGAAAGAAGATCGTGAGCGATATACAAACTTTATTTCAGTAGCTAGAAAAGAATATGACGAGATTGCTAAAAAAGAAGTTCAGAAAGCATTTGTATATTCATATGAAGAGTCAGCAAAAACGCTTATGGATAACTATTTAGATAATGTCGAAGCCTATTGTAATAAAAATAAACTGCGTGATCAGTTAACTGGTGAAGAAATGAATCCAGATGAAAAATTAATGCGTTCGATAGAAGAACAAATTGGTATTTCTGAAAACGCGAAGAAAGCATTCCGAGAAGAAATTTTGATTAGGATTTCTGCATACGCAAGAAAAGGAAAACGTTTTGACTATAATTCTCACGAACGTCTCAGAGAAGCGATACAAAAGAAGCTGTTTGCTGATCTGAAGGATATCGTAAAAATTACGACATCAGCAACAACCCCAGACGAAAATCAGCTTAAAAAGGTGAATGAAGTAATTGCAAGACTGATTGATGAGCATGGCTATAATTCAGTATCTGCTAATGATTTACTTCGTTATGTAGGTAGCTTGTTAAACAGATAATAAATTAGAACAGCTTTTTCTCTTACTGGAGAAAAGGCTGTTTTTTTGTATTATCTGTATGATTTAATTTCTTTTTGGGAAAGTATAAAGGGTTGTAACTATGATGAGGAAGAAGGAAGTATAAATGAAAAGGTTTGTTAGCTTAATTTGTCTGTTAGTAATAACGACCGCACTGTTTGGTTCAAATAGTTTTGCAAAAGAGGAACATCAATTAAAAGTAGCTTTTATTCGTGATAACGATCTTTGGATAAAAGTTGGTCAAAATGAAGAAAGAAGAGTTACAGATGGAGAATTTATTCGTCATCCTAAATGGTCCTATGATGGGAACTGGCTTGCTTTTTCGAAGGGAGAAGCTGAGAGAGAGCTTTGGGTTTATGACTTGAAATCCAATAACATTCAACGAGTATACGATTCTATTCATCAATTTCAATGGTCACCTATTGAAACCAAACTAGCGTTTTTATCGAACGGAGTTTTAAATGTTACCGACGTTACGAAAATGAAAGAACAGAAGTTTGAAAATATCGCTTTAGGAATTGGACGTTTTTCTTGGAAACCAAATGGAAAAGAGTTTCTCGTTTCATCCATGGCCAATTTATTGCCTACAGGGTGGACAAGCGTTGAATTGTTTACTGTCCCAGTTGGTGCCAACTTAAACCCTGAAAAAATGAGGCATTTCTTCAGTTTACCAAAACAATCAGACGAGTTTTTTGCTGTTATGACTAGCCCGTTTCAATGGTCTGATGATGGAAAATGGATCTCATTTTTAGGCATACCTACGGCCTCTATTTCTATGGATATGAATACGCTCTGTGTAATATCTGATGACGGTAAGGTATTTCAGCAGTTAGGAAAAATGTTATCTTTTGATGATTGGTTTCAGTGGGCTCCCCATTCAAACCGGCTTGCATTTATTGAAGGTGAAGGTCGTTTCGCAGTAAAGAATAAGCATTTAATGGTTAATGAGTTCCCGGTTCACCAAGGACTGTCATTAACCCCAGCAGGATATGTAGAAAAAGGCTTTACATGGATTGATGGAGTTCAAATTATCGTTTCTAGAGCAAAAGAATCTGAATGGAAAAATGATCCGAAACAGCGACCGAAACCATCGTTGTACCATATTAACATACTAACGAAGCATCAAACAGCTATTACATCTTTAGAAAATGGTGAAGGAGATTATATGCCGTTCTATCTGCCTAACTCAAAAAAGCTTGCTTGGGTGCATGCAGGTGAAGATTACACCGGTACAATTTTTGTTAGTGATCTAGATGGGAAACATAAACAAGCGTTAGTTAAGGATGTTGGCGATGGTACACTTTATGAGGATTCTAATAGCTGGAGCAAGATAATAAGCTATTTTGACTAAAATGTGAATTTTCCTTGAACATTTTTTGAAAATTTAGTCATCTTTTTGTAAGTTATAGTTTAAAATAATATTAAATGGAAAAAATGAGCATATTATTTGTTTCATTTCCAAACTGGTGCTAAATTTAAATTAGAATAATTATAAAGTGGGAGGTGGCCCTAAATGGAACTAAACAGTCAAATTGATCATGCCGAAAGAAAGAAAAAAATTAAAAAAGAAGTGCTTAGTTGGGCAAAAACCCTAGTGGTGGTGTTACTGTTAGTAGTTGCGATCCGAGCGTTTTTATTTACGAACTATATCGTTTATGGATCTTCAATGATGCCCACCATTCAAGATCGAGAAAGAGTAATTATCAATAAGATCGGATATGATGTAGGTTCACCAGATCGATTTGATATGATCGTCTTTCATGCAAATGAAACAACCGACTATATAAAAAGAATTATCGGCCTTCCAGGAGATACAATTGAATTTATCGAAGATTCACTTTATGTAAATGGTGAGTTTATTGAAGAAACATATCTAAATGGCGCTGTCGCTAAAAATAACCGCCGACATTATACGGAAGATTTTAAGTTAGAGTGGTTAACAGGTGAAAAAACCGTACCAGATGGACACTACTTTGTTTTAGGAGACAATCGACCAAATAGTATTGATAGCCGTCATATTGGTTTTATTCCTTTTGATAAAATTGTTGGTAAAGCAGATATCGCTTACTGGCCAATTAAAGATTTTAGAAAACTAAAATGAGACCCACAATTTATATTGTGCGGTCTTTTTGTTTTCTCAAAGGAAGGAAGAAGGAAGTCCTAATTGTCTCATTTTCGGTTATCTTTTATTTTCTCTAAATAAGATGCATGTCCAAACACAAAGTTCATTAATGTAAGAATTTTTTGTCAACTCTATATCAGGATTGCATAGGATAGAGTAAATAAAATATTTTTCTCTTCAGCTATGTTAGAAAAAATGACATCACATATTCGTCGAATTATTTATATGCTAGTAAATTGAAAAAAGTGACTAAAATGAAAATTATTTTTTACTGGAACCGTTTTTTGAAAAAAAGAATATAAAAAAAAGAGGAGGGGTTACGGATGAAAGGCAGTAATGACAAAAATTATGTTGTCTCTCAAGACAATTGGTCCCTCCACCGTAAGGGCTATCAGGATCAACAGAGACACCAAGAAAAAGTTCAAGATGCAATTAAAAGTAATTTGCCAGACCTTGTGAGTGAAGAAAATATCATCATGTCCAACGGCCGTGACGTAATTAAAATCCCGATTAGGTCTCTAGATGAATATAAAATTAAATACAATTACGATAAAAACAAGCACGTAGGTCAAGGAAATGGTGATAGTGAAGTTGGAGATGTAGTCGCAAGAGATGGAAGTGCCGAACAACAAGGACCAGGAAAAGGTCAAGGCGCAGGTGATAAGGCAGGAGAAGACTATTTCGAAGCAGAAGTTTCAATTATGGAGCTTGAAAACATGCTTTTCAAAGAATTAGAGCTTCCTAACCTTCAGCAAAAAGAACAAGATAACATTGTCGTTGAGGATATTGAATTTAACGACATCCGTAAAAAAGGGCTTATGGGAAATGTAGATAAGAAACGCACTATTTTAACAGCTTTAAAGCGAAATGCAATTGTAGGGAAGCCGACGATTGCCCCAATTCATAACGATGACTTACGTTTTAAAACATGGAATGAAATCATCAAGCCAGAATCAAAAGCCGTCGTCTTAGCGATGATGGATACTTCAGGATCAATGGGGAAATGGGAGAAATACATGGCGCGCTCATTCTTCTTCTGGATGACACGCTTCTTACGAACAAAATATGAAACAGTAGACATCGAATTCATCGCCCACCACACAGAAGCAAAAGTCGTTACCGAGGAAGACTTCTTCTCAAAAGGCGAAAGCGGGGGAACGATCTGCTCAAGCGCATACCGAAAAGCCTTAGAATTAGTCGATGGAAAATACGAACCATCTCGTTACAACATCTATCCGTTCCACTTCTCAGACGGCGACAACCTAACCTCCGACAACGCCCGCTGCCTAAAGTTAGTGAACCAACTAATGGAAGTGTCCAGCATGTTTGGGTATGGTGAGGTGAACCAGTATGGTTAGCCGGGATGTACCCATTTATTTTATAAAAATATTATAACACGTAAATCACTTTTATAGAAAGAAGTGGTTTTTTTTGTTGGGGTGAAAATAGACACTCCCAAAAACTAGATAAATAGTGAAAATATACTAGAAAAATATTTATATTTTCAATATAATTGATTATATTCAAATTAGTGTTTTTTTTACAAATTATACTAATAATTAACACTTTATGTAAGGGGTAATTTTAAAGTGCATGCAAAAGGAGGGAGTCTTGGATAAAGAGAGGTGAGATATGAGAAAGGTTAATTTTTTAATATTAGTGATAGTTCTATTTTTTGTATTACTAGTTTTCTTATATTTTAGTTTGTTTAATGTGGGAAAAGATGTAATGACAGAGGGTGAAGTTCTAAATGTACAAAGTGTTATAGGAAATGAGTTTAAAGAGAATCAAGTTACCCCTTGGGCACATGATGTAATGGGAATTCAACAATCTAGTAAAAAAGAGATTAGTAGAATGATAAAAATTGCAATTATAGACAGTGGTATTAATAAAAATCATGAAGATTTACTTGAAAAAGTAGTAGGAGAATTTAATGCGATAAATCCTAAAGAACCTATTACCGATGAATTTGGTCATGGAACAGCAATTGCAGGAATTATAGCAGCAAACGATAATGCTTATGGAATTATTGGGATCTCACAAAATGTAGAACTTTATGATGTGAAAGTACTAAATGATGAGGGAAAAGGAGACGTTGAGCATTTTATAAATGCTATTGAATGGTGCATTGAACAAGAGGTTGATATCATAAACGTTAGTTTTGGATTTCAAGCTGAGAATCTTGATTTAAAAAATGCGATTGATAAAGCAAATGATAAAGGGATTATTATAGTTGCAGCAGCTGGAAATACATATGGCTTTGGAGTAGATTATCCTGCGAGATACGAAAATGTATTATCGATTACATCAATTAGAGAAGATTTAAAGCGAGCAAGTTCAGCAGCTAAAGGGAAAATAGATTTTGCTGCACCAGGAGTAGATATAATTTCTACTGATAAAGATGGTGGATACTCGTTGTTTACAGGAACATCGTTTGCAACTGCCTATGCAACTGGATTTATAGCACGTTTGTTAGAGGAAAAAGATTTGACTAGGGATGAACTAATGAATGTATTAAAGGAACTTGCTGTTGATCTCGGGGTTGAAGGATATGACCGTGAATATGGCTATGGATTATTAAAAATGAAAAACGAGGTGGAGTAATTGAAAAAATTTATTTCAGCATTTCTAGTTTTTGCGATGGTGTTTAGCTTATTACCAAACTTTACTCATGTTAAAGCAGCGTGGGATGAGGAGGAATGGGATGAGGAATTTGAAGGATATGAAGAATATGATCTTCAATTAGTTGAAGCACTTCTAGAAGAATTAGAAGAAGAGGTGTTTGAAGAATTTGAAAGTCAGTTAGTAGAGCAATTTGGAGAAGAAGTATTAGAAGATGTCAATGTTGAAGTTGAGTTAACTGGCGAAGAACTTGTTTTTGAAATGCACTTAGAAAATGAAGATGTTGAAGTAATTGTTGAAATTGAAATGGATTTAAATAGTGAACACATCACTGTAGTAAGTGAATTTATTGATGAAAATGGCATGGTATCAGGTCATGAATTTGAGGTAGTTGTCCATGAAACAGAGGGTGAAGTGTTTATTGCGACGTTTATAGATAAAAACACCGGTGATATTTATGAAGTTGATACAACTCAACTACAGGCTTCGGCTGTACCATTTATCGTTGCTGCAATTGTTAATGTTGGGGTACGTTCAGCTTTAACATATGTTTCTAGATGGGCTGTTCAAGCTGTGGTAAGAAATCTAAGTTTCCGTACACTTAGTCTACTTGATTCGCATTATAAAAAACATGTAATTGTTCAAAAAGAATTTGGTAATATTACTAAAAACCAGTACTTAACACGAGCACAAAATCTAATAGGATCAGATAGTAAAAATGTTTTGTCAAAGAAACGTTCTAATGGAGATCGAGTATTTTATAATACTTCAAACAATGAATTTGCAGTTTTAGGTAAGGATGGATATATTAAAACATTTTTTAAACCAAAGGATGGATTTAGATATTATCCTGAATTATTCATACTTCAAAGTTAAGTCATAACAGAAGCAAAAATCATGAAAGTCTCTCACATTAAAATCGAATAATATCAATTTGAACTACTTCATTTTTGATTTTAAAAGTATTTCTTGAAAATCACCCATTTTTAGACAGACTACTCCCTTGGTTTAGAATGGAATTTCCAGAAATTAGTTAATTATTTAGGTTTACACTATTTTCAGTCTCTGAACTCGTTGAAGTACATTCCAAAAGAATTCTTGGTAAACGAAACTCGAAGCGAGCTTAAAGTACAGAGAACGTCCTGACTTCACTAGTTTACTGGCAACTTTAATAATTCGGGTGCGTATGGTCTCGATTTGCATGGTCTTTTGTCCTTCAGGAAAACAGAGGGTACGCAACCAGTTTGTTAAGTTATAAGCTAATAGACTCAACATCATTTTTACTTCGTTTACTTGGAAAGAATGGCTATTCATTTTATCAAAACCGAACCCATTCTTGGCTTCCTTGATGTAGTTTTCCATCGTTCCTCTTTTTTGATAAGTAAGAACGATTGCTTCAGGAGAAAAGGCATCTACTAAATTTGTCACAAAGAAGGAATGGGAAAACAGTAATTCGCCCGCTGGGCGTACCGATTTGATAATTACTTTTCTAGGTTTCGACCAAGAGTTTGCTTGATAGATGGTTTCTTCATAATAAATTTCCGTCTTGGAAACATCGGAAATGATAGACGGAGGATGGAGTTCATCTGCGATTCGTTGCAGAATTGCATTTGATTTCAGACGAATAACGTAATAAACGCTCTCTCTTTCGCACAAATCATATAAAGCAGGGACAGCGAAACCACTATCACCCCGAAGAAAAGGTGTTGTCTCAGGAAACTTTTCGTTGTAATGCTCAATGAGTGGTTGAATAAAATCCACTACACCATTGGACGTATACACGTTTCCAGGTCGTAGCTTTGCTTTGAGGAAATCACCTGTTACACCATCAAAGGCAACTAATGGATGAAAACCGACTGTTCCATAATGAGTATTGTAAGCCGCAGCTTCTTGATCTCCATAAGTATCGGAATGTGTAGAATCCAAATCAAAAATGACTGCCTTCGACTCCCTGAGTTGGTGCACTTTATCAATAAGCTCTTGGTTGGCTTGATTCAATTCTTCCATAGATTGATCGTCGAAACGTCTAAAAAAGCGAGACAAACTCGGCTGAGAAGCCAATGCATTTGTACCAATGATTTGAGTAAACACAGGATCTCTCGTTAATTGGTCGGCATTATCATCATCGGTATAACCAGCAATGATTTGATAAATCTTTTGACGAAGTAAATTTTCATTCGAATGAACATAGTAGCGTCTATTGTCTTTTAGGTTTAAAAAGCGTGCTAATGTAGAAGAAAAATTTATCTTTTCATCGAATTCTCTAAAAAGGAATTCTCCAGTATCGGATGAGAGTTCTCCTCCGTCGTTAGAAAGTTTAATTTTTCGATTGAAATCAAGTGTTAATTGAGGTAAAGTAGCCATTATAAGAACCCTTTCTGTCGGTTATTTGGTCGTACTTTTAACTTAACAGAAATGGGTTCTTTTTTCATTTATTTGATGCAAGTGAATTTAATAAAAAAGCTTATCAGATAGCCATTAATAACCGATTAAAGATTTTCTATGAATAATTCAGGATTATAATAGACAATAGAGGGGTTTTGTTATGAGTTATATTTGTCCTATTTGTGGATATGATAAATTAGAAGAAATTCCATATGATAAAGAAGGGAATCCCTCTTATGAAATATGTAGCTGTTGTGGTTTTGAGTTTGGTTACGATGATCATAGTGAGGGAAAAACTTTTGCTGAATATCGTCAATTGTGGATTGAAAATGATTGTAAATGGTTTAATGAAGATGAAAGACCAAAAAACTGGAGTTTAAAGCAGCAATTAGTAAACATAAATATCTTTCTATAGCATTAATTGAAATTAACTTCAGGTCATGGACATTATACAGCTTCTTCACTACCTACTGGGTTAAATGAAGAAAGAGTTTGTTGTCAATACATATCCTATATTTTTGGATACAACTGCACCACAAACTCATCCTTCTTCATCCACTCTTTTTTCCGTAAATAAGTCGCTTTTTCAAGAATTGTCTTGAGAAGGCGATTTTTGTTTTCAATGTCATCGGTTGCATAATAAGCTTCTATGACATTTTTTACTTTAGGGGCGAACTCTGTAATGTTTGCTTCTTTTTGCTTTTCTTTTGTTATTTCTTCTTTAAGTTGAGCAGCTTCAAGTTCAGCTTTTTTGATTCTGCCGACAATTGTTTTTTGCCTTTCTAAAAAGGTGTCCAGATCATAAACCCCTTTTTCTAGAAAGTCATGAAGGGAGCTTTTTTGTTTTTGTAGTTCGCTAATTTCGTTCTGCTTATTCTCAAAAGCTTTTTCCTTAACTGAAAAATCAGTAGTTGGCTGTGCTTCAGCTTTAAACATAGATTCATCAAATTCAAATGCTTCTGCGATTTCTTTTAAGCCTAGTAAAATCCGTTCTTCTACTAGACTTAATGCTGCTCCTTTTTGAATATTTTTACATGATGGTTGAACGCATCTCACTTGCGGATTCGGCCGATCTTTTCTCGGTTGATAAACCATTGTATGACCACATAACTTACAAACTAAAATCCCAGCTAAAGGATTAGCCAGTTTTTTAGTTTGTACAATTGGTGGTCGCCAGCGTTTACTATGGGCTAAGTTGGCTTTTTCAAATAATTCCTCAGATACTAGTGGTTCATGCGCTCCCTCATGTCGCTGCCAACGCTCTACTGGCATCTTTTTCTTAAAATACTTTCCATTCCGTTTAATGTATTTCATTTTTCCCCAAATGATTTGTCCGAGGTAAACCTCATTTTTTACAATCGCTGAAATCGTTGAAGGATTCCAAAACTCCCCTTCTGGTGGTTTAATCGAAAGCCGATCTAATTCTTGCGCTACTGATTGTCTACCGTAACTCGTAGAAATCATCTCAAAAATTTTTTTCACTACCCAGCTTTTTTCTGGATCTGGATATAGCTTTAAATTACCATCACGCAAGTAACCGTAAGGGGGAACCTTTGTAATTGATTTGCCTTCCCCTGCTGATGCTCGACGACCACGTTGCATACGTTTAACAATCGCCTTTAATTCTTCACGGGCGATAAGTGATTTTATACTAAAAGTGAGTTCTTGGTTTTCATCATTTGGATCGATAATTTCAGTAGGGGTAATGATTAACGTTTCTGAGTACCGAAAAATGCGATAAATCGTACCTTGATCTACCATGTCACCACGACCAAGACGGTCCATATCCATGACAAGAACAGCATCGGCAATACCAGTTTCTACTTCATGAAGCATTTTTTGCATGATTGGTCGTTCTGAAATATATTCACCTGAAACAACTTCTTCAAAAATATCAATAATGTTATGACGTTCACGCTTTGCTAAATCAAGAAGCTGCCTTCTGTGACGCTCAAGTGTATCATAACCTCTACCTTCTTCATGAGCCTTTTTCTCTTCCTCAAGATCTTTTCGGCTTTTTCTTAAATAGATAAAAACATCAAGGTCGTATTTACGGTACATGGGATCACCTACTTTCGGTATATGACATCTGTATTTAATAACTATGCAAAAGAATAGATAATCTTTCTTATCACTTAATCCAAATAAAAGAAGAGTCTTTTCCTCGTTTAAGGATTAGACTCTCTTTTTTTGTAGTTAATATTCATCAATAAAAATAAGTACCCATGTAATGAATAAAAACCCGATACATTCCACAATATAATTTCAACAAATAAAAAAACCTTGCTAAAACTTTCAACAAGGTTTAATGAAATTTAATTTTTTCATCTTCTATATTTGCAAGTTCTAGCCCTTGTTCAACTACAGTAACAAGATAATCAGCTAGCTCTGGCCTTTTGTTTTCGAGCATTTTTAAATGCTCACAACATCGATCAATACGGTAATGTAGTTCATTAAAATCTAATGCATCTTGTTGTTTGTTAGTAGCGAAAAACTCTGATTTAGAAAAATTAAGTTCAGTTTCTAGTTTTTCTAACAAAGATAAAGGGATTGTTTCTGTTTTCCCTCTTTCTAGGTTACTAAGATACCCAGAAGAAACGTCAAGTCGAGCTGCCATTTGATTTAAGCCAATATTTTTTTGTTCACGAATTGTGCGAATTTTTTGTCCGAAATTTTTCATGTGTTTACCTCCAAAAAAATTTAAGGTGATGAGTATGAGTAAAGAAAACAAAGAACAATTTGTAATTCGATCACGAGAATATGAACACGAACCAACATCCCATGAAAAATGGTTTGAGATTTGGATCAATATTGCAAAGAAAGAACTTCTAGATCATTTTCAACAGGAAACTTCAAATAAAAAGGACTAGTCCCATTTTTACTTGCATAAAAATTTATAAAAAGTAGGGAGGTGTACTAAGTGCAAACAGTGGCCTACTATCGTAGATCAACTACGCTCCAAGAAAATTCTTTAGATATGCAACGGTATAAAGCATTTGAGGCAGCCGTAAGACATCATCTTATTATTGAAAATGAATTTACAGATGACGCAATTTCTGCAAGGAAAACAAACTTTAATGATAGAGAAGCGCTTCAAGATGTAATTTCATTAGTTAAACAAGGAAAAATAAAGAATTTACTTGTTTTTAAACGTGATCGACTTTCCCGTAATGTTGTTGAACATATCAAGCTATATCGAATATTACGAGAACATGGTATTAATGTTGTTTTTACAGCTGAGGATGAGCTCCCAATGACATATACCTCAAATGGAGAAATGCTCGAAGTATTCATGGGTGTCATGATTCAACTAGAAGGTCAGCAAATAAATGAGCGAATACGGGCTAAAAATATTGCAAACTTCCGAGGAGGAAAAGACCCAGGAAATTTACCTTATGGATATGAACTTGATAAAGAAAGTAGTTTTAGATATAAACGTAATGAAATTCAACTAAGACTAATTAAAGATTTGTACAACAAGCTTTATGATGGCGAAACTTTAATAGATGTTTCAAATTATGCTAAAAACAAGGATCAAAACCGTACATGGACAACAGGATATATTCGAAATTTATTGCAAAATCCAACATATAAAGGGATTAGAATTAGAACTTTTAACGGTACCGATTATGACCAAGAATACAAAGCTCTTAAGATTATAAGTAACGAAAAATGGCAAAAGGTATATGAAATGTTGGAAAAAACTAAGATACATAAGAAAAAAAAGGAAAAGTTAAATTTAGACTACATACTAGAAGGACTAATTGTTTGTACTCCTTGTGAAGAAAGTCTTTATTTAGGCAGTCAATATCGCCCTTTTTATCGCTGCAATAAATGCAAGGGAGAAATCTCCAAAAACGAAATAGAGAATAAAATAATGAAAGATGTACTAGTTTTTATACAAACATTATTAGAGTCTGAATATGTAAGTCTAATTGAAAGATACCGCGTTTCTAGTATTGCAAATTTAGAAAAGCAGCGTACTAGCATTGAAAGTAAGCTATTTGAATATCAACAAAAGGCGTTTACCGTGATTGATGATTTAATTGAAACCAATTTTGAAAATTCAAGCGTTTTACAAAGCTTATATAAAAAGATAAAAATTTTAAAAGAAGACCTTAATCTGATATCTGAAGAGACTTACAAACTAAATAAACTTCCACAAAGATTAGATCATATTCGAAATTATATTAGAAATAACCATTTAACTGTTGAGAGTAGTGGTTTAAATTCAAAATACATTTTGAATGATGTAATAAAGGTAATAAAAGTTGATAAGAAAAATATCGATCTTGTATACAAGCATCCTTTTACAGGGTTGAAGGAGGCTCACACTATTGGATATTAATGAATTACTTCAGCCTAATAGGCGATGTGCCTTTTATGGAAGATACTCAACAGATAAACAAGATATGGATTTGCAATTAGATAAAGCAAAACAATTTGCTAAAGACTATCAATTAATTATTGTTAAAAAATACACTGATGAAAGTGTATCAGCTACTAAAAAAGAACTAAATGAAAGACAGAAGCTTAACGAATTAATAGATGATCTTTCGGATGACTTGTTTGATTTTGTCATTGTATTTCGGATTGATCGAATTTCAAGAGACCCTATTGAACAAGAAAAAATTCGTAAGCTTTTTGCAGCAGCTGGAAAACCAATAGTTATTTTATCTCCAACTCCAACCCTAGATGAAGAGCCGGGAGATGTTTTTGGTTTTATTAAAAGTGCTTTAGGCATGTTTGAAATTGAACAACTCCGTGAGAGAGTTCGCTCCAAAGGCGAAGCTGGTGCTCAAAAAGGCGAACATCAAGGTGGTAAAGCCCCTTATGGCTATGTGTACAATAAAAAAACTAAGTTATTTAATCAAGTGGCTGACGAAATAATCAATGTTAGAAAAATCTTTGATATGTATAAACAAGGATTAGGCTGTCCAAAGATTGCTGATACTCTCCCGAAATTCATAAATAAAAAAGGTGAAGTAAAAAAATGGACAAGACAAAAAGTAGAAAGTATTATCAAAAATCCTAAATACGCAGGTTACCATTTATGGGGAAAGCGTTCCAACCATAAATTAAGTAAAGGAAAAAAGACAATTTTTACAAAACTAAAAAATATTGAACCTATAGTAACGAAAGAAGAATGGGATTTTTGCAACAACCTATTACAAAAAAGAGGGAAAAAGTTAGTTGATCCTAAGCACCTCGATACAAATTACCTTGTGAAAAATGTTATAACCTGTGGACACTGCAATAGCTTATTAGTTCCAGAAAATCAAGAAACTAACGGTGGTGCATCAGGTCATAGGTTATATTTATGTAAAACAGAGAAATGTAAAAAAGTTAGAATAAAAGCTCAGCCAATTGATGAAATAATCAGAAATAGGATTCGAGTTGAAATAAACATGTTTGCTGGTAATAGCTTAGTTAATAAAATAAATATAAGTTTAAAAAATGATAATGAAAAATTAAACAAACAATATAAAATCATTGAAGATGGTATTGAGCAATATAGTAAAAAAATGCGAGAAATAGACTATAAAATTCACAGATTATCCAAGCTAGAACTTAATGAAGACAACAAAAATTTTATTGAATGCTTTACAATGTATAGAATTGATCTAACTAGAAAAGTTGAACTTCTTGAACAAGAGCTAAAAAAAATTAACAAACAAAAACCTGAATTATTCATACTTCAAAGTTAAGTCATAACAGAAGCAAAAATCATGAAAGTCTCTCACATTAAAATCGAATAATATCAATTTGAACTACTTCATTTTTGATTTTAAAAGTATTTCTTGAAAATCACCCATTTTTAGACAGACTACTCCCTTGGTTTAGAATGGAATTTCCAGAAATTAGTTAATTATTTAGGTTTACACTATTTTCAGTCTCTGAACTCGTTGAAGTACATTCCAAAAGAATTCTTGGTAAACGAAACTCGAAGCGAGCTTAAAGTACAGAGAACGTCCTGACTTCACTAGTTTACTGGCAACTTTAATAATTCGGGTGCGTATGGTCTCGATTTGCATGGTCTTTTGTCCTTCAGGAAAACAGAGGGTACGCAACCAGTTTGTTAAGTTATAAGCTAATAGACTCAACATCATTTTTACTTCGTTTACTTGGAAAGAATGGCTATTCATTTTATCAAAACCGAACCCATTCTTGGCTTCCTTGATGTAGTTTTCCATCGTTCCTCTTTTTTGATAAGTAAGAACGATTGCTTCAGGAGAAAAGGCATCTACTAAATTTGTCACAAAGAAGGAATGGGAAAACAGTAATTCGCCCGCTGGGCGTACCGATTTGATAATTACTTTTCTAGGTTTCGACCAAGAGTTTGCTTGATAGATGGTTTCTTCATAATAAATTTCCGTCTTGGAAACATCGGAAATGATAGACGGAGGATGGAGTTCATCTGCGATTCGTTGCAGAATTGCATTTGATTTCAGACGAATAACGTAATAAACGCTCTCTCTTTCGCACAAATCATATAAAGCAGGGACAGCGAAACCACTATCACCCCGAAGAAAAGGTGTTGTCTCAGGAAACTTTTCGTTGTAATGCTCAATGAGTGGTTGAATAAAATCCACTACACCATTGGACGTATACACGTTTCCAGGTCGTAGCTTTGCTTTGAGGAAATCACCTGTTACACCATCAAAGGCAACTAATGGATGAAAACCGACTGTTCCATAATGAGTATTGTAAGCCGCAGCTTCTTGATCTCCATAAGTATCGGAATGTGTAGAATCCAAATCAAAAATGACTGCCTTCGACTCCCTGAGTTGGTGCACTTTATCAATAAGCTCTTGGTTGGCTTGATTCAATTCTTCCATAGATTGATCGTCGAAACGTCTAAAAAAGCGAGACAAACTCGGCTGAGAAGCCAATGCATTTGTACCAATGATTTGAGTAAACACAGGATCTCTCGTTAATTGGTCGGCATTATCATCATCGGTATAACCAGCAATGATTTGATAAATCTTTTGACGAAGTAAATTTTCATTCGAATGAACATAGTAGCGTCTATTGTCTTTTAGGTTTAAAAAGCGTGCTAATGTAGAAGAAAAATTTATCTTTTCATCGAATTCTCTAAAAAGGAATTCTCCAGTATCGGATGAGAGTTCTCCTCCGTCGTTAGAAAGTTTAATTTTTCGATTGAAATCAAGTGTTAATTGAGGTAAAGTAGCCATTATAAGAACCCTTTCTGTCGGTTATTTGGTCGTACTTTTAACTTAACAGAAATGGGTTCTTTTTTCATTTATTTGATGCAAGTGAATTTAATAAAAAAGCTTATCAGATAGCCATTAATAACCGATTAAAGATTTTCTATGAATAATTCAGGAAAAAGATTTAATAGACGATGTTTTCTCTAAAGAAGATTACTGGCTCCCGTTACTTTCAACGTTTACTAAAAAGCGAAGTGAGCTTTGCAAACACGATTGGCGTTTATTAATAACAGAAATAATTAGTTCGATTAAAGTTAATAAAATCGGTAACCAAAAATATAAGGTAAATATAGAACTAAATTTCGAACTCCCTTCATTTCAACTAAGTTATAATGAAGAAATTGAAAGTAAAAAGAAAGCGATCGATTTAAATCTATTTGAAGATTATTAAATGGCTAACCACTCGTCCTTATTGAGTGGTTTTTTGTTTTATAAAAATTCGGTAATTAGGCAAACACCGTCAAAAAATCTTCGGTGAATACGCGTGATCGGGATCCCGTGTATGCCTAAACTCCGATTAGTAATACCAAGATTTAAAGCTTGTCCTTGCTATTCAAGGGCTTGTCCCCATTCACCATTATGGACAGGTGGACAAGGTTATAAACATCGTTTCGGTGATTAGGCAAAAATCAAAAAAATTTTTTCGGTGGTTAGGCATGTTGTAAATTGAAGGCTTGTCCTTTTATAGTTTGTGAAAAAAATATGAGAAATAATATGGGTTGTCCCTCTCTATTCTCTGAATACATTGAGATGAGGGGGAATTTTCATGAAGGAGTATAAGTACGGAAATACAACTGTCATTATTCATTCACCACTTACTGAAATGACGAAACAAGAGCAGAAAGAATGGTATAGGCAGGAGTGGGAGAAGAAAAATCCTGTTTTAAGATCGATTGTTGATGAGGTGTTAGATTGCCAACTAAAAAAAATAAAAGAGCAGACCATCTAGAATAATGCTTTGTATATTTTCTTTTTCTTCATAGTTTGATAGTACTACCCGATTTATACGCTAGAAGTAAAACAATATTTTTATAAAATTTCAAGGGCTGTCCCAAAAAGGTATAAAATACCCTTTTTGGACAGCCCTTTTCATTTTTTAATAATTTGAAAAAAGAAAAAGTAGCTATTGAACTAGGATTAATCGCAATAGTACACAATATGTAGAAGCGAGCATTGGTAGACCAGCGTTGATCACAAGAAAACAAAAGTCACTTTAGCAGTAGTTATTAGGATATATTTGTATAACACACTAATCTTTTGTCCGAAAACTGATATCACTAGGAAGAGCCTATCTAATATAAAAGAGTTTGTCCCTTTTTATATTTATGAATAACTTTCATAAGGATTATCGGTAATTACGCTTCAATAATATTTTTTTGTAAAATGTAGGATTTTACTAAATTTGGTCGAATTATGTATTGTGTGTAATTTGAAATAGAGCTTCAAATTGAGGTAATTCCGTAGTGTAAAACTACTGGAAGTTGTTTAAGTAGGAAAAGTATTGTTTTAACGAAGATTATGATGGGTTAATAATTTCTGGAGGGATAAAATGCATATTAAATTTGTGGAAGTTCAGAACTACAGGAGATTAAAATCGTGTCGGATTGAATTTACTGAGCAAACAACATTATTTGTAGGTGCTAATAATAGTGGAAAAACAACTGCAATGAATGCGTTAGTGAAATTTTTAGATGAGAAAAATCAATTTAGCGTAAATGATTTTACATTATCTAATTGGTTTGAAATCAATAAGATAGGAGAAAGTTGGCTCATCGATACTAGAAACGTACCGGATTTTTCTATAGATGAATTAGCAAATCTTATACCGACTATGGATGTTTGGTTACATGTCGAAGATGATGAAGTTCATTATGTAACTAATCTTATTCCATCATTAGATTGGGAAGGGGGGCTTCTTGGTGTCCGCTTAAGGCTCGAGCCTAAAAATGTTGAAGAACTCTATAAAAATTTTATTGATAATTCAAATTTTATAAAAGAAATTTTAGAGAATGCGGGATTGGATAAAGAAAGTGAAGTAACTTTATGGCCAAAAAACCTCCAAGATTACTTAAAACGAAAATTTCAAGCTCATTTTACAGTTAAATCATATATTCTAAACCCTGCAAAATGTGTGTTACCTGAAAACGGTATTGCTAGACCTCAAGTTTTACCTTCTGAAAGTGAACCTATAGAAGGAGATCCATTTAAAAAATTATTTCTTGTGCATTATATAAATGCACAAAGAGGTTTTTCAGATCCAGTAAATAAAGCAGATGATGAGGAAGAGTCAAGTAACTTAGTAGGTAATCTTTCATCACAGTTAAGAAGGTACTATAACACTCATTTAAATCCAACAATGTCCCCAGACCTGACGGACATAGAAGCACTACAAGCTATTGAGGAGGCTCAAAAAAGTTTTGATGTTAAATTAGAGCAAGGATTTAAAAATGCTCTTAGTGAACTCGAAACGATAGGGTATCCCGGATTTTCAAACCCTAAGATAACTATTTCTACTAAGATAAAGCCAATAGAGGGACTAAACCATAGTTCTGCGGTCCAATTTGACTTGTTAGAAAAGGATAGTTCAAACGAAAATTTAAAATTAATGTTACCTGAGCATTATAATGGATTAGGGTATCAGAATATAATCTCTATCATATTTAAACTAATGCGATTTAGGGATGAATGGATGAAGGTAGGGAAAGTATCGAGGAAAGCCCCAAGTAGCCTTGATGAGTTCTATGTACCTCCATTGCATATTGTATTAGTAGAGGAGCCTGAAGCTCATCTACACATACAAGTACAGCAAGTATTTATACGACAAGCATACAAAGTTTTACGAAATCATAACAATTTAAAAGATGATAAAACTTTTAAAACGCAGCTAATTGTCAGTACCCATTCAGGTCATATTACTCATGAAATGCCATTTTCATGTTTACGATATTTTCGCAGAAAACCATCAATAAACAAAAATGAAGTACCAACATCTACAGTTGTTAATCTATCAAATGTATTTGGACAAGGTAATAAAACAGAGCGTTTTGTTACAAGATATCTTCAATCAACTCATTGTGATTTATTTTTTGCTGATGCAGCAATCCTTGTAGAAGGTCCGTCAGAAAGAATGTTGGTTCCACACTTTATTCGTAACCATTTTGAAGAATTGAATCAAAAGTATATTTCGTTACTCGAAATAGGGGGGAGTCATGCTCATACCTTAAGGTCATTAATAGAGCACCTCGGATTAACTAGTTTAATAATAACTGACTTAGATTCAGTAAATCCATCTAATAAAAATACAGCTGTAGTTCCTAAGAGAAAGAAAGGATATATAACAGCAAATGATACATTAAAGAGTTGGGTACCAGAAAAAACTGATCTTGATGAATTGCTCGACTTAGAATATGAAGAAAAAGTGAAAAAAAATACTAATGAGACTTATTCTGTTAGAGTAGCATATCAATATCCAAAAATAATCTCAGCATTTTCAAATAAATTAGATTTAGAAGTAGTTCCATATACATTTGAAGATGCATTGGTTTATGAAAATCTATCTCTTTTTGAGAGTCTTAAAGGAAATGGTTTAATAAAAAAATTCAGGGAGGCAATTAAAAATAAGGTTACGATTACTGAATTAGGAGAACAATTTTTCGAGGATTTAAGAAAGGGAAAGAAAGCTGAATTCGCACTTGAACTAATTTATTTGGAGGATCCTAAAAAATTAAAGATACCAGAATATATAAAAGAAGGACTAACATGGTTAGATGAACAGTTGCAACCAAGACAAACAGAAATTACTATTGTCCAGGCTCCTAATTTAACAAGTGATGTTGCAAATGAGGTGAAGGTTTAATGAGGAATTCAGTTGAAAATAGTGATAATTTGGTAGATGCACATGTAGATAGAGAGATTAGTAATTGCCTTAATTTACAAAATCCTAAAAGTTTTTTCTTATTTGCGGGGGCGGGATCTGGAAAAACAAGATCTTTAGTAACTGTACTTAAAGAATTTCGAGAAAAAAACTACAAACAAATGCAATATAAAGGTCAAAGAGTTGCGATTATAACTTATACTAATGCTGCTTGTGAAGAAATTGAACGACGGCTAGATTTTGATCCTATTTTTTCCGTTTCTACAATACATTCTTTTATATGGGAATTAATTAAGGATTTTAATAAAGATATTAAAGAATGGTTATATAGCAATCTCAAAGAACAAATTGAAGAACTAGAATTAAAACAGAAAAAGGGAAGAGCGGGTACCCAAGCAGCAAATAATCGAAAAAAGAGCATCGAAAAAAAGTATAGACGCTTGGAAACTCTAGAGAAAATTAATAAATTTACTTATAATCCAAATGGAGACAATTTAAGTAGAGACTCCTTGAATCACCATGAGGTTATAAGTATCGGATCTTATTTTTTATCTTTTAAGCAATTAATGCAAAAAATATTAATAAAAAAGTTTCCTGTTCTTTTAATCGATGAGAGTCAAGATACTAATAAGGATCTTATTAATGCTTTTTTTGAAGTTGAAAATAAGTATAATAGCTTATTTATACTAGGATTATTTGGTGATACAATGCAAAGAATTTATTCTGATGGAAAAGTCGATTTAGGTGCTGATTTGCCAGAACGGTGGGCTAAGCCAGCGAAAATAATGAATCATCGTTGTCCACCAAGAATTATTAAATTAATTAATAAAATTCGTTCTGATATTGATGGGCAAGAACAAAGAGAAAGAACTGATAAGGGCGATGGATTTGTACGTATGTTCATTTTTCCTATAACGACCACAAAGAAAAGTGCCGAAAGAATAGTAGCGAAAATTATGGCTGATTACACAAAGGATTCCAAGTGGACTAGTCAAGATGCAGACTATACATCATTAATTTTAGAACATCATATGGCAGCAAATAGACTCGGTTTCTTTGAATTGTTTCAACCCATTTATCAAGTAGAAAAATTAAAAACAGGATTGTTAGGAGGGACATTAAGGGAATTAAATTTCTTTACACAAATTATTTTACCTATGGTAAATGCTTATAAAAGTAAAGATGACTTTACAATTACAAGTACAGTACGAAAGCATTCTCCACTAATAAAGCTTGCCAAAGATGAAAAAGATCAAGTTTTGCAAATAAAAAAAATTAAAGAAACTGTGTACGAATTTTTGTCAATGTGGGACAAAAATCATGATCCATTATGTCTTGACGTTTTACGTTGTGTCGCGAATTTAAACCTGTTCGAAATACCAGATAGTTTATACCCTTTTTCTGTTACTGGAGAAGAAAGCCTTGGAGAAAAAGAGGAATTAACTATTGATAAGAACGAGGCATTAATGGCTTGGGGTGAATGCTTGAATGCGCCATTTAGTCAAATACAAAAATATGATTCTTATATAAATGGAAAATCAAGCTTTATGACTCATCAAGGGGTAAAGGGGCTGGAGTTTCCTCGTGTAATGGTGATAATTGATGATAACGAATCACGCGGTTTTTTATTCAGCTATGAAAAACTATTTGGAGCGAAAGAAAAAACAGAGTCAGATATAAGGAATGAAAATGAGGGTAAGGATACTAGTATAGATAGGACAAGAAGATTGTTTTACGTTACATGCAGTCGTGCAGAAGAAAGTCTTGCAATAGTTGCTTACTCATCTAATCCAGAATCGGTTAGAAAACAAGTTTTATCAGAGGGATGGTTTAAAGAGAGTGAAGTGGAGATAATTTGGAATTTGGAGATTAATAAAGAAAGCCTTTTTATACCTTAATAAAAACAAATTGAAGATAAAGGCTGTCCGAAAATCTAGGTTTTTTGGAACAGCCTGTCTCAGTTTTTTGACTAGTAGAAAATGGAATTTGAAATTTAATCTATATAGTAATAACTTCTAATAAAGTTATGATATATTTGTTAAGAAATGTTGTCTTAATTCTTTTTTAAGTGGCCTAATAAATACCTGTTTTCTGTAATAAGCCTTGCCAATTATATTGCTGTCTTCTTTTTCTATGGTTCCGAAGAAAGTTAATTCTCTTAACATACTTTTTTCTTTAATTTCATTTAATTCCATTTCCAGTGTCCGAAAAGCTTTTCTCGAAAGGTGAACTTTACAGAAGGTACGGGATTTAATGCCTTTAGAAATTGATTTTTTTCTTAAATTTATTATCAGCCAATCATCATTAACTTGATGACTACTGTACACTCCTCTAAGACAAAGTGGGTATTTAGATTTTGCACTATTTAATTTTTTAAATAAATAATCCCAATTTTCAAAGTATAAATCAAACCAAGTAGCTGTGACCGTCAAGTAAAATGAAACAATTTTTGCTCATTATTTTGAAACACTTTGTTGCCCAAATATGGTAGAACGATGTTTCATTCGATAACTATCTTCATTCAAATGGATGATTTCTACACGATGTAGAATTCGATCCAAAATTGCGGTTGTTATTGCCTGATCTCCTAATAATTCGCCCCATTCTTTTGGTGCTTTATTCGAAGTTAAAATAATAGAGGCTTGATTATATAAATCGTTAATTAAATGGAAGAACATGTTTGCCTCCTGCTGATCCATAGCCATAAACATTAAGTCGTCTATAATCACTAAGTCTGCCTCTCTAATTCTTTTCATTCTCGCTTTAGATTTACGTGTAATTTCTTCTGTTTTTAAGTTATGAACTAACTCTCCCATTGATGTAAATATTGCTTTATATCCTTGATTAATTGCTTCTATTCCCAGGCCTACGGCCAGGTGAGTTTTTCCATTATGGAAAGCTTTCCATAAGGGGAATTATCGCAAGTTTTTGTTTATGGAAAGATATTCTTTAACAAGTAGAAGATTAGTACTCTGTCCTCGAATATCTTGCCATAATATTTCAACTTAAATTTTCATCTACAAAAATTCCGTAGCCAATTCAATAGATCCTTATCCTCATCCCAAACAGGAATATCCTGTGTAACAACCTCCATATACGCAGCTTCTAATACTTTTCTTTTCGTTTCTGTATTTGCCCTTAAATAAACTTCCGTTGTACTGACATTTACATGTCCCAATAAATCTCTTATATAAATCAAGTTTACTCCTGCCTCTAGTAAATGCATTGCTTTCGTATGCCTAACTAAATGAGGATGAAGATTATCACAGTATAAAACTTCTGGATGAGATTTCTTAGCCAGGTTTAAATACTTTTCTAAAATATATGTTATACCTGGTCTTGTGAACGGCTTCTTATTACTGTTATAAAACAAAGGATGACCTTGCTTCCCGTTATCTAATAGTCGATTTTCCTTTAAATAACTTTCTATAATATTACGAGTTCTTTCCATAATAGGAACACTTCTTCTTTTGTTACCTTTACCTGTTAAAGTAATTGTTGCTGGTTTCGAAAGTCTTACGTCCTGAATTTTCAAATCAATTAATTCTTGTACACGTGCTCCAGTATCATAAAGAGTTGCCATTATCGTTAAATCACGGCGCCCTCTTATTTTGCTAGTATCTGGTTGTTCCAATATAAACTTCAGGGATTCCTGAGAAAGAAATTGAACCGACTTTTTTTCTCTCTTTTTAAAGGGAATTCCCAATACTTTTTGACACTCAAACATAATTTCAGGATGTTCAGACTGGGTATAACGGAAAAAGCTATGGATAGCTGCTAGCCTCTGGTTACGGGTGTTTACGCCAACCATTCTTGTTTTTTCAAGCCAATTAAGAAAAGCTTTTATTGTTTCTACTTTTAAAATTTCAAAATTAAGAAATTCAGGTTTAATTTTTAATTCCAAATCACAAAACGTAAGTATTTGTTTAAACGTATCACGATAGGACTTTATTGTATTAGTACTCACATTACGTTGACTCGGAAGATAGTCTGATAAAAATCGAGTGAGCGTTCTAGCAAAATTAGTCTGCTTCATCAAACAATACCTCCGGTATTATAGATGAAGAGTTCCGTTCCACAGTAGCTAAAATATTTGGATATAAATCTCCAGTAAGCCTTAAATAATGCTGTGTTCCCCTTAAGTCAACATGTCCCAAAAATGTCGATAGATAAGGCAGAAGGCTTGTGAGATCTTCGCCATTTAAAACCCATTTCTTTAAACAATGGACAGAATATGAATGACGTATATCATGCAATCTTGGACCTCTCCCGCTATGGGAAATTCCGGCTTTCCAAAGGATATCTCTAAACAGTTTGTATATCGTGCTTTCCTTATAACGTCCGCCATACGGTGATGCAAATAAAAATGTATCATCAGCGTTAAATTGATGGATTTTATCAATAAACAGACGGCAACGTTCTGTTAGGGTTTCAGCCATCGGTACAATCCGTTCTTTTCCGAATTTTGTATCTCTAATAAATAAAGATCCTTGATCCAAGTCGACATCACAAAGTGTTAAATTTAGTGCTTCTGAAATCCGAAGGCCACACCCATATAATATACGAAGCAAAAGGGAGAGTATCAAATGTCTGTTGGGTGATACAGAGGATACGTTCAAACTGTCGCATACAGTAAAAATACCTTTTAGTTCTATTTCCGTAAATATATATGGGATATAGGAATATCTGTAAATTACTATGGCCGCTGGTGGAAAAATATATGCCTCGTGCCCAAGACGAACCATATATTTTGCGAGACCACGCACTATTGAGATCCTTCCATTTCTAGTACTGGCAGTCTCATTGGGCCTTTTTTCTGTCCAAAGTAATACTAGTTCTTTTGGAAGTTTTAATTCCGCTAATCGTTCCTTGTTAGCTAAAGTGTCAAATTGCCTTAATAGAGACGAACCTTTTGTGTAGTTATAACCAACAGCCTTCTTTTCCTCAATAAACCCGTAAATTAGATCACCGAGAATACTGTTAAAAACAACGTTTTTCTTACTCATTTTCAAATACCCCCTCTGGATCAATTGCACATTTTCTTAATCCTTCAATCCCTGTTTGAAGGTAGATACTTGTAGACTTAGAAGTTAAATGTCCAAGAATTTCAGAGATTACGGGTAATGGTGTTCCCTGTTCCAGTAAAGTACTCGCAAGAGTATGCCTAAGCGAATGTAAACCTTGCCTTTTTCCTTTTGGAATAGTAATACCAGAAAGTCTAGTATATTTCGTAATAATATTATGAAGATTAGCATCTTTACCAAATTCCTCATAAGGGGCATTCATTCGCAAAAATACAAAAGGAGAATTACTACTGGGGCGAGCATTTTTAAGATAGTCAATCAATGCCCAGCCTATATCATGCAGAATTGGATACGTTACTGTATTTTTCGTTTTACTCTGTTTTATTTCAATGGTTTTTGACTGCCACTTTAATTCCGATAATCTAAGGGATTTGATATCTCCAACTCTTATACCTAGCTTGGAAACAAGAAGAAGGATAGCATAGTCCCTCTTTCCAGTTGGGTTTCCTCTATCAATACCTTCTAGCATACGTTTGACATCCTCTTTATTCCAGACAGAAGGGACTGATGGATAATAATATTTGGTCTGTTTTGGAACTTTTAAGGACATATCTTCAGCAGTATATTCATTCAAATAGAGAAACCTTAAATAAACTCTAAGTGTTGTTAATATGGATGAAATACTTTTTTCATGGTGTGGATAAATTGTTATTACATAATCAGATATTATCGCCGCAGTAATACTGTTTGAGCTCTGAACTTTCCGGTTGTTAAGATAATCTATAAAAAAGAACAACCGTTGCATACGCGTACGTAAGCCTCTTTTAGAATACTCGTTATTTTCGCATTCGACTTCATAGGCAATGAGTTCTTTTTCAAACTGTGGTGGCTTTACATACCCTGGTTTTTTTACCATCCTTCGGATGATCACACCATGGAGTTGATAATCACCCAAAATCCTTATTCTTCTAATAGGGTTTTTTAGTCCTTTAGGCATTGCTTCCTTATAATAATTGACTGTGCAGTTATACTTTTCTTTTAAAAATTCCCTTCCAAACTCTTCCGAAAAATGGAGCTCACCTTTTGCATTTGCATAGGCAACCACTCTCTTGTAAAAAGCCCGAAATCCACAAAGAGTATTGTAGGCATAATTTAGCCTTTCGAGCTCTGATAATACTTTACTAACTAGTTCCTCAATGGTTAATTTTGTTTCCATATGACACCTCCTGGATTGAATACAATCCATTGTGGGTGTTATGGAAAGAAATAAACATATTTTTCAATTTAAATAGGAAATATACACTTATTTCTTGCCATAAACAAAAACTTGCGATAATTACCGACACCTGGCGGGCCTAATAAAATTAAATTATATAATTGTTCAGTCCAAGTTAAGTCTTTTAATCTATTTAGTTGCTTACAGCTTAAAGATTTTTGCTCTTTTAAATTAAACTCTTCTAGGGTTTTGCTAAAGGGAAAGGCTGCCCATTTTAGTCGATTGTTTAATTGCTTTTCCTCCCTTCGGGACTGCTCATAGGTCGTTACATCTAATAGAAATTGAGTAAAGGAAAGATCTTTTTGTTCAGCGTCTCTTATCAAAGTTGGTAGGTGCTTCGCAGTTTCAACGAGTCTAAGAGTCTTCAGTATGTCTTGTAATTGTTGAATTTGACTCATTAAAACTCACCCTCTAATAACACCGTATAAGAATCTATTTTCCGTTTATATGCTTCCGTTTCCATAACCCAACCAGAGAGTTTATTTAATGGTCTAATTTCTTTCTTTACATCTAAAACTGTTTCATGAACCCGTCGTTGGCGTTTGACATATGCAACGATATCGCTAAAATCTGTTGCACTATATAATTTCTTTTTCACACACTCAATTAATGCTCTTGTCAGAACTTCGCTAACGTTTCCTTTTGTTTCACGTAAGATTATTTGCAGTTGGTCTTTAATATAGCGAGGATTTTTCTCTCGAACCATCGCTAAATATTGATAAGCTAATTCTTTATCATCGAACCTTTGAGCGACTGTATCAATAAATGCATCGACTCCTTTGGTACGATCTCTGCTATGTTTTCTATCTTTTATTAAAAGACCTTTTCCTTCTGGAATAGAGTGCTTCGCAATTATTTCTCCAGTATCAGGGATATAAATAATTAATTGTTTATTTTCTGTTTCTTTGATACATACTTTCTCATATTTGTTGTATGTTCCAAGTGGAAGAGAATACCGGTTAGATTGATACCTAATAGTATTGTCCTTATGGACACATCTTGTTATACTTGTTTCATAGTTATTTTGAATATCTATACTTTTGGAGACTGGTTTTAAGTGTTGCTTTTCGAGGAGAAACACTTCAACTGGTCTTTTTTTTGTTGTGTTGTGAATTTTGTAGTTACCTGTTCTATTAAGCCATTCCCAGCCTTGTTCATTCCATGAATCAATGTTATGGAAAACTCGATGTTTCGCAAAGTTTTGCTTAATAAAACCAACTACATTTTCAATTCTTCCTTTGCTCTCTGGGTCAGCTTTACGACAAACCCGAAGGTTTATTCCTCTAGATTCTCTATAATGTTGGAACTCCTTTGTTAAGATTAAATCTCCACCATTTTCACTTACTACGATTAAACTATCTTGATCGTATACAATTTCATTTGGCATTCCACCGTACCAATTAAAAGCATTTTCATGAGCCCTAATGACATCTTGTGTTGTAAAAGGGCGATCCAACCATTCTTTATATTTGTGTCTAGAATTAGATAAAACAAAGGCTATAAAGCTCAATTTAACTTCCTTATTATCAGCTGATTTTTGTTTTGTATGTCCAAAATCGACTTGAATTTGTTCTCCCATTGGAGGATCAGGAATTGCCTCGTACATTCTAGGTGACGTTTCCTTTTTTATATTATATTCTGCTCGAAGTGCCCTCACATAAGTCCTAACGGTACTTTCCCCAATCTTTAAATCCTCGTATTTCTCTTGTAGCCAGTCTTGTACTTGAGCAGCTGACATATCGGGATGCGTTTTGAGCCAAGATAATATTAGCTCCTTATATGGATCTAACTTTTTCTTTTTATACTTCAATGTATCTACCCATTCCGCCATCTCCGAAGGAGACTTCTTCAAATTTCTGTAAACTGTTGATCTAGAAATTCCTAATTTCTTAGCCACTTTAGTCTGACTAAAGCCTTGCTTTAATAATTGCTGTATTTCCATGTACATTTCCCACTTATCCACCTTTTCTGACCCCCACTGTTGAATAATGAAACTATTATTCATTTTACAGTGCCTGGTTTTTATACGTTACTGGTATATTTGGGTAAATAAGTGTTTCATCTAATCAAGCAAAACTTGTACACTTTATTCTAGCAGTCACAGTAGCAGTATAATCCTCTAATTTAAATGTAATTTCCTTTAGTTTTTTCCAGTTAGAAGGCCAATATTTATTAGCTAGAACTGAAAAGCCTTTTGCAGAGTTAATGTAATCTGATTTAATTTTACCTGACTTTTGAAAGTTCCCAGCACTTTTTTTTATAGGTTTTTCTGTATCACTAGAGATATTTAATAATTCATCATCTAAAACTTCCATAAGCTCTTTACTAAATTTACTTGGAATATTAACTCTACAATGTAGGGAGTTTTCTATTTGATAATTAAATTCTTTACTATTGTCAATATTTGTTGTATCAGGGTTTTCTGAGTTATTAGGACATGCTTTACCATTTATATACAGGTGTTCTCCCATTCCACGTTGTAAACGAAAAAAGCAAGGCACAATTGTGTCGTTTTTAATATGAGTTCTTACAAATGTAAGTGGAACACCACAATAAAAACAGATTAATCCTTTTTTTAGTGAGGTATTCATTTCAACATCAAATGCAGTAATTTGACCATATTTAATATGTTTGGAAACTTTCATTTTTTTCTTGGATGACATGTTCTCCCCCCTTATTGTTATATTTTAACACTTTTTTTAGTAGATTTTGAAATTTTCTTAGTAGAAAGCTTAAAGTCAACGTAGTTTGAGGCATACTCTAGTTTTAATTCTAGTTCGTGACACTGCTCCTTCATATACATTTCTACTAGAAAGTTTCTAAGTCTAAGCAAGTCGTCTTTATTTAAATTATCTAATAAAAAGCTGTCTAAAAGGTTTTCAATTAATATTGATGAAGTACCCGCATCCTTTATTTTCAAAAGGATAAAAGTGAAGTCGAGCAATGAATACCCTCCATGTCTTTCTGGTTACACCCCGGCTAATCATACCAATACAACCGCCACAGTACACTCATGAACGCCTACAAAAACATCAAAGACGAACGCTTCCGTCACTACATCCTAAAAGAAAAAGGCGACGTTTACCGAGCGTTGAAGAGTTTCTTTAGGAAAGAAGAGGAGACGTTGGTTTAATAAAGAGGAAATCCTTACTACCAGTGAAGGCTGGTGGTAAGGATTTTTTTCTAATTGTTTATAGAACTTTGTGAAATAATAATGCACTTAAAGAAACGAGTTTAATTCAAGAAAAAGATAATTTGTGCAGAATTTGTATTAGAGATATTTGTCGAGGAACTTAAAAATGTAAGGCAGAAGAAAGGGTATATAAAAAAAAGAAAAAATAAAAAATTCAAAAAATTAAATTGACAAATAAAAGTGTTCTTGGTAATCTTTATATAAATCTAACATAGATCTATGTTAGATTACTAAGTGTAGTAGCGATAGAAAGATGAAATATATGTAAAAAATCTTTTATTGTAGAGATAAATCTCTCTATCTACAAAATAAGTTAATTGAAAAGATATTTATGTTCTTGAAGTCGTATGTCCATAAGCACAACTTGCTTAACGATGTTATGCTTACTCATTTGATAAAAAATGTAAATATTGAAATGATTTTAAATATTGATCTATGGGTTTCAGGTAAATGTTTTTCAGTGTGCTGGAGTAATGTTGATTTTATTACCCTAAAGATCATAAGGGAGGAAAAGTAATGCCAATTAAAAAAGAGATTAATACCCATGCCCCACTATTAAAGGATATTGCGTATGAAAAAATAAAAGAGAGTATATTAGAAGAAGCATATGAACCTGGTAGTTTTTTATCAGAAAGAGAATTGATTGAAAATCTACAGATGAGTAAAACCCCTATTAAATCAGCATTAGTTCGATTAGAGACAGAAGGATTTGTAACTGTTTCATCAAAACAAGGAATTATTGTTAATCCGCTATCTATTGAACGAATAATCGATATTTATAATTTACGAATTGCTATTGAATCCTATGTCTGTGAACAAATTACAGGGAAATTATTAGATTCTCATATTAAGAAAATTGAAGATAATTTAGACAGGACAAAACAGTGTGTAGATAATTTAGATGTTAAAGGGTTTGCTAACTTGGATCGTGACTTTCATTTATTGCTTTATGAAATTTGTGGTAACCAAGAAATATATAAAGTTTTATTTAATTATCAAGATCACTTAATTAGAATAACACTTAAACATTTACGTAAAGATCCTTATAGAATGAAACGTTTTTTTGAAGAACATATTCAATTAACAGAACAGTTGAAATCCGGTTCTCTTGATTGTGTCATTACTATTAAAAATCATATGCAAAAGTCAAAGGAAGCTTTACTTTATTAATAAGATAATGAAATCGAAATGGTAGAGAGGGTAATAAAATCAATTGAAAATCTTATCATTTCTAGGAATGTCATAATGCCATAATGTAGATTAAACGCCACTAAGATACTGCATCTAGTTTAGTTAAATCGCTTACAACTAGATGCGGCAAGATGTGGTTAGATTATTGATTTTATTAAATTCACTTAATTGAACCATTTTCATAATTCCCTTTTTTAATATACTGACACTTATAACCGATGTAATGAAGATTCTTTTTGGTAGAGTATGTTTTGTTACTGATCATCAAGTTCATTCAATTAAAATAATTGTTAGTAGGTTAAATTATTGTAATGTTCTTATTATTAGTTATTGTAAGCGTTAACAAATAAAAGCAAGTGAGGTTATGTCCTATGAAAGTAGTAATTGCAATTGATTCATTTAAAGGGTGTTGTACTACAATGGAAGCGGCTGATGCAGTTGAAAGAGGATTAATCTACTATCGTGAAGATATTAAAACGGTAAAGGTTCCAATAGCAGATGGGGGGGAAGGAACGGTAGATACATTAGTAAAATCATTGGACGGAAAATATGTGAATGTTGAAGTTTTAAACCCGCTGGGTAGAAAAGTAAAATCTAAATACGGAATTCTTCCAGGTAATATTGCTGTTATAGAAATGGCAGCTGCTTCTGGTTTGCCATTAATCTCAAAGAGTGAGTATAACCCACTAATCACAACTACTTATGGAACAGGTGAGTTAATTAGAGATGCGTTAGATAAAGGGTGTAGAACCATCTATATCGGTCTAGGGGGAAGTGCCACAAATGATGGAGGGGTAGGGATGGCTCAATCCTTGGGAGTCAGTTTTAAGGATAAAAATAATCAAGAAATTGGTTTTGGTGGAGCAGAGCTAAAAAACATAACAACCATCGATACTTCGAGGATTGACGCTAGAATCAATAACACTGAAATGGTCTTGTTGTCAGATGTAACAAACCCATTATGCGGTGAAAATGGAGCATCTGCTGTATATGGTCCCCAGAAAGGGGCAACCTCAAAGACTATAGCAATATTAGATAGTAATTTAAGATACTTTGGGGGACTTATCAAGGAACAGCTTTCTATTGATATTTTAGAGAGACCTGGCAGTGGAGCTGCTGGAGGATTAGGTGCCGGTCTCTTTGCATTTTGTAATGCCAAAAGCTATTCGGGTATTGAAAAAATTATGGATCTTATCGGATTAGAAGATCATCTTAAAGATGCTGATTTAGTTTTTACGGGTGAAGGTAGGATAGATTTTCAAACAATAAACGGCAAGGTACCAATTGGTGTTGCTCGAAAAGCCAAGAAGTTTGGTGTTCCGGTTATAGCTATTGTTGGAAGTATTGGTGAAGGTGCAGAAATTGTATATAACTATGGGATAGATGCGATTGTTGACATTGTTTCTGAACCAATTTCATTAGACAAAGCTCTAGAGGCTGGAATTTCATTAATTGAAAGAGCGACAGAGAGGACAATGAGAATATGGGATACTAGCGGAAAGAGTCAAATTAGTAAGAAGGTACAAAAAAAAGAAATTATTTAGGGAGGTGACGTTTGAAAATAATGTAAACATACCACCAGTAAAGTCTGTCGCTGAACAAATTTAATGATTCACAAAAAATCACTTTAAAAATGATTAGGGGGAAACAAATAATGTTTAAATCTAAAAAGTTATTAATTTGTGTTATTGCATTAATTGGAATTTTATTAGCAGCATGTAGCTCTAGTGATTCAGCTTCGAAGGGGTCAGAAACTAAAGAGTTTCGACTTGGTATGGTAGCAGCCCAAAATAGTATCCAACATCAAGCGGCAGAAAAGTTTGCAGAGGTAGTAAATGAAAAAACTAATGGAGAAATTAATATATCTGTCTTCCCAGCTGGTCAGATCGGGAGCGATGAATCATTAGGTCAAGATCTTTCACGTGGTAACTTGGAATTTGCATTTATTAATCAGGGATCACTATCTGGTATGAATCAATTACTAGATTTCCATTACTTACCTTATATTGTTTCTAATTATGAAGAAGCTGATGAATTATTTTATGGAGACGGTATTATTCCACAAACAATGAGAGAGACATTATCTGAACATGGAATAAAGGCTCTTGGATGGTATGAGCTTGAATTCAGAGGATTATCCAATTCGGTTAGATCAGTTCAAACGCCAGCAGACATGGAAGGTTTACGACTAAGAGTACCAGGTTCACAAGCAATAATGGGATTTTTTAATGCTGTAGGTTCACAAACAGTAACAATTGCAATGCCAGAGTTATATACTTCCCTTCAACAAGGGACTGTTGACGGTCAAGATAATGGTTTATTAATTACTTATGATAATAAACTTCATGAACCAAATCAGTATTATACAAGGTTAAATCATGTATTTGCAACGAGTACAATTGCTATGAGTGAAGACGTTTGGAAGACATTATCAGAAGAAACTCAAGAAATCCTAGTTGCTGCTGCAAAAGAAGCACAAGATTGGCAGATTGCTGAGCAAAGAAAAGAAACTGAAAACTATGTACAAAAAATGAAAGGTGAAGGTGTTGAGGTAATAGAACTAACACCTGGCCAAATTGCAGAATTTCAAGCTATTGGTATGGAAGTTTGGGAGTCCCTCACTGACATTTATGGAAGTGAAAGAATTCAAAAACTTATTGATGAAGTTGAGGAAATTAGGAATAGATAAAAACTATAGTATCTTATAGAAACTGCCTTCGATAGAAATGTAGTTTAAAAGCAGCCTCATTTCTATCGAAGGGAAAATAATTATTAGGATTTAAGCTTTGTATAGGGGAGGAGGATTTAGTTGTTATCTCTATATAAAAAGTTTGAAAACATTTTATTTCAGGTAGAACGAGTTATTGTAACTCTAATGATGGCTACCATGTTTGTTACAGTGTTTTTACAGGTAGTTACAAGATTTTTTAATCTTCGAATACCTGATACAACTGATATTAGTTTAGTAGCATTTGCAGTGATGACTTTTATTGGGGCTGGATTGCTGGTATACACGAAGGGTCATATTACTATTGAGGTAAGTACATTGATTAAATCAAAAAAAATTGTATTTGTATTTGAACTTTTAACGCATATTTCATTGCTAGTAATAATTGCTGTAATTTTAAACATGGGATACTCATTACTTGCTTTTTCAATAGATTCCCGTGAAGCCACTATGGCATTACGGATTCCTATGGCAATTCCATTTTCAGCATTAGTTATTGGGCTAGTCCTAATGTTGATTCATACAATAGGGAACATATTTGAATTATTTAGCAATAGAAAAAGTGTTGTTGCTGAATAATCTAAATGAAAAGCGAGGGTTGAAGCAATGATACTTACATTAATGATAGTCTTACTTTTATTTTTGTTAATATTAGGAGTCCCAATTGGATTTACTTTTGCTCTTTCAGGTTTTTTAGGTGGTTGGATGTCCAACTTACCTCTCGGAATAGTGGCACAAGCTCCATATTATGCTGTGGCTTCTTTTCCTCTTTTAGCAATTCCTTTCTTTATTTTAGCTGGTGAATTAATGAATAGAGGGAAACTTATTGATAGATTAGTGGATGTAGTTGAATTATTCTTTTCTTGGTTACCAGGGCGCTTAGGTCATGTAACGTTAATATCAAGTGCATTTCTGGGTGCCATGACAGGATCTTCTGTTGCTACGGTAGCTGCTATGAGTAGTAGTGTTGGCGGAAGAATGATGAACAAAGGTTATAAAAGAGGTTATGTTGCTGCTTTAACAGGCTGTTCTGGTTTGTTAGGTGTTTTAATACCACCATCTATACCATTAATTGTTTATGGAGCAGCTGTGGGTGTATCTGTCTCCAAACTTTTCTTAGCTACAATCGTACCAGGAATAATGATGACAATTATTTTTATGATTGTACACGCGTTTAGTGTTCCTAAAGTACTAGATACAGAAGGTGTTGGTGCGAATGAAAAGCAATCGAATTTCGAGTGGGGATTGTTCAAAAATGCCCATGTATTAATGTGGAAATCACTCCCAGCAACCATACTTCCAGTTATTATTTTAGGTGGTATTTATTCAGGTATAACTACACCAACGGAAGCTGCTGCTATTGCGGGAGTTTATGCATTGATTGTAATTTTACTTGGTAGAATGGTTCGCTTAAAACAAATTCCTGATATTTTTTATCAAGCTACGCTTATTTCAGTTGCCATCATGTGTATTATTGCTTTCGCAAGTATATTTAATAGAATTATGACTTTAATGCAAGTACCACAAGCAATAGCTACATTTACCACTACTGTAACTGAGAATCCTCTTTTATTTTTAATTT
This sequence comes from Anaerobacillus isosaccharinicus, assembly GCF_001866075.3. Lineage (GTDB taxonomy): Bacteria > Bacillota > Bacilli > Bacillales > Anaerobacillaceae > Anaerobacillus > Anaerobacillus isosaccharinicus. Next base: position 572,617 of record NZ_CP063356.1, on the reverse strand, counting down.
TTGTTAATTTACTGTTATTTGTAGTTGGTATGTTTATGGAAACGAATGCTGCAGTACTTCTTATGTCACCTTTGTTATATCCTGCAGCAATGAACTTTGGTATTGACCCATTTCATTTCGGGATAATACTTGTAACGAATATTCAAATAGGGTTAATTACACCACCAATGGCGGCAAATATCTTTGTCTCTGCAAGGATTAACAAATCTTCATTAGTAGAGATGTGGCCACACATTTTAAGATTTTTAATACCATCGATAATAGGGTTATTAATTATTACTTATTTCCCAGCAATTTCTATATGGTGGCAATAAAATAAAATAAATTAAATTAAATTTATAATTGAGAAGTTTAATACGAATAGGGAGGAAACGTAATGAAAGGTAAAGTAGCAGCAATGACAGGTGTTCGAGAGATCGAAATCAAAGAATATGAGGTTCCAAAAGCAGAAAAAGGTTCAGTAATAATGGAAGTAATTAAAAGTAATATATGTGGTTCCGACGTTCATATGTGGGAAGGCAAACATCTATTTAAAAACCATGTTCTAGGTCACGAAATGGTTGGAAGAATAACAGATCTTGGGGAGGGTGTAGTTACTGACTATGCTGGCGAAGAAGTTAATCTAGGTGATCGAATTGTTCCTGTTTACTATCTTACTTGCCAAAAGTGTGAAGCTTGTTTAAATGGGCATTTTAATATTTGTACTCATGGTAGTGATTACCAGGGGCAACTTGCGGAAAAATACCCACATTTTACTGGTGGATTTGCTACACATTATGTTGTGCACTCTAATCAATATTTTTACAAAGTTCCAGATAATGTTCCAGATAATGTTGCAGCCGGAGCAAATTGTGGTATTTCACAGATGGTTTATGCTATGGACATTTCTGGTCTTAAGATAAATGACACTATTGTTATTCAAGGAGCAGGTGGATTAGGATTATTTGCAGCTGCTATTTCAAACACGATGGGTGCGAACGTAATTGTTATTGATAGTGTGGGTTCAAGGCTTGTAGATGCTAAGAAATTTGGTGCTAATCATGTAATTGATATGAGAGAAATGGATACAGTTGAAAAACGCATTGAAGAGATAAAGCGTTTAACGAATGGTAAAGGTGCAGATTTTGTACTAGATGTAGCTGGAGTACCTGCTGCATTTGATGAAGCTGTTCGTATTGCCAAAATAGGCGGAACAATTCTTGAACTTGGTAATGTAAGTATTGATGAGAGTCAAAGTGTTTCCATTTTACCTGGTTTAATTACCCGCAAATGCCTTACAGTAAAAGGGATACTTCGTTATCAACCATGGTACTTGCATAAAACATTACAGTTCCTTGAGAAATATAATGATAAGTATCCATTTAATAGCTTAACAGATCGGACATATAGCTTAAATGAATCTCAGTTAGCATTGCATAAAGCGGCTACCAAAGAAGTTACTAGAGCTATCATTGAGCCTAATAAAGAAGAGTAGTTTCAAAATAGGTGGTGAAATAATTGAATTATAAGTCTATTAGAAGATCGTTATTATACGTACCAGGTAATTCAGAAAAAATGATAACAAAATCCCTTGGTTTAATTGCTGACAGCATAATTCTAGATTTAGAAGACGCAGTTAGTCTTACAGAAAAGAACTTAGCAAGAGCAAACGTCAAAAATTCAATAGCAAAATTCAAAGAAAAAAATAAAGAAGTAATTGTAAGAATAAATGATATAAAAACAAAAACTGGCATTTTAGACCTTGAATCAATAGTAGAAGAGTTACCAAATGCCATCATTGTTCCTAAAGCAGACGAAGAATCTCTTCACATTGCAGATATATTGCTGAAGTCAACGGAAAAACGTTACGACATAGAGGATTTTGAAATCAGCATTATTCCTTTACTTGAAACTAGTTATAGTATTGTTCATGCTTATAACATCTTAACAAGTTCTGATAGAATCTCCGCTGTACAGTTTGGTGCTGAAGATTTGACGAAAGAACTTGGTATTAAGAGAACAAATGAAGGAAAAGAAATCGAATATGCAAGAAATGTTATAGCTCAAGCTGGAAATGCTTGTAAGATTGATATTCTTGATACTCCATATACAGATATTGATGATAATGATGGTTTGAGTAAAGATATTTTGAATGCGAAAAATATAGGATTTACTGGTAAAACATGCATACACCCTAGCCAGATTGAAATAGTAAATGACATTTTCACTCCAAAATTGGAGGATGTTGAAAATGCAAGGCAACTAATACATTCTTTTGATGAAGCAGTTAAAAATGGTAAGGGTGTCTGTATGTTTGAGGGGAAAATGATTGATAATCCCATTGCTGATAGAGCTAGAAAACTTGTAGAAAAAGCAGATCAAATTTCAAGTCTATAAATCAGAGAATACATTTTTTTAATAATTTAACGGAGGTTTCTAATATGACAAGTGTAACAACTGATTTAAATGGTATTACCACTTTAGTAGAAAAGGCAAAAGCTGCACAGAAAATAGCAGACAAGTATAGCCAAGAAGAGGTTAGACGTATTGCAGCGAGTATCGGTTGGTTTGCAGTTAATAAAGCTGCTGATTGGGCTGATTATATCTATGAGGAAACTAAATTAGGAGATAAACAAAGTAAAATTAATAGAACACAGGCACGTGCTCGAGGAATAATGCGGGACATTAAAGATGCCAAAACTGTTGGGGTAATTGAGGAAGATCACGAAAAACACTTGGTTAAAATCGGTAAACCTATAGGGGTTGTTGCATCCCTTGTTCCTATGACAGTACCAGAAGGTGTTGTTTTCATTGGTATGATGAATGCTATTATGGGTAGAAATGCAATGATTTGTGCACCTCACCCAAGGGCAAAGAAAACAACAATAAAAGTGGTAAATGAGATTAGAGAATTATTTAAGCGATTGGGTGTTCCAGAAGACTTGCTCCTTTGTGTTGAAGAGCCTTCCCTTGATAAAACAAATGAATTAATGAAGCAGTGTGACCTTGTTGTTGCAACAGGTGGAGCAGGCATGGTAAAGGCAGCATATTCATCTGGTACTCCAGCATATGGAGTTGGTGCGGGTAACGTTGTAGTAGTAATTGATGAAACAGCTGACTTCAAGTCTGCCGCAAATAATATCATGGAAGCACAAGTTAATGATTTGGCTAGTGGTTGTTCAACAGAAAATGCCGCTGTCATTCAGGAAGTGATTTATGGTGAAGTAGTAGAAGAAATGATTACTGCAGGAGCTTATCTTTGTAATGAAGAAGAAAAGAAAAAATTACAAGCAGTATTATGGAAAGATGGTTATTTAAATCCAGAAGTAATTATAAAGCCAGCAACAATTATAGCAGAAAAAGCAGGATTTGAGATACCAGCAGATAAAACTTGGTTACTTGTAGAAGAAAGTGGAATAGGTCCTGAGTTTCCATTCTCTGGCGAGAAACTATCTGTAGTCGTTACATTATATAAATATGATACTTTTGACAATGCCATAGAATTAGTAAATAACATTCAAGCATATAGTGGAGCAGGACACTCTTGCGGTATTCATAGTAATGATGAGGACCGAATTCTAAAATACGCACTTGAAACAAAAACTAGCCGAGTTGCAGTAAGAATGCCAGTTGGAAAATCGAATGCAGGAAATTGGAATAATGGCATGCCTTTTACTATTAATCTGGGTTGTGGTTCGTGGGGTGGTAATATTACTTCTGAAAACATCACATATAAACATTATATTAACACAACTTGGGTAGCTAGAGAGATAAAAGATTTTAAGGTTCCAACGGACGAGGAACTATTTGGAGATGTAATGATTGACAAAAACGTATTTTAATAAAAGATAATTCTTCAAATAACTCAATTGAAAATGGATATAAAGGCTAAAGTAAAATATTAATTGTATGGGAGGATGAAAACTTTGAAAGCAGTAGTGTTAGATGGATACACATTAAATCCAGGCGATTTAGAGTGGGCACCATTAAAAGAATTGGTTGACGTGACAATTTATGATCGTACAACTTATTCTTTGGATGAGGTTCCTTTGGTGTTAGACCGAACTAAGGGTGCAGATATAATTCTAACGAACAAAACACCAATTCCAGAAGAAGTTATAAATGAACTTCCTAATTTGAAGTATATTGGAATGCTTTCTACTGGATTTGATGTTGTGGATATAAAAGCTGCAAAAGAAAAAAATATTGTAGTAAGTAATATTCCTTCTTATGGGACAGATACAGTATCACAAATGGCTATTGCATTGCTCCTTGAAATTTGCCATCATGTTGGAAGTCATAGTGATTCAGTTAAACAGGGAAATTGGACGAATAACGATGATTGGTGTTATTGGAATTTCCCATTGATTGAACTTTCCGGTAAAACCATGGGTATTGTTGGATATGGCCGTATCGGTCAATCAACTGGAAGAATCGCTCAAGCTTTAGGGATGAAAGTATTAGCTTACGATCATTACAAAATTGAGGGTCTTGAATCTGAGAATATGAAATATGTTGACCTTGATGAATTGTATACTAATTCAGATGTTATCTCATTGCATTGTCCTTTAACAGAAGAAAATAAAGAAATGATTAATAAAGACAGCATCAGTATAATGAAAGACGGAGTTATTATTATTAACAATTCAAGAGGATCATTAATTAATGAAGAAGATCTGGCAAATGCATTAAATAATAATAAAGTTGGCGGGGCAGCACTTGATGTAGTTTCAAGTGAACCGATTAAAGAAAATAATCCTTTACTTGATGCGAAAAATTGCATTATCACTCCTCATATTTCATGGGCTACAAAAGAGGCGAGACAGAGATTATTTAATACAGCAGTTGAAAACGTAAGAATGTTTTTAGATGGCAATCCAACAAATGTTGTCAATCGCTAAGAAGGAATAATTCTTCATCGAGACATCTGTAAACCAAAAAACCTACAATCTAAGTGTGAACTTTGTTGTGGGTTTTTCAATTTAGTATTTTTTGAAAAGTTAATAACAAAGCAAGGTACATCAGTATTCTTTTTATAAATGAAGCTGCCTACAGCTTTTCTATACAACTATTCAGGAATTTATAAGTCCTCATACCCTTGGTAGTACTAATAATTTTCACGGGTATATGCTGGACAATTATACCAATACAACCGCCATAGTACACTCATGAATGCCTATAAAAACATCAGTGATGAACGCTTCCGCCACTATATTCTTAAAGAAAAAAGCGACGTGTATCGTGCGTTGAAGAGTTTCTTTAAGAAGGAAGAAGGAACGTTGGTGTAATAAAATGAAAATCCTTACTGCCAGGAGAATTTTAGCAGTAAGGATTTTTTTATTCACGAAGAAATCCTCCAACAGGTTCTAAGCGAGGCAATTGAAATATGAAACAGATCGAATTTATATAATTCATATTCTTGAATGTATTGATAATATTAATTTGTATGTGTAGGATGATTACAGCCACAAGAATGTACCAGACGTGCCATGTTTTTTACCAGCAGTTGCCACGAAATTTACCACTCACTGTCAACGTGTTTACCAATAGAAGAACATCCACAGTTTTGAAGTGAAAAGCCTAATCCTCTTATACCGTGAGATAGGCTTTCGGTTTACTCTATCGAAACAATTGTGGGTAATTATTTTAGTGAATAGTATCGTTGTACTACGCAGCAAATGGATCTGTTGTTTTCGTCTTTCTTCTTGAACATACGCTCTTCGTTTGTTTAAGTGCACTTCTTCACAAGGATCATATTTTTAAACCATTAAACATCATAGCAATTATCCCGAGCCATGATGTTTAATGGTTTATTCATATCTTTGAACTAATTCCAATTTTTCTAAATCAATAATAAACTTCCCACCCATTAAAATATCGAGTCCTATTAGTCCATTGATGCCCCAATCATCTAAATTACCAAAGTCTAATTTCATATCTTGAATTTGATAATTACCCAACTTGATAAAATCAACTGGTTTACGGAAAGAATACTCCTCACCGCCAATTCCATAAGAGCTTACAAAGGATCCCCATTCTCAAAGTATATGCCTATCTCATCAACAATATCAGATGAAATAAGAGTATGAGATGCACCGGTATCAATAACAAGCTTATCTATTGTTTTCTTTTTTCCTTTGTAGGAAATCGTCATTTCAACTTCTAGTAAATGATTCACAAAATCTAACTTCATAATCTCATTCCTCTTAAACCTATTGCTTTTCTCATCTCAATTACGATTTCTTCAGCCCCAGTATGATAAACAATGGTATCACTTTTAGATTTAAGTAACTCTTTAGTAGCTAATTTAGGATCTTCAATAACATTAACTAACGCAACATCAGTTACAATCTTTTTATTATCTTCTAGGTAAAAGTCAATGATGTTAAGTTTTACATATTGATTTGGGTACATTCTTCTAACCTCTGACCACTTCATGATATACACCGCCCCTTTTACTCTTTACGATTATTATATCACCGTTTTATGCATCTATCATTTCTTATTGCACCTAATTGAAGGAGATTTTTGTTTTGCTATCGCTCTCGTTAGCTTAATAAGAAGTGTAGAATTGGAGGAGATAATAACAATACAATGGCACATAATACTAATGTTTTGGACATCGTTTTAGGCAGTTTTTCTCTACCCTTACCTGTGTACCACCCACTGAATTGAAGTTTATTTCTATATAAAACAAAGATTATGATAAAAACACCAAGCATAGCTGTCCATCCATATTTGTCAGTATCTATACCGATATTCGAATATATAGCATGAGGTATTCCACCTAATAGTGTTGCAAGAATAGCAAAAATGAAAATAATCCTTAGTAGCTCTAACAATACTCGCATTTTGTTCTCTCCTCCTTCATGTCTTTCTCACTAAGCACCCGTTACTTTAATAAGCTATAAGGGTTTCCAATTAGGGTCCTTCACATCATTTTCATTTGGTTTTTTTACAAACTCAATACATCTTTCTTCACAAGCCCCAAATAAGATATAGTTCTTCTGGGCTTGCCTTAAAGAAGGGATATTTGCACCGCCATCATAATCGGGGTCATCATATTGAACTCCATCGTCTTCCCAAAAGCAGATACTACATATGTCATAAGTTCCAGGAGGTTCTGGATCTAATGTTTTATAGCCACAAGATGGGCAAGTATATTTCATCTAATCACCTCCATAATAGCTCTCGTTTGTTTAAGCAAATTCAGTCCTAATCTAGAGGTATCTTTAAGAAGTTTTTCATAAGTTCATTAGAGATTTTTAAACCTTCTGTTCTACTTGTAGCAGGAGCAGATATCATAAGACCATCATATCCATTCCATCCTGCACTACCGTTTTCTCTTCTTTTTAATTTCGTTATCGTTAATTTACTAAAATCATTATTAATAAATAATTCTCCATAAAATTCTCCCTTCATTTGCCCCTTTGGTGTTAACCAGTAGGAGATATGCCCTCTGTAATTATCAGAAAAAATAATTTCCAACTCATTTTCTGTTGCAGATGAAGGTGGTAGAATTTCATCATTTATTTTAATTGTACCTATAAATCTTTTTTTGCCTAAGATGCTTCTGTGAAGCTTTCCATAAACTTCTATAGAAACAGTTTCTTCGAAATCTGTATTTTCACTACCTAATTGATAAAACACCCCTTCAAATGTATTATCTACTTGTTTTGGGAAGTAGTACCATAATACAAAAATAGCTATAACTATTATAAGACCCAACAATATTTGTGGAAGTTTTGATACCAATCTTAATCCCCTCTTTTTTGATTAGAATTGCAAACTAACTATCGAAGTAACCTGCTTTGTTAGCACCACAACGGAGCAACAGCTTCTTACACACTATTTCTTCCGTTAATTTAACAATACACATTAACTTCCCTCAATTATTCTTTTCAACTCTTTGTTTTGTTGCTCTGTCATTTTGTAATATTTAGCATTGCCATCACCAAATAAAATCGCACTACCGTCATCTTGATACCAAATATATCGTCTTATTTCAGTAACACTGTCTGCTAATCTATCTAATGATATAAAAGCATCAGCAATGTCTTTTAAAAAATGTGGACCTTCTATTTCCTCTAAGCTATTAAAGAGAGTTCGTAACTTTGTTATTGCTTCCTTATCAGTAACTTCTGTATGAAAATCTACGCCCTCGCCCCTTTTATCATTGAAAGGAGTACCAATCCGAATTACTTCATTTGTCGAACATCCTAAAAGCATAACTGACATTAGAATGATTAGTAAGAACCTACTCAAGCTTTTTATTTAAACCTTCTCCTTTCACGTAAAACTGCTGGTTCATAGTCTAAGGTGAATGATAACTTGTTGTTGTGCTATCCGCACTCGTTAGTTAGTTATACTGTAAACAATTTCTTTTGTTTTCTCCAATGCTTCTTCCTCTTTGAAGTAATCTAATCTATATCCAATTACATATTTACCTCCACCGGCTATAAACATATGAAATTCGAAAGGATCATTATCCTTATTCTCTTGAATAACTACCTCTATTTCATTAATATGAATTCGTTCCCCTGAAACATTAGAAATGTCTAAAGAGGTTTTATCAAAGGAAAGCATTATTACAGTATCTACACTATAAGGACCGTAGAGTATTTCAGTATTTTCGAAATCCATGTGCTCTACAACATCTTCCGCCACACGCTCTTACTATATTGAACGTCTACACTTCTCGCTTTTCCCCCACTAATGTACGATACGTATTCAAATGATAATTCTAAGTCATCAAATTGGGGCAAAAAAACTTCCGTACCCATTTCTTCGTTGATACTCTGATTAAGCTTTTTAACTTCTTCTTCACTTCCTTTATCACTACTGCATCCGATGCCCGCAGTAACTAAAAAAATACTAAATAATAGTAAAGAGAAATATCTCATTCTTTAAATCACTCCCTCTTTATGTATTAAAACAAAATTAATTAATACATTGGTTGATACTTTATTTACGATTAAATAATTAATTAGTTTCAGGTACTTATATTCAAGTATTCTGCATCTTCAGTTTACCCCAGTTTTCCATATCGAAGGGCACGAAAAATGGGTTGTACCAATTACAACCCACAGTTCCACTATTGCACCCGTTACTTCAATAAGACGGTGAGTATATTCTGTCTGTATCTGTATCAATTACATAATCAACCTTAATATGTTCGTCATTGGATAACACTTCAAACTTGTGTAAACTGCAAAACAAGGCTGGAAGGTCTTTTATATCGGTTGTTAAATTTTTTGCCTCAAGATATTTTTGTTTTAATTGTTGTTTACTACACTTTTTACCTGTAAGTAAAACTTGATGAAAATATCCGTCTAATTCAATTATCATATAATCACGCTGGTTGCTAATCAGCTTATAGCTTTAATTTTTTGTTCAATTTTTGCTACAACATTATCCATAAACTTACTTAATATCAATCTGTTGAGGGCTTACTTTTCTCTTCAAACTCGTTTTTAGTAATCTCCCAAACGTCATATTCTTCTCCAAATTTACCCCTAATATCTTGAATCATTAGACTTGTTATAATGTCGTACTTTTCAAGTATATCATCACTGATGATACCCTCAACTGTATTCCATTTAATAAATTTTTCATCATAAGAACTTTCTATATAAAAATATCTGGTTTCAAATTTATTTGTCATACAACCCCCACAAGATTTGATTTGATAACAGTTCATTTTCTTCTTCAACTTTTCTGCTTCGTCACTTAAACAACAGTAGGAACTGCAAATGTAACAGTTCCTCAACTAATACTTATCGTTACTTTAACAACGATTAGTCTTTATCTTTGTTGTTGCCCTTTTCGGTAAACTTTAGGTAATCACCATTTTCTCTTTTCACGATAATAACCTTACTATCTTCGTTGGAAGAGTATATTTCTTCACCTACTTCTAAAAAGTTAGATGAAAAATCCTCTTTTGGTCTGACTTCTATTGCTACCTTTTTTTGTACTTCTCCAATTTTTTCGCCAAGAGTAAATTCATCATCTTTAATTTCTCCTTGCGAGTAATATTCCGTTTCATTTGCTATCAATATAGCTGCATATGAAATCTCTTTGGAAGGAGAACTACTACAACCACCGAGTAAAGTCATAAATAAAAGCATTATTAGAAAAAAAAGCGCTTTCTTAAACATAAAATTCCCCCTTTGTTATTAGACTACATATTTCAAATTACTGGACAAAATATAAATTCGTTCTTCAACTCTTCTGCTCAAGAGTTCAATAAAAAACAGGAACAACCTTTCTTTGACTGTTCCCGTTGTTAAACTAATGCACCTCGTTACTTTAAGTGTAATATTTCACAATTTTTAATAAAAGAAAGTGTCTTTTCAAATAATTTAGGTTGAATATCAATATAAGTAAGGTTATTGGGAAGGTTATCAAATAGTTTTACTTCATCTATCTCCGATTTTGGCAATTGACCAATTTCCCTTATTCTTGCAAAGTATAACCTTCCAAAAATTTTAATAACGGAATTATCCATTGAATAGTCGCAAATTGGGGCTAAATCTACTTCTTTACACCCTGTTTCTTCATATAGCTCTCTTTTGGCTGTTTCATCAATTGTTTCTCTAGGGTCTCTATGCCCACCAGGGAGTTCCCAAGAGTTTCGCTCCTTATGTTTAACATAAAGCCATTTTTCTTGATAGTTGGCACTTATTACAGCAAATTTTAACTTATTATCATTAACTGACCTATTTTATAAAATTCGAGTTTCACTTTTAACACCTCTATTACTAGTCCGTTTTGGTAAACAAACCTGTTCAATAGCAACAAAACAACAAAAGCAACAGCATTTATTGTGCTATTGCTTCAGTTTTTGAAATCTATAAATACAATATTTAACGGTATGTAATATTTTGTAGAAATAACTTTAATTAATTAGCTTGTATAAATAATACTCATTGACAGGCTCACCATTAATAATAAGTGAGTTAATCTTTTCACCCTCTAAAACAAACCCCATTTTTCTGTACAAGTTAAATGCCTTATTGTTATTCTTGATAACTGTTAATCCAAGTCTTGTTATTTCAATTTCTTTTGCCCAATTAAATATTTCAGTAAACAGTTTAGTGGCTACACCGTGTCCTTGGTATTCCTCAAGGACACCTAATACAAGATAAGCTGAATGGAGGTTTCTATTTACTTTTCCACCAAGAGCAGCTAAGAACCCTATAAGTTTTTTATCAACTTCGGCAACTAAAATTGTTGATTTTTTATCGGCTAAAATGCCTTCGATAATCTTTTTCTGCTCTTCAACAGTAGTTTTCCTTTCGTCTGGGTCGTATAACATAAAACCAGATGCGTCTATATCTTTTGAAAGGCTTACAAAAAGTTCAGCATCATCAACATTTATTTCTCTAATTTGCACTCCCATTTTCCCCCTCCTAGATTTTCTATAATTTTTACAATTGCAAAGAAGATCATTTCCTTTTTCAAGTATTCTACTCGTTAGCACCGCAACAGCAGAGATAACTTACTAAACTATCGGAACAGGCTGATTTAGTATCTTTAATAACGATGAATACGGTCATTTACCATACTGTATATAAGCCTCCGTTACTTTAAGTGCGCTTTTTCACAATACTATTTCTTGGCGATTTTAAATAGTAAATAAAAAAATAAAGAGATACCGCCCACAATTACTGCTAATATAAATAAAATTACCATTAAACCTGGAATTCCTATATTACTTAACATAATCATTCTCCTCTACAAAAAAATTTATAGTCTCTGCTTTACTAACGGTAGCAATAGGTAAACCTTTGATATGATCTCCAGCTTTTCCCCTGCTCCACACCGTACGAGCCAGTTTCCCAGCATACGGCGTTCCATCTAATTGTATGTATTTAAATCATAAGTTCCATGTTACTCATTATTTTTTTGAGATTATAAGATTTGATCCATGCTACATTCCTTACGGTATTGGTTGATCTTATTTATCATTGTCTTGGTTAGACCAAGTATGGTTATGAGTGTGTTAATCGTCTTGATGTCTTTTATATGAATTAGCTTATGTACTTCTTTGTGGAGAATTCGAAGGTTGTTGAAACTGTCATTCCCACCGAGATGTAACGGGATAAAGTGGTGACAGTGCACATTAGTAGCGGTTAGGAAAATTCCTGTGATTTCGCACTTCCCAAGTTTCATGCTGTACCGACTAATCCTGTTATCCATATATTCGACACTTCGTGTCGGGAGATTAGATTGCATTAACAAAGAAATTTCTTGTTGTATGTCAACTCTAAGTTTCTTTTGTATGAGTTTCCTTCCCTCTTCGGTGAAGGGCGTAAGTCCTTGACTGAAGTTCATGCTGTTTTTTGTTCTTACATCAGCGATTGGGTAAAGATAAACTTTAGCTACCTTAAATGTCCTATAACCTAATCTGTAAAACTTTTTGTAGGTTGGTGGTGGATTGGCTGGATGTTCATACTTCCCGACAGATTTAAGACGATTATACATAAAGTAATGCAGTTTGTAGGCAAGACGCGAGAACTCATTGTTTACATGTGTTGCTCGATTGAAGTAGTTGTGAATTCCTAGAACGAAGCTATTAAAGAGTAGGGCATTTTGTGCAGTCGGTGAAGCTTGTAATTTTAGAATGCGTTTTTTGGCTTCAGCAATGATTTTCTGCTTTTTACTATCCTTTATACCTGTGTGTGCAACTCTCTTATTCCTTTTTCTATTCGCACGAATAGTAAACCCTAAAAATTCAGAACTTCTTTTTCGCAGATTGATGATCTGTGATTTCTCAGGTGAAATATCAAGTTTAAGACGATGTTTCAGATAGGATTTTACTGCATGATACCACTTTTGCGCAGTCTTCCAATCTCGACAAAGTATTTTGAAATCGTCACAGTAGCGTACAAGATAACCCTCTTTCAGATTGGTTCGCTTTTTAGCCAGGAGTTCGCCTTCTCTTGTTTTAAAAGGTCTGTCTAAGGGGAAAAATTCCCATTGTTTAGAAACCCATTGATCTAAATCATTGAGTACCACGTTAGAAAGTAGGGGCGATAACAGTCCGCCCTGAGGAGAACCCTTTGTTGGTGATCCTTCTCCGTCAATTTCCGCTTTTAACATTTTAAAAATGCATGCTAGCACTTTTCTATCCCTTATTCCCAAGTTCCACAATTGTTTTATAAGTAAAGTATGATTGATGTTGTCAAAGAAGCCTTTAATATCAATATCTACTACGAAGTGTAGTGAGGCTTGATTAACTAAGAATTGTACTCTTGCCATAGCATGGTGTGTAGACCGTAAAGGTCTGAAACCGTAGCTATGTTTATAAAATTGTGCTTCGGCAATGGGTTCAAGTACCTGCTTGAAGCATTGTTGTATAACTCGATCAAAAATACAGGGTATACCAAGAGGTCTCCATTTCCCATTATCCTTCTGAATTAATTTTCGCCTAACTTTCTTTGGACGATAATTTTTTAGCTTGTCTTGGATTAACGTTACTAGTTCTTCATCTGATAGTTTTTTGATATCGTTGATAGTTTTACCATCAGTTCCTGGTGTCTTCGACCCTTTATTAGATTTTATTGAGCGATAAGCCAACAAAATATTTTCCTTGGACGTAATTGTGTCATATAAGGAGTGGAAAATTTCTTGTTTCTTTGATCTTTCAAATAAATCTGTAAAGGTTTCAGTCATGCCATAGTAATCCCAATATCGTAGAGTTTGCACTGTGGCACCCCCTTAGTTCAAGGTGATGTTCCCACGTTCTTACCAGATCGGTGCAATACACGTTTGGAAAATGATCATTCATACAATTAGACTTAGGGCTGTTCCTCCGATCCCATTACAGGAGTTTCATAGGTCGTGCCCTTACCCTCACAAAGATAAATGCTTTTCGGCTTGAGCCTTATAGCAACCGTTTTGGCTGACAGTCCAAGTTACAACGTTCCTTGCTTTCCAAGTTCCTTATAATCTAGCTATCCATTCTGAACTTAGGTGCTTCCTCTGAGCCTGTGAGTTGGATATTGCCATTGTTCAATATAGCGTATTTCATAGGAGAGACTTTTACTTTACGCCGCTCACCCCATCGTGTGATGGTACATACGTTTCCGCATGTCCTAACTTTAGACCCGTACATTCGGTTGTTTGTCAGTTTCTTATTGAAACATTCTCACCATATCCAGTTTTTCAGCCATCCGGCATATCCGTTGGCATACCTTTTCCTTTTAGGAATGGCTTCAGCCTTCGTTCTGCCGACTCTACCTGTCCTTCGAACCCCGATGATCTGTCAATCATGACGCACGCAGGAGCTTTGACGAGATAGTTTCTGTGTACATGGTCACATCATTCCTATCCTCGATTATAAAGTTAGAAGCCATTATGCATTGGCTTCCCTGTATTTTCACGTCGTAAGACGTTTATTACAGAACATGTCGGACCATTCCGTTTGTTGAAGAAGAATAGGGTGTTAGAATAAAAAATAATAAAATGCCAGAAGTGTTACAATTGATATTATGGATTTAGTCCAAATGATTTTTTTACTAATACCAGCTCTTCTTTCAAGGTAATTTAGGTAAATCATCGTTATAGCAAATCCCAAAAATGGAGTAAGATACCCCGTCCCACCAACAGCTTCAAAATACTTTAAAATCCCTAATACAATTAAGTTAGGACCTAAAATTCCGATAACTAAATTTATATAGAGAATGCCTTTATCATTTTTCTCCAAATCCTCTCCCCCTATTTCAATAAAGTAAATTCGACTATTAAACAAACCTGCTTCGTTAGTGAAAAAATATTCTTTTGAAAGATACTAGCCCATTTTCTTTATAAAAAGAGAGTAGATGTGTAGTAAGTAGCAATTGTTAAAATTAAGACAATGCCAGTTGTAAAAAGCTTTGATATTTTTAACTTTATTAATTTGATAATAAGCGGAATAGTTATTGAGAAAAAAAACAATAGAAACGCTATAAAAGTATAGACGATTAAAGGGCTCTCATGGTGTCTCCAATAAAGTTCCATTACTACAAGGCTAACAATAATTAAGTAAAAAAATGAGAACACGGGTAGTTTTCTCTGTTCTTCTTTTGCAATTTTCCTAAGATTTGCATGTTTTACATCCTCAATAGACCGAAAATCCATTTCATTCCACTTCCTTTTCTATTATTGTCAAGTGAGGTATTTCCATATATAATCAATCTAATTTTTATTCTAATATACTCTTAAAATCACTATTTTTAATTATGCTCTCAGCTCTCATTACAGTCCATTCTTTTATAGAGATATCTGAATTGTTTTCTATGAAGGATTGCATAATTTCAAAGCCAATTTTATAGTTAGACCATTGAGGCATTCCCGCACCACCATTATGCATACTGTAAATATCTTCAGCATTATACGAGTTCCTTCTCATGCGAAGGAAGTACAAAACCCTATGTCTTTCATCATCGTTTAATGGTTCTATCCAAGGTACTGTATATTCTGGATAAACTATTTTCGTAAATGCATCGGCTTTACCTTCCATAATTACTCTATCAAAAAGGTGGTGCCTTCTGATTTTGTAATCAGAAGTTTCAATATATACTGCGTGATGGTATTCGTGGGCAAATGTCCATTTTATACTTTCTTCAGTATAGATAGCAGGGTCAATTTGAAGTACAATAGTTGCCCCATCGTGTGTTACAAAGCCTGTAACTCCATCCATATCTACCGAATTAATATCTGGATTAAAAGGAAGGAGGAAAATCTTAATTTCATTAGCACTTGTTAACAGATTTGTTGTATCTTCTATGGCTTTTTTTAGATATGAAATAATCTCATTGTGCTGGTTATCTAATTGTTTAATTGTATCATTTAACTTCCTTGTATTATTAGGGGTTAAGAATAGAGAATATGTACTTAATAAATCATCAGGATTAGTATTAATCTCTTGACCTAAAGGTTCTATCACAGTATTAAAAAATATATCACCTCTAGTTCTTCCTCCAGTTCTACTCTGTTGCTCAATAATAAAGTTTAAGTATGGTTCGTAGTATGGGATTATTTCAAACGTTTGATTATTAACGGTATGCTGAGTAGATGAAATATTTTGTAAATTCACACCATCAATTTGTACGTCCTTAACCATCTCCTTACAACCTATAAGAAGTATTAATAGAATAAACAACAATATTTTTTTCACCTTTACTCTCCTTTCCAAGTCACTATTTGTTAATTCCAAATTTTATCAAAATTGCTTAGATTAAGTGATACTCCATCTGTTTTTACCAGAAATCAGGAATTTTCTATGTATTTGTTATAAGAAAAAGTTCCACATAAGCTAAGATAGTAATGCATGGCTTGTTCAACTATTCTGCTCGTTAGTTTAAGTGAATTTCTTCACAAAGTGATCAACCTTCATACATAAATAATACCAGAAAAGAACCAATTGTTGTTCTTATTTTTCATAAAATTGGCAATAATTCCTCTAAAATACACATAAATAGACTCTCGGAATAAATGATGAGTTTATCGAGAGTTTGTAAAAAATTCACTGGAAAATTCATTAACAGGACAGTAAAATGATGTGTTTTCATAGTGTTTTCATAGTGTTTTCAAAAAAGTATGCACCAAATAAGCCTACAGTTATTCTATTTTTTAAAAATTGTCTAGGCGCTTTTAGTAAAGATGATTTCCTGAATGTTCAAAGTCTCTTTCTGACTACTGTACCAAGCATCTATGTGTTGACACATCATGATTGAGTATAGGCGGACATACCACATTTTTGTAGAGCGATGGCGCCCAGCTTCTAAGTGATAATCGACTTTTTCTCTTTTGTTCGAACGTTCAACTGAAGTTCTTCGTTTATAAATGAGTTTCCACTTTTCAGAAGATCTTGGTGTTTTAGTGAACAGACGAAGATTATCTCGCTTAAACGTATGAAATGTGCGGCCATACTTCGCTTTAGAACACGGAGTGGAACATGTATTTTTCGATCCGCAAGCTAGTGGACAACGCCACTTTTGGCGGTTTTGAGATATGTCAAAACCGTTGGGTTTCATTTCCTTACCGATTGGACAAATAGGCACGCCTATGGGAGAAATTTGAATATCACTTTCCGTACTGAAGTTTTTCTTTGTTCGAACATTAAGATCAATAAACGGTTCCACATTATGATGGTCCAGTAATTCGTAAATCGGTTCTGCATCATGTGCGGCATCGAGAAGGATTTTATCAATTGTGCCCAAGGTGTACCGTTGCGAAAATTCAATTGAGCTAACCACTAGGCTGACTGAATCATGCCGGGAAGCAGGATGTAGCCGTGGATATAGCGGTAAGTCGAATCGGCTATCGCTAGTGGATATCATGTAGAGATGATATCCGTTGAAGTACCTCTCCCTTGAACTATCCCAACCTGAGTCGATGTCAGGTTGAGAATATCGACGAGGATGAGTACAATTCGTTAGTCCTTGGGCACTACAATCACAAATAGGTTTGCTTCTTGGGTAACTCGCTGTTTCCACAGGTGTCCCATCTCCAACAACACCAAGGGAATGGGGATCTCCAAGCAAACCCAATCTCGCTGAAACCTCAAGAAATTGAGATTGAAAAAACGCGTATAATTGATCTCCCGGCAATTGTTTTTGTTTTGAACCATGGCGTAAATGACGATCTACTAATTTTCTAATAATACCAGGGTTTCTAGGAGTTGCTTTTTCACCCTTTTTCGGTTTTTTCTTCTTCTTCTTTTTTCGTTTGAGCTTAATAAAAGGTTTTACATTAGCCTTCTCAAAACCTGATAGCCGTCTGAAGAAGTCATAAAAAGTACCGACACCTGGAACATCCCCAGGTTCAAAGCCGCTAAGGATCGTGTAAAGAGGAACACGATGGAGTTGGTTCACCCATTCTGTAATACTCAGGGTCGGACTTGTCAATAAACACAAAAGATAAGAGCGAAGCATGGAAGCAGGATCACGTGGCTCAGGACCTTTAACTGAATATAAATCATGAAGCCAAGTAGTAGTAAAAGAAAGATCCGTGATCCATAACTTTGAGATAATAGTCCAATCTTTTCGTACGAGAGTCAGTATACCGCCTGAGTAATGAGTATTTAGTTGGTCTAAAACGAAGTTTTGATATGAGATATGTGGTATTAGCGTAGGTTTCATTTAAATCCCCCATTTCACCGTATTGTTAGGAAGTCAATTCCTCCTCGGCGATTATTGGGGTTGCACTAAAAAGTCAAGTGTTTTTTTAGTTTTTTTATGATATTTTTCAACAATTAATTCCCAATTGAAAAAGAAATCTAAAGTAAAAATCCCACCTAGAAATAGGAGGGATACAAATAAATTGGCTCAAGAAAACCTTGAGCCACAAGGCTCGGCAAATGCCGAGAGTCTATATAAAATATAGGAGGGATCAAGCAGTGCAACTAACTAAAGCCTGGGAAGCATACAAAGCTGAGAAGCGAATCGAAGGATTTTCACCTCATACTTTAAATATAGTCTCTCGGAAATTAAATTTCCGCTTCAGCTCTAGTCTTTCGACTAGGGCTTTTTATTGTTTTACCCCTATTTAAAGGGGGCGAACACATTTTCCTCTTGACAAATTCAGAACGCCCCAATAATCGAGTTGAAGACATTAAAAAACTCGTATTGGGGGAATTTTTATGCTAAAAAACGTCCGTTCTCATGAATCCTATCTGTCTTTTGTTGTCGAGCAATTAGATGAACTCTATAAGGATAAAGCATTTTTAAAAACCTTTTACTCTGAACCAATAATTTGGTGTTCCTTGATTGACCTAACCGATGCCACCATGTTGCTTAGACACCGTTATTCCTCTAATCCAAGAGGAAGAAAACCGCGGCAGCCGTGTGATATGCTTCGGAGTTTAATGCTCATGCATTACCACCATATCTCAAGTATTGACAAGTGGGTTTATACATTAAAGACAACGCCAGTTCTTGCGGTCCTTAGTGGTTTTTCTCCATACAATGTTCCTGGAGTAGGTACCTTTTACGATTTTTTTAATCGGCTATGGCTTGGTTCAACTCCACATCTATCGAATAGAAATAACAGAAAGCTAAAGAAACCAAGAAAGAAAGGCAAAAAGAATCAGAAACAAGAGCCTAAAAACCCTAAGATTGTTGAAAAACTAGTTAAACGCGCCTTGAAAAATAAGGATATTAAATATACACCGAAAGCCCATGACCAACTTCAAATGATCTTTCAATCCTTGTTCGTCAATAAATCAGCAACACAAGGATTACTAGGTGACACCATGTCCTTAAGCATCCTCGGTGATGGATCTCCCGTTGTTACTGGTGGAAGACCTTATGGTAAGTTTCTATGCGATTGTCGTAAACAAGGAAATTGGAAATGCCAATGCAAGAGACAATTCTCAGACCCTGACGCTGATTACGGTTGGGATAGTTCTAGAGAAAAGTACTATTATGGGCGAAGCCTATTCATGGTAACTGCATCTGATAGTCCTTATGACTTACCTATTTATCCAAGGCTCTACAGAGCCAGTAAACATGACTCAGTTTTATTTGTAAGTACGTTTCATGAACTCAAACATTGGTATTCTGATTGGAAAATCAGTGAAGTCATCTTAGATTCTGCTCTAGATGCTTTTCCCATCTATGAAATGTTAGAACACTATGATGTTTCAGCCATCATTGACCTTAATCCAAGACGTTCTAAACAATTTCAGCATAAACAAATGGATATAAATCTTAAAGGTGTTCCAGTCTGCCCTATTGGTCGAGAGATGATCCACTGGGGATTAAATCAAAAAACCTATCGGCGCAAATGGCGTTGTCCAGCCGTATGCGGAAAATGGGAATGCCCAAATCCGTGTTCAGATTCAGATTATGGTCGAACATTTTATACAGCGACGAAGGATAATCCTCGTCTCTTTCCACGTATCAAACGTGATAGTAAGGAATGGCGAAAACGCTATTCTTTGCGAACTGGAGTTGAGCGTTGTATTAAACGGCAAAAAGTGGATTATCGTTTAGAAGATTCAAGAGGACGAAGTTCTAGACATTGGAATATTCGTACATATATCATCGGCATGTGTCAGCATGCCGATGCATGGATAAAGGAAGCAAAAAAGAATAATTTTGTGGCTACCAACCCGATTATTCAGTCCTTTTTGTCCTTATAAAGTCATCTTAAAATATAATTTTCAAAAAATCCACTTCATGTGGTTTATTTGTCATTCATTTTTTTGAAAATGACTTTGAAAATCCCACGCTTTCCTCTTAAAACAAGCTCATAAGCTCCAGGAGACCTAAATTTAATCATTTAATTTCCGAGTCTCTATTAAATGCCTACCGACTGCAAGCAAATCTCTTAGTCCGTCACTTCCAAGATATTAACCCTCAATCTGTCACAACCCAAGGTATTAAAGATTACTTAGCTTTATCAAGCGAAGGATTAAAACCATCGAGTCTTGCTCATCGTGTTCGTTTTATCCGATCATTTTTCCGTTGGTTACACGAGGAAGGTCATATAACCACTAATCCTGCTGCCAAAATCAAGGAACCAAAAGTAGGAAAACGAATCCCAAAGTTCTTAACAGAACGTGAAATTGAACATTTAAGGGAAGGTTGCCATACCGCAATGGAGAAAGCCTTGTTTGAGTTTATGTTTTCGACGGGATGTAGAATTGGTGAGATTGTTTCATTAGATAAGAATTGTATTAATGTCGGGAACCGTTCAGCAATTGTAAGAGGGAAAGGAGATAAAGAGCGTGAAGTGTATTTTAATATCAGATGTGATATTTGGTTGAAGCGTTACCTACAAGAGCGAACAGATCAAGACCCAGCTATTTTTGTGACGGAGCGAAATCCACACCGAATGAGCATAGCCCAGATGAGGTATGTTATCAAGCGCATTTCGAGTCGGGCTGGTATCGACAAAACCATACACCCTCACCAATTGCGCCATAGTTATGCAACTCATTTGCTTAATAACGGAGCTCCTCTTGATGTTATACAGAGTTTACTTGGGCATGAAAGAAGTGAAACTACTCGTATCTATGCTCAGTTGAGTGGAAAATTGAGACAAGAATTTTATAGAAAGTACTTTTAATATAGAAAAAGGTACCATTTATTTATATAAGGTACCTTTTTGAAGTTTATCCTCTTTTCATGAACTTTTTTTCAAATATCTAATAAAACTAAAGGTTCATTGCTCCGTAGTATAAAGTCTACTACGTAATACAGTAGCAAATCTATGTAGTGGTAAACAGTCTGTCATTTTCTGGTACAATCATTGTCATTTGGTGGTAAATACTATGTCAGAGGTGGTACATTTTAATGGCTGTAATCAGTAGGATGAGAAAGACTTTTTCTTCAAGATTAATTCGAGATGCAGTACACTCATGAATGCCTAAAAAAACATCTCAGACGAACGCTTCCGCCACTTTATTTTAAAAGAAAAGAGCGACGTGTACCGTGCGTTGAAGAGTTTTTTAAGAGGGTAGAGGTAAAGGTATAGAAAAGAAATGAGGTTGGGACATAACTAAAGTGTTTAACTGAAAATCCGAACAATACAAAACGATAGCGGAGGAAATATACGTAGAGATACTGTCTCTTCCTCTACATGCTAACGCTGACGAAGCGTATCCGTCGAGACAACTCGAAGTATTAGCAGTGGAGTAACGCTCGTTCCTGCGGGATGAAAGGCAAGGGTGAGACCCCACAGTGCGTAAGCACGAGGAGGCTCACCAGCCGCCCGCGGAAAGCGAAGTATATTTCCGAAGCGATGGATTGCACCAACTACCATTGTTCGGATTTCTCATTGATTAAAACACTTTTGTCCCAGCATCTTTTATATTATTCAAAATAAAAGAATGAAATTACAAAACTTAGTTTATAAAGTTCCAGCTTGTCTCTAGACTCTTTTGTGTCCCTACGCCTTTTCGTCAGTTTCCCGATAAAGAGACTCAACGTGTTTAACATGCTCTTCACCCCATACACTCATCATGGATAAGATTGGAATAAGGCTTTTCCCATGCTCGGTTAGAGAATATTCAACTTTTGGTGGAACTTGTGCGTACACCTTTCGAGTAATTAGGTCATGTTGTTCTAGTTCGCGTAATTGGGAAGTAAGCATTTTTTGAGTGATCCCTGGTATGGATCGTTTTAATTCGTTAAAACGAATTTTATCTTGTTTAATCATATGAAATAGGATTTTATGCTTCCATTTCCCAACTATGGCTTCTAAAGCTGTATCCACTTTACATTCGGACAAAATGTAGCCCTCCTTACAGTATCCTTTTGTATACTATATTACTTTATTGTGCGTACTTACAATAAAAAAATGTATAGTTCATAATTAAATATAACAACAGATGTTGTAAAAGGAAATAACATTCCTTCTTTAATCAGTAGGTGAAAAAAATGTTATTTTCTTATTTTACTTGTAGGGGGTGTATACATGGCTAAGTGTGGTTGCGGAAACACAAAAAGTCCAAACGGGAACTGTGATGGTTCTCATCTAAACGGTAAGAGTGGACAAAAGAAGTAATCCTATAAAGGTCAAGGTAAAAAATCTTGACCTTTACTTTTACAATTAAGGGTATGAAACCCCTGCATATGTCTAATGGTATACTGTCTTGCTTCTAAATGCGTATTAACTATAATAAAGTATCTTGTCATTTGTAATGAGGAGGATCGTATATAAAAAAAATTTTTTGATTAAATATCTTAAATTCAAGATAAAATAAGTAGAGTAAAGTGGAAAAACAGCAACTAGTAACAGTAACATTGGAATTATAAAAATAAATGGAGGAATAAATTATGTCAAACAGAAATGAAGTTGGAACATTATTATTAAGAGTTGTATTAGGAATTGTATTTTTAGCACATGGGGCAGCGAAATTCCAAGGTGGTATCGAAAATATTGCAGGTTGGTTTGATAGTATTGGTTTACCAGGAGGGTTCGCATATATTGTAGCAACTATTGAATTAGTTGGAGGTATTGCTTTGATCCTAGGTATTGGTACACGAGTTGTTTCTGCATTGATTGGACTTATTATGGCAGGAGCTATTTTAAAAGTCAAATTAGCAGCTGGATTTTTCGATGGATATGCTTACGATCTAGTGTTGCTTACTGTAGCTTTATACCTTGTGTTAAATGGTAGTAAGTTATTTGCTCTTGATCATCTGTTCTTAAAGAATGAAGGAAACAAGCAGTCAGTAAAACCCGTCTAATAAGCCTGAATAAAGAGGTATGAAATTAAAGGTAAATTAAGAACCACCAAGTGAAGCGTAGGATAAAGGTAGCTGAATAGGCAAAGTAACCAATAAAGGAACAGTGAGACAATCAAACCGCTGGTTGGCTCAAAAAAATTGAGGCAATTGAATTTATTTTAATAGAAGATGAGAATAAACTTCAAAAACTAGAAGAGATCCGTTAATTAATGGATCTCTTCTAGTTATTATATTATTTAACTAATTAATTACCAAAAGGTAAATGAGAGCTATGAAGAGTGATTTTTAGGTCGCCATCATTATTTTTTGTAAAAGCGAAAGTGTATTCTACTTCGACAGGCTCTCCGCCATTAGCTGGGGTAAAATAATATACACCCATCGTTACAGCTTTATTACCTTCAATTTGAACCCCTTCGTTTTCCCAACGTACATCTGTCCAAGGTGTAATAGCAAAACCTTTATCTTCAGCAATATCTCCACCTACGAAGTAAGATAAAGCACTTTCGAATGTGCCGCGGTGACGTACTTCCTTAGCTAAAGTTGGTTTGAAAAGAACTGTTTCCATATCGTCATAACCATAGAAGCGATTGATATGTTCTGTAGCGGCAGCTTCATAGTCGCCACCACTCGTGAATACCTCACCGATATGAACAATTCCTTCTCCCCAGCTTTGCTGGAATTCTAGAACTTCTTCTTCTGTAATTGCTTTAGTAGCACTAAATGGAAGATGAGAGCTATGAAGAACAATTTTTAGCTCGCCATCATTATTTTTTGTGTAAGCGAAAGTGTATTCTACTTCGACAGGCTCTCCACCGTTACCAGGCGTGAAATAATAAACACCCATAGTTACAGCTTGATTTCCTTCGATGATAACTCCTTCATTTTCCCAACGTACATTTGTCCAAGGTGTAATAGCAAAACCTTTATCCTCGGAGATATCTCCACCTATAAAATAAGACATAGCACTTTCAAATGTGTCACGGTGACGTACTTCCTTAGCTAAAGTTGGTTTGAAAAGAACAGTATTCATATCTTCATAACCATAGAAACGATTGATATGTTCAGAAGCGGCAGTTTCATAGTCGCCACCACTCGTGAATACCTCACCGATATGAACAATTCCTTCTCCCCAGCTTTGCTGAAATTCCAGAACTTCCGTCTCTGTGATGACATGCGTTGATTCTGCTGCTACTGCAACCGGCTCAGTAGTAGTAGATTCCGAACATGCGACTAGGGTCATTGCTAAAAACGCAGCCCCTAAAATTGATGAAATCCCCTTAATTTTTTTCAATTTTTTAACACCCCTTATAAAATATGTTTATCTAGTTGTTTTTTACCACAACGATTTTTAGTATAGTTAACTATAAGTTAATAATCAACAGTTTTTTAACCTACAGTTAACACTATTATAACCATGATTAATAGTTAAATAGTTTTTACCACAATGGTATAATTAACTAAATATAGACTAGTTTTAAAGAGGAGGAATGCTATTCATGCCGGACTTTAAATCGAGGTTTAAACGTTTAAGAAAAGAAAGTAAATTAACGCAGCAAGAAGTAGGAGATAAAGTTGGGGTTTCAAAGGTCGCTGTCTCAGGTTACGAAAACGGTATTCGATCTCCAGAAACTGAGACATTGAAAAAAATTGCTACCGTGTTTAACGTTTCAATTGATTATTTAGTTGGGTATTCGAATAGCCCTAGCCATGTCGAAGATGAAAATTCCGATGCTTATTACCTGATTTCTGATATAGGACTACTACAAGGAAAGTACAAACTTATTATTGAGAATGAAATAGTAGATGAGGTTTTACTAAAAGAAGCATTAGATTTTATTAGAGCAAAAAGAATTATGAAGAATATGTCTTGATTTTTGAAAGGCACATAGGAAAAGGTACATTGTTCTTTTTTGTCTGGGACAATGTACCTGTCCCCTTGTCCCTTATTTTGTTTTTCTAAACTTTAAGGGAGTTTTTCCGTAAGTCTTTCTAAACATTTTAGAAAAGTTTGCGGAATAGTTATAACCAATTTTATGAGCAATTTCTTCAATACTTAAATCGGTAGTAGATAAAAGATTTGCAGCAACAGACATTCTTAGTTTATTTATGTATTCTCCGATGGATGTGTGATAAAGCTTCGAAAATCCTGCCTTTAACTTTTGTTCATTCAAAAATACCATCTTACTTAAGGCTTTAATAGTGGGAGGGTTATCATAATTTTTTTGTAAAATATCATGTGCTTTTTTAACCGCTTGAATATCCGAAAAGGTTAGTTTCGTTATTCTGTTGGTGCCAATATGAATATTTCCATAGTCAATTTGATTTGTAAAAGCATTTTCTTTAGATTTAGTAACTTCATTTATTAATATAGCAATACACTCTAAAATTTTACTTTCTAAATAGATGTTAGTTAGCGCATTTTCGTGATTTAAACTTTGTAATTGTCCTATAATTTCAATAATATCCAAGGGTAGATACGTATAAGTATAGTTTTTAATTAATGATTGAATATCAAGGACATTTGGAAAATTAGGTTTTAAAATTTCATTAAAATAGTTTTCAAATATAGTTATTTCAGTTCCGTGAAAATGTTGGCCTTTTTCCCACGTTGTTGTCACTCTTAGATCTTTTTCAAGAACAAAAAATGATGAGGGAGTAAAAGAGTAGACAGGATTGTTTTCCACCTTAAACTGCGTTACACCTTCATAGACTACACCAAACCGCATTAATAGCTCCGGATTATCAAATTTCATCGAAAAATCCTCAGGTATTGTATAGTCTGCAATAAGTAGATCGTAACAACCTTCTCTTGAATAGTTAATAAGGTACCCAAGCTCAGGTCTTGATTTATTTGTGTATATAGTATAATTTTCACATTCAATTTTATTAAAAGATAAATTTTCTAAAAATGTAGATTTAGATTGTTGGTAAGACGTTATGATCATTTTTGCATTCTCCTTTTAAAGAAGTATATTCTTTAATGTTTCGTTATTCAATTAAATATGTTGCAAAAATAATTAAATTAGGTGCAGATATTCCGTTGAAAATGATTATCATATACAATTAGCGTTGCACTGGTGATCAACCTTTATTGACTAGGAACTCTTCTGGTCTCCATAATAATTACCATTGACAATTTATTTTTAAAAAATTATATTAATGATAATGATAATCGTTATCAAAATTATTTAATGACAAGGATGGTTATAAAAATGAATGCAAAACGAAATTTTTCATTAATCACAACTTTAGTAATTGCAATCCTTATGTTTGCACTGGTTGGTTGTTCAGCTCAGCAATCAAGTTCTGAGCCAACTACGACCGAGGCTCCGAAGACAGAAACAGCTAATTCAGAAGAGGTAAAATCTGAATATCCAATCGTAATCAAGCACGCATTTGGCGAATCAGTAATTGAAGAGAAACCTGAGCGCATAGTTACAATTTCATGGGCAAACCAAGACGTTGTTCTTGCTCTTAACGTTGTACCTGTAGGGTTCTCAGCTGCAAACTACGGAGTGCAAGATGATAGCGGAATGTTACCTTGGACTGCAGAGAAATTAAAAGAATTAGGCGTAGAACAACCAAATCTTTTTCAAGATACTGACGGTTTAGATTTTGAAGCAATTGCAGATGCTGCTCCAGACGTTATTCTTGCAGCATATTCAGGAATGACACAAGAAGATTATGATACGTTAAGTCAAATTGCACCAGTGGTAGCATATGAAACTGGTCCTTGGGTAACTTCATGGAGAGACCAAATTAAATTAAACTCTAAAGGTATGGGAATGGAAAAAGAAGGTTTACAACTTCTTGCTGATACAGAGAAATTTATCGAAGAAAAAGCAAGTGAACACCCTGAAATTAAAGGTAAAAAAGCAGCATTTGGTATGTTTATAGTATCGGATCTGTCTAAATTTTATATTTATACACAAAAAGATCCTCGTGGAGAGTTCCTAGGTGAGTTAGGTATGGCATTCCCTGAAAGTCTAAATAGTCAAATCACAGATCAAAGTAGCTTTTATATTGAATTAAGTGCTGAAAATGCAGATGCGTTAAATGATGCTGATATTATTATTTCATATGGAGATGAAAATACATTAAAAACGCTACAATCTGATCCAATTCTTGGAAAAGTTCCGGCGATTGAAAGAGGATCTGTAGTTATTGTTGGAGATAATACGCCACTAGCTGCAGCTGGTACTCCTAGTCCACTTTCAATTAAGTATTCACTTGATGAATATTTAAACTTAATCTCAGAAGCTGCAAGCAAGTTAAAGTAAAATGATAAGCACATCCGTTTCAGAAAATAAGCAGTTACTTATGCCGAAAAATTTCATAAGAGTTCTACTACTCCTTATCGTTTTACTCGGTGTATGTGTATTCGCTTCACTTGCTTTTGGATCTCGTGCAATTGGGTGGACGGAACTAATGAATGCTTTGTTCCATCCAGATGTACAGTCTCACGAAGCAATGGTTGTCAGACAAAGGATTGTTAGAACTGTATTTAGTTTAATGTGTGGTGCTGCATTAGGTGTTTCTGGGGCGCTTATGCAATCAGTTACTCGTAATCCTATCGCAGACCCTAGCATATTAGGAGTAAACACAGGAGCCGCATTATTCGTAGTTTGTGGGATTTCCTTTTTTAATATTAGTACTGCTAGTCAATTCATTTGGTTTGCACTAGCGGGAGCAATCATAACTGCCATTTTTGTGTTCGGAATTGGGTCTATGGGGAGCGGCGGTGCCACGCCCCTTAAACTCGTTTTAGCCGGTGCTGCGACAAGTGCAGCATTATCGTCTTTAGTTGTCGCAATTATGATTCCCCGTACAAACGTTATGGATCAATTTAGATTTTGGCAAGTAGGTAGTGTTGGGGTAGGAAATTGGAGTGCAATATCTACATTTGTTCCTTTTCTTGTGGTTGGAATTTTAATAGCAATATTTACTGCACCAGGATTGAATGCGTTAGCATTAGGTGATGAAGTTGCTAAAGGTTTAGGCGTACGAACGGGTACACTTAGACTTATTGCTGCTTTTGGCGGTGTTTTATTGTGTGGTGCAGCAACAGCTTTATCAGGTCCTATTGGGTTTATAGGCTTATTAGCAACCCACGTAATTCGTCTCGCAATTGGACCTGATTTACGTTATGTAATTCCGATGTCAGCTTTAACAGGAGCGCTTATTTTAACGGTGTCAGATATATCTGGTAGGCTTATTGGAAGTCCTGGTGAGCTAGAAGTAGGTATTGTTACAGCGTTTATCGGAGCTCCTATATTAATCTTATTAACTATGAAAGCGAAAATGCGTGCGTTATGATAAATGAATCTATGAATTATATTATAGAAGGTAGACTAAAGAGACGTCGGCGTTTTATTTTTATGACTTCAATGCTTGTACTTATTGCGTTTGCTTTAAGTTGCACGATGCTTATGCTTGGAAACACGATTTATCATGCTTGGGACGTTGTTCGTGTTTTACTAGGCGAAGATGTAAAAGGAGCTTCTTTTGCTGTAGGAACACTCCGTTTACCAAGGATGCTTGCTGGTGTATTTTCAGGATTTGCTTTTGGTGTTGGCGGCTATATTTTTCAGACAATGTTACGTAATCCGCTAGCAAACCCAAATGTCATTGGAATAACAGCTGGTTCAAGTGCTGCAGCTGTTTTTTGTATCATTGTTCTTCAAGCGAGTAATATAGTAGTTTCGATTGCTTCAATTTTTGGCGGGCTTGTTACAGTATTCATTATTTTCCTACTATCAAAAGGAACGTCTTTTTCAATAGGTAGATTAATTTTAATAGGAATTGGAATTCAAGCGATGTTGAACGCTGTTATTTCCTATTTATTACTTATCGGTAAGACTCATGATATTCCAGCCGCAATGAGATGGCTTAGTGGTAGTTTAAATGGGGCTAAAATGGAAAACCTTTATCCACTTATCATTACTGTGGTTATTCTTGCACCGATTATTATCGCGCTTGGAAAACGATTAGACATGTTAGAACTTGGAGAGCAAGCAGCGACGTCACTTGGAATTGATACGAATAAAACTAGAATTGTACTTGTTATTTGTTCTGTCCTTATTATTGCGTTAGCTACTGCTACAACAGGACCAATCGCATTTGTCGCTTTTCTTGCTGGACCAATTGCAAAAAGATTAGTTGGTGTTGGATTTTCAAGTATTATTCCAGCAGGTCTTGTTGGGATCATTTTAGTTTTAGCATCAGATCTTATTGGACAATTTGCATTCGTTGCTAGATACCCTGTAGGTGTAATCACAGGTATTCTTGGAGCGCCTTACTTGATCTATTTGCTAATTCGATTCAATCGGAAGGGAGATTTATAATGAGACCTAGACATATTTTTCAATCTGAAAATATCACTGCTGGATACGATAATCAAACAATTTTAAACGATGTTAGTATTTCTATACCAAGTAACAAAATAAGCATTATTATTGGTGCCAACGGTTGTGGTAAATCTACACTCCTTAAAACGATGGCTAGGCTAATTAAACCTACTTCTGGACAAGTTACCATGGATGGAAAACCAATTAATAAAATTCCACCAAAACAGTTTGCTCGTGTTTTAGGACTTTTACCTCAATCACCGATTGTTCCTGAGGGAATAACGGTTACAGATTTAGTAGGACGAGGTAGATACCCTCATCAAACGTTTCTAAGTGGCTGGACAAAAAAGGATTATGAAGCCGTTAGCGAAGCAATGGAAATTATGAATATTACAGAATTTGCTGATCGAAATATTGATGAGCTATCAGGAGGGCAAAGGCAGCGTGTATGGATTGCGATGGCACTGGCACAACAAACAGACATATTGTTTTTGGATGAACCGACAACCTATTTAGATATCACCTATCAAGTTTAAATTCTTGATCTGTTGACAGACCTTAACCAAAAACATGGAAAAACGATTGTAATGGTTCTTCATGATATTAACTTGTCGGCACGTTATGCAGACTATATATTTGCTCTTTATAAAGGAAAACTTGTCGCAGAGGGCGAGCCCTCAAAAGTTATTACTAGCAAGTTGATTGAAGATGTATTCGGCCTTCATTGTACTGTAATAAAAGACCCCGTTTCAGGTTCGCCTTCGGTAATACCAATTGGAAGACATCATAATAAATTAAGAACTGGGACATAGGGGACAGGTACCTTGTCCCACAGAAGTATAGGAAAAGGCAATACACCCCGGCGTTGAGGAGTTTCTTTTAGAAGGATGAGGGGACGTTGGTTTAGTAAAAGGAAAAATCCTTACTATCAGTTTAAGACTGGTGGTAAGGATTTTTGATTTATGGTGGGAGTAAGCCAAACCTATAATTACGAAATCATTGCCAAGTTACTTGTTAGTCTGTCTCACCAGTGTCCTACTTATTTGAAAAAAGCGAGTTTAATAGGGCAATAGCGGACTGAGTTTCCTACTTTTATAACTCTTGTAATTTAACCATTATCAAAATGCAAATGGGGCATTACTGGGATACTGGCGATGTCACCAATATCATCAGGAGAAATAAAATGGTAATATAATTGACTGAGTAAAGAAAGTTAATATAAGCATATTTTTCATCGTCTCTCATAAATAAGCCATTAATACATATTCCTAGCCAGATCAGATTAAGTAATGTTGCAATAACAAAGAAGGTTGTACCGAGCTCAAGCAAATAAATTGGTAACGGTAATAAGCATGCAACATAAACGAGCATCTGCCTTTTTGTCATTTTAAATCCGTGAACAACAGGAAGCATCGCAACACCTGCTGCTCTATATTCTTCACATTTTCTCATGGCTATGGCAAATGTATGTGGCATTTGCCAAATAAATAAGATTGAAAATAATATAATAGGAACAATATGAAATCCAGATGCTATGGCTGTCCAGCCGATTAATGGCGTAACCGCACCTGAAACACTTCCTATCACGGTATTTAAAGTATACTTACGTTTTGACCACATCGTATATAAAAAAACATAAGTAAACCACCCGATAAATGCATAGATGGTTGCTTCAACCGTCGTGAAAAGTAATAGAATAAATCCGAGAAGAGTAAGAATAATTCCTATTATTAATACAACTTTTAGAGGGATATTTCCTGTTACCGTTGGGCGTTTTTTTGTTCTAGCCATGATTGAGTCAATATCGACATCGTACCAGTTATTAAGAACAAGGGCACCAGCCATAACCAATGTGCTTCCAATGATTGTTAACAAAAACATACCTAAGTAGTCATTAAAGGAGGCATTTGAAAAATACAATGCTAACCAAAAACCCGTAAATACCGGTAGAACATTGGCAATTAAAACAGGGAGTTTTAGTAACGACTTTAAGTCAGTAATTAGAGTCGATGCATTATTATTATTGATATATAAACGTGATGTCTCACCAACTTTCTGCGAGGAAAGTATGTCTTGTTTATTCATTTTATCCTCCCCTAAGAAGTACTTCAAACTAACTTTACCCCAAAACACTAGTAATCTCAAAATTATTCGTATTGAGAAGGATCAACAAAAGCTACATACAAGAGGTAAACAATCATACCAACTGCTGTTAACAGAAACGCCCAACCAAGTGTCAGTTGCTCAATAATCAAGTAATTATTACATAATTGGTCGGGGGCTAATGTATAAAGTGCGCCCATCCCTAGAAATGCGATTGTAAAAAAAGTGATGACTGAATTTTTTTGGAAATCTGTGAGCTTTTTCCAGCTGTCTCGTAATGGGACACCTGCTAAAAATGGTAAACTTATAAACTTAAATATTTCTACACTTTGAAGTGTCAATGCTTCATCCATCGTTCTTGGTAACATCCAATAGCCTATAATAATTATAAACAATAAAATGCCTGGAAGTCCATTTTGATTCCATTTTTCAAAAAAACGAGGGAAGCGCTGTTGAAAGAAAGGTGCTATTAAAAGGCCGGCGATAATAAGCATCGGCATTTGCATATGCATATGAATGACCATGACCGATTCCATAAAAGTAGCAACAGGTGGAATAGCTAAGAAAATAAATAAGCCTAAACCTAACTTAAATTGATCCATCACCTATTCCCCCTTATCGTTTTTAAGTATCGTAGTCACTGTATCTGCAGCTTCTTCTATCTTTTTAAAGTCCATAATGTTTGTTAATGTGCCTTGTCTATTTACTAAATAAAAAGCTGAATTATGAGTGAAATGTCCACTATCATTAGGAATGACGATTACCCCAAATTCTTTTAACAAATTATCTAGCTGAGTTTGGTCTGGAATTCTAGCCATCCTCCATGTTTCACCATCGCTATTAAAATAACCTTTATATCGATCTAACGTTTCAGGGTCGTCTTTCTCAGGATCAAAACTTATACTTAAAAAGACGATGTCTTCACCAATATATTGCTCAGGAATGAGATTATAGACCTCTCCCATGTTTGCCTCTAGCTCCCAGCAGACCGTTGTACAAGCTGTATACATAAATGTAATAAATACATATTTATTTTCAAATTCAGAAAAAGAATAAATTCGACCATTACTATCCTCTAAAGTTACATCTGGAAATTGAGGTTGATCTTTCATTAATTGATTAACTCTTGCAGTTTCTGCCGTATATGCACGAAATCCATCCGTCCCTACATAAAACAGTATACATCCAAATAATAAAACAACAATGATAGCAATTGTATTATGCTTAGTTTTATTCATGTAGGTCACATCCTTACTTTAAATAGTGTCAAATTATAAGTAAAGAGATAGCCGTAGTTTACGAACTATCTCTATACCAAACTAGCTTACCAAGTTCTAAATGGCGGTGACCCTGGAGGTGCGTTTACAATCATGTCAACGATAGGAACCACATAAGCCATTGCAACAACAATAATCATCAGTACAACCCATACTCCCCATCTTTCTGTCCAATATCCAGTTACATCTCCTGGCTCTTTTGGAGCAATTGGGAATTCTGTCTGCCCCTTAGGAGCAAAGAACATAAGATTTATGACAACATAAAATTGGATTAGAACTCCGATTAGTAAGAGTACTGCACCGATACCTATTAACATCATGTATGGATCCCATCCAAGTGCTGCTGCGTGATCTCCATACGTTGTATAAGAAGTTCTTCGTGGTGAACCAAATAACCCTGCAGTATGCATCGCGAATGCCATAAGGATCATCGCACCTGACCAAATAATTGTTTGGATCACACCTAATTTGTTTATCGCTGGAGTTAAGACACGTCCTGAAAGATACGGGATTAACCAGTAACTAATACCAAAGAACGTCATTGCAACAGACATTCCAAGTGTTAAGTGGAAATGTCCAACTACCCACATCGTGTTATGAACGACTGAATTTAATTGGAATGTTGTTTGAGCAATACCACCTGCACCAGCTGGAGCAAAAGCTAGCATTGCTATGAACGGTGCTAAGAAACGAACATCGCCCCATGGCAACTTCTTAAGCCAACCAAAAACACCTTTTCCACCTTTTCTTCTACCTGTACGTTCCATGACAACAAATAGAGCATATGCAGTCATTAATGAAGGGAAACCAATTGCTAAGCTCATAAATACATGCATATATTTGATCGTATCTGAAATACCTGGGTCAACGATTTGGTGATGGAAGCCCCCAGTAATATTCATAATAACAAGAGCAACGACAACAACACGAGTTAATGTATCATTCCAAAGCGTTCCACCAATAACTCTCGGTACAATCACATACCAAGCAGATACCGCTGTCATATACCAAATATTTACCGCAGTATGTCCAAACGCCCAGAATAGCGTCCGTGCTAACATAACATTGATTGTATCAACCCAACCAAGTGACCAAGGAAGGATCAAGAATAAAACCTCTACTGCAACAAATAATGTACAAGCTAATAGTAAGATAAATGCACCCGTTGCAAAGAATGAAAGTATCGGAAGATGTTGACCTTTATTTTCTTTTCTCCAATTCGCTACTTGAATAAATGCCCCGAAGCAGCACGCCCAAATACCTAATACAACAAATACTAATCCAAAATAAAAGATTGGGTTCGCCTTCATCGGTGGATAAAATGTGAATAAGACCGATGCTTCATTCATTAATACCATTATTACAACTAATACGGTACCGAACATACTTAATCCATAACCAATCCAACCCAGTTTTCGAACTTTAGGAAGAAGACCTCCTAGTGTATGTGAAAGACCTGAGTAAAAATAACCAATCATGAAGAATCCCGAAAATACCACTATTAACAATAAGCCATGAGCAGTAAGAACTTGATAATAGTTAAGCCATGTTGGTAGCTCGATTAGTCCTGCACGATTTATACCTTGTAATAATCCAAATAGTCCCCCGAGAAGCAATGCAATAAATGCTACTAATAAATATGATTTCGTTAACTTAGCGTCTTCAAGGTTTACTCCTAACACTTCATTCGTTTTATCTTTTAGTGTTTGTGCGCTCATTTCCAACATAATCCCCTCCTTTATTTCACCGTAATCGTTGTCGCCATAAACTGGTGACCGATACCGCAATATTCATTACATAACACTAAATACTCACCCGGTTCAGTAAATGTTTGAGTCATATTTAGCACATGACCAGGCATTACCATACCGTTGGCGTTCGTACCTACAATTTGAAATCCATGGACAACGTCTTTTGATGTTAATTTAAAATGAACAGTAGCTCCCGCCGGAACTTCAATTTCCATTGGAGTAAAACTAAAAATTTGTAGAGTCATAACTACTTCATATTCATTTTCGCCAATTTGCGTAATTCCCGGATTATCAAATGGTGCTGTTTGATCAACTTTTTGCGGGTCGATCAGTTCCATTCCTCCTGGAGGTGCCATACCTAGCGCAAATGCTTGATAACCAGTTGCTATCATAAATAACATGATCATACCAAAACTTATTGTAAGCCAAACTTTTTCTGATTTATGCATTTTTCCATTCCCCCTTCTATACTCTCACCATATAAAATCCGTATAGAGTTATATAGCTCACTAAGATCATTAAACCGACAAATCCAACTCCAAAGGCTGTTCCTACTAAAGATGATTCTTCCTTATTAATTTCCGTTTTTTCTAACTTTTTGATTGCCATTCTTCCAACCTCCCCTTCGTTGATTAATTTCAGTATAAGTGATGCTAATACTTCAGTAAGTGACTATTGTCACCCTTTCTAAACTTTTTTGTTTAGAAAGTTATTTTAAAAAAACGGGACAGAGGGACAGGTCCCTTGTCCCAAGGATTTTTTTGTTAAGAAGGGAATAAGGTGATAAAATAAAAAAATATTAGTTGTTCTTAGGTTTTATCGTATTGCAAGTTTAGAGGACTACTGGGAAGAGTTATTCATTAATCCCCACAGTTGAAAGGAGAAAAGTCCTTTGGATAAAAAAGCGAAAAAATTATTTGATGGACGTGAAGCGGTCATTGCAACGATGCATAAAAAAGAAGAAGTGATTGCTCCTATATTGAAAAGTGAATTAGGTATCAACATTACCGTCCCTCATGAATTTAATTCAGATGTTTTTGGGACTTTTACAAATGAAGTTGAGAGAATGGGGGATCAACTTGAAGCAGCACGGAAAAAGGTAGAAGTAGCGATGCTTCAAAGTGGATTAAACATAGGGATTGCAAGCGAAGGCTCTTTTGGCCCACACCCAATTTTTTCATTTGCGCCCTTTAATCGAGAGCTAATACTTTTTGTAGATAAAGATCTAGACCTCGAATTAACTGGTTATGTAGCAAACGGCAATACAAACTACGCTCAAAAAGAAGTAGGAAGCTTTGAGGAAGCCTATGAGTTTGCAAAGACTATTGGTTTTCCAGAGCATGGTGTAATCGTAAAAAAGAATGCTACGACAACAGATCAGAACGAAATAATCAAAGGGATTACGGATGTCAATCGGCTGAGAGATTCGGTGACAACTTTTACACAATCCCAACCAACTGCATTCGTCGAAACGGATATGCGAGCGATGTACAATCCCATTCGAATGAGCAACATTAAACTAGCTACACTTGATCTTGTTTCTAAAATGAACTCATTATGCCCAAATTGTCAGACTCCAGGCTTTGAAGTGATCGAAGTAAAAAAAGGCTTACCATGTCACCTTTGTGGTTTTCCAACAAATATGCCTTTACTACAAATTAATGAGTGTAAAAAGTGTAAACATCAAAAAGAGACAAAGTATCCCAATGGAAATAAACACGCCGATCCTACCTATTGCAATGTGTGTAATCCATAGCTGGGTGGGACAAGGGGACAGGTCCCTTGTCCCATATTCGTAGCATAAAGGAGAAGTTTTTATGTCGAAAAGTCTAAATGATTTTGTGGATGAAACAATAAAATATGATTTTAAAGAAGATGATGTCGAAGCGATGAAAGATATAGTAAGAAAAGCAGTTCAGTATTTTAATTTAAAATCACGTGAGGAAGCAGAGTTAATAGAGACAGGGTTCATTAGAGTATTGCATTTAGCCTCAATCATTGAAGAAAATCTTTTATCCAAGATTATAGAACTCTCACTAAAGAGTGATAGTCACTTAAGTGTTGAGGAAGTCTATGAAGGGAAAGTTATTAGAAAATATTAATGGGATGGGGTTGGGACGTGGGACGGAGGGACAGGTCCCTTGTCCCAATCTTTCATTTTTATGAATTTATAATTAATTGCAGGATTTTTCTCAGTTTTGTCTAATAAATAATCATCTATTTATTTTTACCTCACTCTACTCTACCTTAAGATTTTCCTCTTATTCCTAACAAGATAACGATATTTTCCAATTCACCGATTGCATCCAAATTTCTTCTCACATAAATCTCTCGATCAAGTTGTAAATCCAAGAATATTACATTTTAAGCATAATATTATCTTTTCAGCAAAGCGTTAATTTATTTAGAATTAAATCAATGTTGAGGTGAACTTAAATGCCTAGGGTTGCAAGAATTAAAAGTAGGAGTGGGATTTATCACGTAATGATGAGAGGAGTTAATAAACAAATAATTTTTGAAGAGGAGGAAGATAAAAAAAGGTTTTTTGAAACGCTAAGAAAATACAAAGTTAAATGTAACTATGAGCTTTATAGTTATTGTTTTATGGATAATCATGTGCATTTATTAATGAGAGAGTGTGAAGAAACAATTTCAAATGCTATCAAAAAAATTAGTTCCAGCTATGTTTACTGGTACAATTCAAAATACGGTCGTAATGGTCATTTGTTCCAAGAGAGATTTAAAAGTGAAGCTGTAGAAGATCAAAGATATTTTTTAACTGTTTTAAGATATATTCACCAAAATCCATTAAAGGCAGGTCTGACAAAAAGCGTCTTTGATAGTGAATGGACGAGTATGCATGAATATACTAGTAAACCTTTAATCATTGATACTGAATTTGCACTTCGTTTATTTTCAGTAGATCCAAGCAAGGGGCTTCAGTTGTTTATTGACTTTATGAAAAAAATTGATGAACATGAGAGTAGGTATTTAGATGATATAGAAAAAATTAAAGTCTCTGATAAGGATATAAAAGACTATTTAATGGGGCTTGGTATCAAAAATGTCTATGAGTTGCAGCAAATGAAAAAAGTTGATCGAGATAAACTAATTGTTGAGCTAAAAATGATAAATGGTGTGTCAATAAGGCAATTGTCAAGATTAACTGGTATCTCAAAAAGTGTAATAGCTCGAGTTAGGTAATGGTTGGGAGCGAGGTACCCCTTGTCCCAATATTTCTGTGTTAACTATGATAAAAATCTAATTAGAATTGTCTATAATATAAATAAAGATTAGTCAGAGGGGAAAGTTAGTATGGAAATCTCAAAAGAAATTTTGGAAGAACTAGTTAATTGCTACGATGATAATCAAATGGACCATGAATATTTTCTTAATATCGAAACAAAGGATATAGCATTTGTTTCGAGTTATATTGATAGAAACGAGTATGATGAATTAATGGAAAAGGTTGAGGAAGGGTTCGGAGAAATCTACTTTAAAGTTCCACAAACTGACTCTCGAGAAGGCTTTTTAGACATGGAAGAGTTTGTTGAAACGGTTTATTCTGATAAAGCTAAATCTCAGTTGTACGATGTCCTCTCTAGAAATAAAGGTGTTTTTCGAAGATTTAAAGATGTATTAATGGAGTACTGTCCGCAGTCTCGAAAATTGTCATATTAACTGCCAGTGACATTGACGTGGCTTGTTATGTAGAGTCACACTCATTGCCACTGGCGATTGATTTAGTCACTTAATTTGGCGCATCCAAAGCGGAAGAACCTAGATGAAATTTCTAAGATCGTTTTTAAACACTTCAACTACTTTTTCTAATGCTACCTTTTTCTCCAATAAATCGTGTATTTCAGCTCTTAATTGATCAACCATAGTCTCCATTTCGCCGATCCCATCTTCAAGCTGGTTCTTATAATCTTCTAAGTTATTAATCATCTTCGATGTTACTTTCCCCTTATAATTCATTGATTACACGGTGAATGTGGGATTCTCCTACAACTTTATTTCCTTGAAGAAATGCATCTAAAAGACTTTGACTACATAGAGTATTAATTTTTCTCGGAATCCCCTGGCTAAAGTTATGAATTGCCTGAATGGCTTCTTCTGAAAAAATCTCATATGGTGTTTCAACTACTATCAATTGATGTTTAATGTAAGCTTTTGTTTCTTGCTCAGTTAGCCCTGTTACTTGGTATCGCATTTGTATCCTTTGATCGATAGCTTCTAGGTGCTTCACTTTTAATTGATTTCGTAGACTAGGTTGCCCAACGACAATAAGGGTAAGAGGAGACATAGAATCTTCTTTAAAGTTAAGTATGAAGCGTAACTCTTGCAACATCGGCTCCGAGAAATGGTGTGCTTCATCAATAACAATAACTGGTGTTTTTCTCTCATTCTCATAAATATCTAACATTAAAGATTGGTACTGTCGTTTCGCTTCGGTTGATCGAAATGCAGGGTGAATTCCAAAGTTTTGTAAAACTTCTCGATAAAATAGTTTAGGAGTTAGTTCAGAGTCACATAAATATAAATAACGGTATTTTGTACGATCTAGTTTTTGTACTAATGATCTTACAGCCGTTGATTTTCCCATACCAGCCTCACCAGTTAATAAGCAAAACTGTCGATTTTCAGCAGCGTACTCTAATCGAGCTGTTGCTTCATTGTAGCTAGATGAGCTATATAGTTGTTCAATTAAAATCTCACGAGTAAATGGAACACCTTTCATTTCGAAGAAATCTAACATTCGCTACGCCCCCTTGATTTTTCTTTCCATTGGACAAAACTTGTGGTTCCTAGTTGTTTTCGCTTTTCCTCATCCTGCTGTTTTTTCAACCGATCTAAATAATCCGATACAGCCGTTGGTGAGGACTTTTCATCATATGGTTCATGAAGTTTTGAATGACTTTGATTTCGCAGTTCAGCTGGTTTTGCATCTGGGTAGCGCAAGTCATCTTTCCAAACCTGTACATAGGATAAATCAAATGGGTTATAACGAACGATAATTTTTTTACCCCGTAAAGACGAATCTACATCGTAAGATTTCCCTCTAATTCAATCACCGCTGTTTTTCTAACTGAACGGTCTTCTTCCCATAAAAAGATTTCTTTTAACTCTTCAGGAGAAAGAAACCGTTGTTCCTCTTGTTTCGCTTCATATCGCTTTTTTGGTGTTTGTCCAGTCCCGCGGTGAACCCGATGATCGTAGGCATCCAACCATGATCGCAAGTACTCATTTAACGATTTTAATGTCGTCAACTTGCCTTGATTAATGAGAAGATTTGCTTCACCGGTAAAGCTTGAATCAACATATTGGAAAAACTTTTCAACCTTGCCTTTTGATTCTGGCGAGTACGGGCTTGCATGGATTAACTTCGTCCCCATACGCGCGCAAATCACTTTAAACTGTTTTGCGCTATAAACAGAGCCATTATCACAGAAAAACAAATGGGGCACACCATACTTTAATACCGCTTTTTGAACACATCTTTCAAGACGTGGATAACGTTCTTCAAAAAAGAATTCAGCGTGCATAATCCGACGACTATAATCATCAATAATTGCTATTAAGTATGCTTTCTTTCTTCGCCCCGAATGATTTGGATCGGGTAAATAAAGGGCATGTTGTGTATCTGCTTGCCAACAATCATTAGGAGCTGCGTGTTCGAAATGTTGAAATTCTTTCTTTACCGCACGGTAAATATCTCGCTTACTCCAACCCTGTTCTTGAAAATATCTTGAGAGCGTACGTGTTTTGAGGACACCAACCGGAACACGTTCTTCTAATTCCAAAATTCGAATTACCTGTTCCACACTACGGCTAGGAAGTTCTTTTCTTAATTCCACAGCTCGTTTCAATATAGAGTGGTCCACATATTGAAGACTTCCCTTTTTCTCTCTTTTTGAGGCTTTAATGCATCAAATCCATCTTTTTCATAGTTTTTCAAATATCTTTCTAATGATCTAAGGCTAATTGTGGTTTTCTCACTGCCTGGGATGGAATATCTTTGTGCTGCAATCTCCTTTAAAAGGTTATATTTCTCCCCCCAGCATTAAGCTTTCGCTGAACAACTTTGGCAATTAACCCAAAACGAAATGCTGCGATTTCATTGCGTAAATTTTCATCCACTCGTTTTCCTCTCCTTTTTTACAAATGTAAACACTCTTAATTTTCTTCTGTTTTTAAGGAAAGGAAAACAGACATATTTTGTGTAGTAAAAAAAGGGGTAGAAACCAATTTTATGCAATTGAAACGACATTCCTGGTGGCTACCAGAATAACCCTTTGTGTTGACGAAGATTGAGTGATGAGAATAACTTTCCTTTTCCAGGAATATGTTTTTTTCCATGAAACAAAATCTTGAAGTAAAGCTCACACTCTTGGATAAGACTAATTCCCTTACGGTAAAGTTCAAGTAAATCATCACCTGCTTGGTAATCATGCGCCAATCTAACACGTTGCTTGGCAATCCACTGATTAAAGCGAGAGGTTAATTTCATTTTCCAACGACGTAAAGTCCGTAAGGAAATGATTGGGACTGTACAATGAGAAAGTCGCTTAGTGAGATGCGTTAACGGAACTCCCATTAACAACCACCGTGCAATAAATTCACGAAAAACATTTGAAAAACGAGACCAAGGAGTAAGAAAACAAGGAGTAACGAAAACGTACGATCACAAGAACCACAACGCCTTCTTAACACAAAGATTATCGAGGACTGGTGTTTCATATGAACCCATCTTTTATATTTGCCGTGTTTTTTCATTCTTCTACCGCAGCACGGACATCGTAATTCAACATCATACTTATTAATGGAATCATTATACTTCTTGATAGAACGAGGCGAATCTAGTAAAATAATCATAGTTGTTAGAGGTCATTTGTCCAGCCGCCAAGCTATTGAGACAAATGACCTTTTCCTTTTCTAAAGTTTAAGAGCCGTCAACTCTAACGACCATTATACTATGGTCGTTAGAGTTGACGGCTCTTATATTATATTTTTTGCGACAAAAAAGGCAGCTAAAATTTTACCAATTACGACGTTGGAGGTGACCCCCAACAGAGTACCCAGATATTCGAGAACAATATTATCAGTATAAATATGAAAAAAATAAAGCAAGGGTAATTGATTGGTTACATTCAGAAAACTTTAAGATTGATGAATTATAAATTAATACCGTTAACATCCCATAGAGAAGCGGTTTAATAGAAAAAACCTTACCGCTAGTTTGTACTGTGGTAAGGTTTTTTCTTTGGAGTAGCGGTAAAAAAATGGGACAAGGGACCTGTCCCCCTGTCCCCCCCTGTCCCTATGCAAGTCTCATTTTGAAATCTTGATAGCCGAACTGATGAGCAATATAGCAGTCTCCATCTTTGCCTTTTACGGCAATAGTTGGTAATGGCATGCCATTAAACGTTGTGTTCTTCACCATAGAATAGATGGCCATGTCACCAAATACTAAGCGATCGCCATTTTTTAATGGTTGATCAAAGGAATACTCTCCAATGACATCTCCAGCCATACAAGTTTGTCCACCTAATCGATACGTAAATGGCTTCTCTCCTGCTTCACCTGATGCAAATAGTGGAGGGCGATAAGGCATTTCAAGCACATCAGGCATATGACAAGATGCGGACGTGTCTAGAATAGCTATTTCAATGCCATTTTGAATTGTATCAAGTACGGTTGTAATCAAATAGCCTGCGTTAAGAGCAACGGCTTCTCCAGGTTCAAGGTAAACTTGTAAACCGTAGTTATCTTGCATTTTCTTAATACACTTTTCCAATAATGGGATATCATAATCTTCCCTAGTTATATGATGGCCGCCACCGAAGTTAATCCATTCCATTTGTGAAAGCCATGGCCCAAATTTTTCTTCAACAGCATTAAGAGTTTTTTCTAAATCGTCAGAGTTTTGCTGACAAAGCGTGTGAAAATGTAATCCTGAAACACCATCAAGCAAATCGGGACGAAAGTGCTCGATCGTTACACCGAAGCGCGATCCAATTGCACATGGATCATATATATCATGTCCACCTTGTGTGGAGCATTCAGGATTAATTCGTAAGCCCACTTTTCTACCTGCTTGAAGGGCTTTATCTTTAAACCTTTCTAACTGCGAGAAAGAATTAAAGATGATGTGATCACAGATTGAAATAATTTCGTCGATTTCATCATCACGATAGGCAGGGGCAAAGACATGATTTTCTTTGCCCATTTCTTCGTAACCAAGGCGAGCTTCATATAGACCGCTCGCTGTTGTACCGTTTAAATACTTTCCGATAAGAGGATACATCGCAAACATGGAAAAAGCTTTTTGTGCCAAAATAATTTTGCAGCCAGTTCGTTCCACGACACCGTTTAGAACCTTAAGGTTTTTTTCTAAAAGCTCCTCATCTACTACATAACTTGGTGTTGGTAAGTCTTCAAAGCGCATCTTAACGAACGTACTCCAAATCTAATTTTTTTGTAGTCTCTTCTTCTGCATCTACAAGGACTGGATTAAAATCTTCTTTCCATGGTAGACCCCATTTGTTTAATGCTTCCATGAATGGATCTGGATCAAACTCTTCAATATTGAATACGCCTGGTTTATTCCATAAGCCTTTCATGACCATCATTGCACCGATCATTGCA
Organism: Anaerobacillus isosaccharinicus; assembly: GCF_001866075.3. Taxonomy (GTDB): domain Bacteria; phylum Bacillota; class Bacilli; order Bacillales; family Anaerobacillaceae; genus Anaerobacillus; species Anaerobacillus isosaccharinicus. The sequence goes on along the minus strand of NZ_CP063356.1, from coordinate 529,325 downwards.
GGAACACCTGTTGTATAAGAAATTGCTTGTGAACCTACTTCTCTATAGCATTCTTGATGGTCACAAACATTATAAACATAATACGTTTTCTCTTTTCCGTCTTTTTTCCCTTTAAAGATACACCCAATGTTTGTTTTACCTACAGTTCTAGGACCTAATGATGCTGGATCAGGTAAAACGGCCTTCAAGAATTGTAAAGGGATGATTTGCTTTCCTTCGTATTCAATCGGCTCAATTGAAGTCATGCCAACATTTTCAAGACATTTTAAGTGAGTTAAGTAGCTTTGTCCAAATGTCATAAAGAAACGGATGCGCTTCACTCCAGGAATGTTTACAGCAAGGGATTCAAGCTCTTCGTGATACAACAAGTACATATCTTTTTCACCAACTTCAGGGAAGTTGTAGACACGTTTGATTTCCATTGGGCTTGTTTCGATCCACTTACCATTTTCATAGTAACGTCCATTTGCAGAAACTTCACGGATATTAATTTCTGGATTAAAATTCGTTGCAAACGGATAGCCATGGTCGCCACCGTTACAATCTAAGATGTCGATATATTCAATTTCATCAAAGTAATGTTTAAGAGCATAAGCAGAAAATACTCCCGTTACACCTGGATCGAAGCCGCTACCTAAAAGAGCAGTAATGCCAGCTTTTTCAAAGCGCTCGCGGTAATCCCACTGCCATTTATATTCGAACTTTGCCGTATCTTCTGGCTCATAGTTTGCTGTATCCATATAGTGTGTTTTCGTTGCAAGACAAGCATCCATAATCGTTAAATCTTGATAAGGTAAAGCTAAGTTCATCACGATATCAGGTTTTACTTCTTCAATCAAAGCAATTAACTCATCTACATTATTTGCATCAACTTGTGCAGTTGTAATTTTCGTTTTTCCACCATCTAATTTTGCTTTTAAGGCATCACATTTAGATTTTGTACGACTTGCGATACAAATCTCTTCAAACACCTCGCTGTTTTGAACGCATTTATGGACGGCAACTGCTGCCACTCCACCACAACCAATAATAAGTGCTTTTCCCATTCTTATCTCTCCTTACTAAGTAGATTTTGCATACTTGAGATTCAGTTGATAGACCCCTAACTTACGTTGTACACCTAGAATATTTAAGATAAAGTTCACCTTACATATCCCCTCAAAAAATTTTTTTAAAACAAAAAAGCAAGTGCAAACGCATAAATGCGCACAACACTTGCTTAGATATAATCAGCATTATTAAAAGCACCAATATATTTATGACAAAAAATCATAAATATACGAACACAAATAGTCCTAGAACCTTTGATAGGAAGCTCTTAATTATTCAAAATATATCAGTACGAGATCAGAGTTTATATAGCAAATAATTACTTTTATCACTCTTATTGATCGTTTCACAAGTTGTGTGCATATGCACTGGTTGTAAAGTAACCAACTTATAAAATTTGAGCTTCTAACTCAATCAATAAGGCAACTAAGTTGCCAGTCGGCATTTGACCCGGCTGTCCGTATGGCCTTAACTTCTTAATAGAAGTGGTCAAAAACTATCTGCTTGGAATACGTTATACTTTGAATATATTAGTTTTCCAAAAGAATGCACCTTTAGATTAACATATATAATTCAGATTTCAATAGTTTATAAAAAAAAAATTAAAGAATTGAAAATAACTTTACTGTTAATAGCTTAAATGGGAGCAATCGCTTAATTAAACCGTGCTGTAAACGCTCTTCAAACAATCGTATTTGTGATCAGATCTATCTTTCCCATCAATTAATCTATTAACCAATATTTACATCTAATAATCTCTGTTTCTATCAACTAAAATTAAGTTGTACATAAAACTTAATACGAGGAGAGATTATGATGAAGTTTACGAAGGCAATAGCTCTTTTCCTTACTTTGATATTGGTTTTGTCTAGTTCACCTCTATCTATGATTGTAGAGGCGAAAAATCCAAATCAAAGCAGCAGCATAGAAGGTGCAACATTAGCTGTGGAAAAAGCAGAGGTACACCGGACGTGGGAAGCTGTTAATCTAGCACAAAAAGAAATTGATAGTCTTGGAAATGCCAAACCGATTCGAGCAAGTAAAGAAGATTTGCAAACTCGTTTAAATGTGGTCAAGACGGGATTAATTAATAAAGATGCGGAACAAATTGAAGAAGACACACCACCAGAAGAAGAACCAGTTAGTGAAGATCCAATAGAAGAAGTCGTTGAAGAACCTGTAAAAGAGGAAGGATTCTTACAACCGGTCTATCACGAAGTTAAATCTGGAGATACACTTTGGCTTATTTCTTTAGCTTATGGTGTTAGTGTCGATGAGATAAAAAAATTAAATAACTTAACTTCTGACATGATTTTTGTTGGACAAGTATTGTTAATATCTGCTGGAAGTGAATTAGCAGAAGAAAATGAAGTAGATAAGTTGATCCTTGGATTTTACACAAAGTATTGGAGCAATGACTTAGGTTCCTATCATTCATTAACTACTCAACATCAGTCTCTGAATACAATCGCAACTGCGAGCTTAGATGTCAATTATGATGGAAGCATTACTGGTTTTATTCCACTTGAAGCTCTTGATTTTTCTAACGAGCATGGTGTTTTCACGTATGCAACTTTTCAAAATCACTTTGATGCTAACTTAACTAGAGCAATATTCACGAACGTTTCTCTACAAGAAACCGTTATTTCAAACATGGTTTCATTTGTTAAACAATACGGGTATAAAGGGGCAAACCTAAACTTTGAAAATATGTATGCTTCTGATCGTTTATACTTTAATAAATTTGTAGAAAAAATGACAGATGCGTTCCATCAAGAAGGCTACCCTGTCATGGTTTCTGTTCCAGCTAAAACGTGTGATTGCCCAACATGGGCGTGGAGCGGGACGTTTGATTTTGAGTTTTTAGGAAACAGTAACGTTGATTATATTCAGGTTATGTCCTATGATCAGCATGGTTCATGGGGAAATCCTGGATCGGTTGCAGGGTATAACTGGATGAACAATGTTTTAAAGTATGCAACTAGCCATATTAATTCTAATAAAATATTACTTGGCTTACCTGCCTATGGATATGATTGGAACACATCAAAAACCACAGGCAATCGAGCTCTTACTTTAAAACAAATCGACCAACTTATTGCTACACACAATCCTGAGATTAAGTGGAATGAACTTGAGCAAACACCTTACTTTAATTATGTAGAGGCAAATGGTGATCATCGTATCGTATACTTTGAGAACTTTGATAGTTTGTCAGTAAAAACAAGTCTAGTAAACAAACACAACCTTGCAGGGGTTTCAATGTGGCGTATGGGGCAAGAAAATGATCTGTTTTGGTTAGCTGTACAAGAGGGTTTAACTAAAAAATAACTTAAGCTTTGAGGTATATGAAGAAATCCTTACGACTAGTGACACTATTCGTAAGGGTTTTTTCAGTATTTTTTTTTTGCGAACGAAGGTCAATTAATTTTTGAACCGATAACCGGCACCCCAAATCGTTTCAATGATTTTGGGGTTGGAAGGATCAGGTTCAATTTTTTCTCGTAGTTTTCGGATATGGACTGTTACTGTTGATGTGTCTCCGTAAGCGTCAAACCCCTAAATTTTTTCAAAGAGTTGCTCTTTACTGAGCACACGGTTTGGATTCGTAGCAAGGTACAATAGTAGATCATATTCTTTGGCTGTCGTCAGAATTTCTTTTTCGTCGACATAAATGCGGTGGTCGTCCTTATCGATTGTTAATTGTCCTAGTGTTAATGTATTTTTCTCTTGTTCTTTTTAACTTGTATTTATAATGTACCTAGGAAATATAAACAGGTACTTAACGAATTCTTAAATAATTCTTAAATTTTAGTTGGTGCCGTTAGTGGCGATGTAAGTCGAGAAATTAACGGGTGATAAATATTAGGTCAGAAAAAACTCCTGCATCATAAAGATACAGGAGTTTACTTATAAGCTAATTAGTTTAGTGGAATAACAATTCTTGAACCAATTGTTAATTCATAAGGATCTTCATTAGGATTTGCTTCAAGTAAATCGTCTACAGTTACACCATCATATACACTTGCGATTTCATTGAAAGTGTTTCCTGGCTGAACGGTATGGTACAAGTAATCTTCACCAAATTCACTATTATAGTCAACGACGACGATTTCTGAACCAACCGTTAACGAATAAGGGTCAATACCAGGATTTAACCTGAATAAATCATCAACAGTAACACCATCATAGACAGCGGCAATATTTGTTAATGTGTTACCAGGCTGAATAACGTGTGTAACTACATCATTATCGGAGCTTGTCTCCCCATCCGGAATTTTTATTTCTGCTCCTATTGGAATGGCACGAGGATTATACTCGTTTGCCTCCACTAAATCTTCTGTTGTAACACCATCGAAGCCTTGAGCTATACCCCAATATGTGTCACCAGATTCTACTGTCACTGTTTCGGATTGTGCCGATACGCCCATAGCCCCAAAGACCAATCCAACTCCTAGAGCGGGTGTTAGTAATCTTGTGGCTTTTTTCATGTTTAACTCCTCCTTTAATAGTAACGGTATATTTATTACATACCTCTTTATAGATTTCCTAAACATGAGTTTAATAGATAGAAGGTAGTAAATGTAACTGCAGCGCTATAAAGTAGAGAAAATGTTTAAACCTATTCACCCTATAAACAAACAGGAAATTGGCAATAATGGTAGCCAATAGAGGTTTTTTAGGAGGAAGATAGTTGGTGAAAAAACTTGTTTTAAAAATTAACGGAAGTATTTGGCTTAAGCCAGCAATATATTGTCTTATTTCTTTACTTATAGCTATTTTGGTTGTTTATATAGATATGAATTTAGAAGATTTTATCGACAAACATATTCCGACCTATTTCGTGACGAGTGTGGATTTAGCTCAAATCATTCTTGGTACAATTTCTGCTGCAATTGTGACAATGACAACGATTACCTTTTCAACGATCATGGTTGTTTTGACGACCTATACATCCCAGTTTTCGCCAAGAATTCTAAAAGGTTTTGTTACTAAATCTTCCACAATGAGAGTGTTAGGTGTTTTTTTAGGAGGTTTTATCTATTCGATACTTTCACTACTATTTATGAGGAAAGCGGAAATTGACAATGATGTTATTGCAGCTACTGTAGGGGTCTTTGTCGCTTTTGTTTGCCTCGCCTTTTTTGCTTACTTTATTCAAAATGTTGCAACATCCATTCAAGTAAGTAACTTAATTAAGGAATTAACGATCGATGCTCTAAAATCGATCGAGCGGGAAAAAGACGCTTTAACGAAATTTAGAAATAAAACGGTTGAGGAAGAATTATCTCCGCCACAAGGCTATTCTAAAGTCAAAGAGATAACAGGTAACTCATATGGGTATGTTCAATTAATTGATTATCCGAGTTTATTTTCATACGCAAAAGAGAAAAATTTCGTGATCGAAGTGAATCAATATATAGGACACTACGTCACAAATAAAAGTAAATTATTAACGATCTATTATAATGACCTTGATCAAGATCTAGATTTGAAAGTTAGTGACTACGTTACGATCGGCGACGAAAGAACATCAATTCAAGATATCGAATTTTGCATGATTAAGATGGTGGAGATCGCTTTAAGAGCCATTTCCCCTGGAATTAACGATCCTAATACAGCCATTGATTGTATTCGATTTTTAAGAACTCCACTACTAGAGGCGTTAAGAAATGGTGGGAGGTATCTTGTATTTTATGATGAGGAGGATAAACGTCGTTTAGTTAAGAAAAAAGAGAGTACCGAGCAGCTACTTTATACAACCTTTTATCAAATTAGTCACTATGGAAGACAGGATATATCCATCCTTTTGGCATTATTAGATACCTTAATTGAAGTAGCAGAAAATAGTAGTCATAAAATAAAGATTGAAGTGAAAACTTTTGCCGACTATGTCATTAAAAAATTTGACCAAGAGGTCTTAGAAGAATTAGATCGTAAAAAGTTAACTAGTAAGCTAGAAGATTTAGAGATGATTTTAGGTAATTAATAATCATTCGACTAAAACAGCAATAGAAGATGGAGTGGTTTTTAGGAGCAGCTCTTCACATGAATAAGGAAATTATTTTAAAATGATATTTCTCCTTATTTTACCTCGAAATAGGAAAAAATGTCCGTTGCAAACTATGTAGAAATATGTCAAGTTAGTAAGGGAGCAATTTAATTACATCAAGAAGGTAGGTAAGCTAGTGAACAGTATCAAAACTAAATTAATCATTTCTTTCTCTTTAGTTATTTTATTTGCGTCAACATCGTTAGGATTTTTTACACTGCAAAATGCTAGTAGATCTATTATTGCAGAAGCGGAATCAGGTTTGCATTCATTAGTAACTGAAGGCGCACGATTAACAGAAAGCCGTATTGAAAGTCAATTTCGTTATTTGGAAGGGCTCACAAATATACCACAATTAGTCGATCGTAATGCTCTCCCTCAGGTGAAAGCAAATATCTTATTAAATCATGTGGTTGATTCTGGGTACATTAGGATGGGAATAGCGGACTTAAAGGGTAACTTATATTTATCAGATACATACGGGATAAATAAACAAATTGTAGATATTTCAGAAAGAGCCTATTACAAAAATTCACTTCAAGGTGAAAGGCAAATAATGCCTCCGTCTATTAGTGTAAATGCTGACGACAACGGCGGAATGATCATGGTTAGTTCTATACCTGTTTATTTTCAAAATAAGGTTTCTGGAGCACTTGTTGCTGTTGGGGGAGCTGATTTTCTAAATAGTATTGTTGATGATATGGGGTACGGTGAAGAAGGCTACGCTTATATTATTGACGGAACTGGGACGATAATTGCTCACCCAAATAGGGAAATGGTTACTAGCCAGTTTAATCCAATTAAGGATGTAGAAGAAGATGCTTCTTTAAAATCTTTAGCGAATGTATTTGAAAAAATACTAGTAGAGAAGCAGGGTTATAGCGAGTACTCTTTTAATGGAAATGATTTATATTTTGGATATGCTCCTATCGAGGGGACAGATTGGTTTTTAGTCATCGCTGCAAATGAAAGGGAAGTACTTTCGGCTATCCCAACTCTTCAAAGAAATGTTGGATTAATAACGTTGATCGTATTAATTATTAGTGTAGTCATTGCGGCACTTATAGGGAATTCAATAACAAATCCAATTGTTAAAATAATTCGCCACTCAGAGAAAATTGCTTCGCTAGATATAACAGAAAACGTTCCTGAGTCACTTCTGAAAAAGAAGGATGAAGTTGGCGGATTATCTCAGTCATTGCAAACGATTACTGTAAGTTTAAGAGAAATCATCGGTGATATTAATAAATCTGCGGAACATGTTTCTGCCTCTTCCGAAGAGTTAACAGCTACATCACAACAATCAGCAAGCGCAGCTGAAGAAGTTTCTAAAACGATTACAGAAATTGCAAGTGGTGCAGCAGATCAAGCTGAAAGCACAGAGGCCGGGTCGTCACAAGCAATTCTTTTAGGCGAAACAGTAGAAGAAAATCAATCATTTATGAGGGAGCTAAATGAAGCTTCACAAAAAGTAAATGAAGTGGTTGCTGAAGGTTTAGTGGAAATTGATAACTTAACAAATATTTCAAACGAAAGCAGTAAAGCAACAAAGGAAGTTCATGAAGGAATCATAAAAACAAATGATAGTGCTAAGAAAATTAGTGAGGCTAGCGGAGTTATAGCTGCAATTGCTGATCAAACAAACTTGTTAGCATTAAACGCAGCTATTGAGGCCGCCCGTGCTGGAGAAGCTGGTAAAGGATTTTCTGTCGTAGCTGATGAAATAAGAAAGCTAGCAGAACAATCAACAAGGTCTACACAAACAATTGATGAAGTTGTACAAGAATTACAAAATAACGCTAAGTTTGCTGTAGATATTATGGATAGAGTGTCAGAAATTTTAATTGAACAAGAAAATAAAGTGAAAGTAACAAAAGGGAAGTATGAATCTATCGATTTAGCCATGAAGGAAGCCCAACATGCTGTTGAGAAATTAAATGTTTCAGGTTCTGAAATGGAAAAAATGAAAGATGCGATTATGGATACACTTCAAAACCTTTCTGCAATAGCAGAAGAGAACTCTGCTTCAACTGAAGAAGTTTCTGCTGCAATGGAAGAGCAAGCTGCATCTATGGATGATATTTCAAGAGCAAGTGAAAGTCTATCTCAGCTATCGCAAGATTTACAGTCTGTTGTATCAAAGTTTAAAATATAGAATATTGAATATTTACTAGAAACACGTCCAAAGGCTACGTGTTTCTTTTTTTTAAGTAAATAATGTCAAACATGACATGCGTAGGTACAAATAAAATGACGAATAAAATGAATAAGTACGCTACGTGTAAAAGATGCCGATGACTCCTCTGGGATAACTTTTCTAACGAGAAAGAGTCAGGATTTTATATGAATTCATCTTTTCTTGGAGCTTTTATCATAGAGAAATATGGCTTAGCGCAAACACCATTCATCAGATTTTTAAATGAAGTAAGAAAAAATGAAGCAGCAATCATATCCGTTCACGAAGAAGTAAATGAATTGAGCGGTAAAAATTATGAGAGATATGAGTTGTTTCAATACGATCAATTATGGAAAAGGAAAAATCATTAAATCTTTTTCAAGTACACGTTGATTCTTTAGCGTGTACTTTTTTTTGATTTGCCAAATCTAATTTGATATCAGTTTCGTCACATTCTGTTCGAAGAAAAGTAACAAATCTGTCAAAGTTTGTTCAGTTATTCACAAAACTTTGTAATATAATGAAAGTAAGTTAGTAGCAACTAACAAAAACAAATTCACTGAAGGAGTGAAGGACTTATGATTATGAACTTTTTAAGAAACAATGTATATGCAGCCGGAATTTTAACAGTATTACGTTTATATGTAGGATGGAAATGGTTAAGCGCAGGATGGGGGAAGGTTACTGGTGACCCTTTCAATGCAGGAGGATATTTAAATGGGGCAGTTAATAATCCAGTTATGAGTGGCGAAAGCATGGTTTACCCAAATTATGTAGCATTCCTGGAGAATTTTGCTTTACCAAACGCAGGCTTATTTAGTTTCTTAGTTGCATGGGGTGAGGTATTAGTAGGACTTGGATTAATTTTAGGAGTATTAACTACAGCAGCAGCATTTTTCGGGGTAATGATGAACTTTGCATTTATGTTTGCAGGAACCGTTTCAACTAATCCATGGCTTGTTTTAATCTCGATCTTTATTTTAGCAGCAGGAGCAAACGCAGGGAAATTCGGTGGAGACCGTTGGGTACTTCCATATATTAAACAAATGGTAATGGGCAAGAAAGCAAAAAAACAAGAGAAAGTAGCTTAATCTTAAGCCAAAAAGTACACGTCAGATTGTAGCGTGTACTTTTTTTGTTTTTAAAGACGTTCGCTTCGCTATTTTCAAGAACACTTTTTTAAATGTATGCTATTCCACCCAGCCATTTTCGTAAGCGTATCTAGTTATTTGCACACGGTTTTCTAAATGAAGTTTGTGCATAATGTTTTTCAAGTGATTTTTTACCGTGTATTCTGAGATAGTAAGTTCAATAGATATTTGTTTATTTGTATTTCCTTTCGCAACTAGCTCAAGTACTTCTTGTTCACGTTTTGATAAAGGATTAGTGTTCGTTTGTTTTTCTTTTTGCGATGTAAATTCTTGGAGCAATTTAAAAGCTAATTCTTCTGACATTGGAACTTCGTCATCAGCAATTGCTTGTAAATACTCATACCATGCGTCAGGATTAATATTTTTTAGTAGATAACCTTGAGCGCCTTTTTTTATCGCTTCAAAAAGGTTCGTTACCTCATCGGAAACGGTAATGATAATAACTTTAACATAAGGATACTTTGTTTTAATAATTTTGGTAGCTGAGAGCCCGTCCATTTCAGGCATATGGATATCCATAAGTATGAGGTCGGGCATTAACTGTTCTGTTAAGGTAAGCGCCTCTTTTCCGTTCGTAGCTTCACCGACAATCAAAAAATTTTCATACGAGCCCACAATCTCACGTATTGCTTCTCTTGCATGAATGTGATCATCTACAATTAATACTCGAAATGGTTGCATATCACATCTTTCCCTTCTTAATAATCACTTGAGTTTTTCCATCTTTTCTTTCAAATGAAAACTCCCAGCCCATTGATTTTGCTCGGTCATGCATTATTTTTAAACCGTAGCCACGTTTCTTTAATTCAGGATCGAACCCTATTCCATCATCTTCTATTATGCAAATCCATCCTTTTACTGCTTCAGTAGCTCTCACTTCTATGTTTTGAGACTTAGCATGTTTTCTAATGTTCATCAAAGCTTCTTTAATACAGGCGTAGAGTTCAACTTTTTCTTTTGGTGATAAAAGTTCTTCCCTTAATTTCCATTGTAAAAAGACGGTTTTATTCGTATCCTCTTCAAATCCTGCAATTAATTTTTTCAGGGAATTAGTCCATTGAAAAGGTGCGTCACTTTTAGAAACCCGTAAATTAGTAATTGCTTGTCGTACGTCTTCATGAATATGGTGTACGGTTTTCTTTAGCTTTTCATAAACGTCGCTATGACTAAGATGTTTTTCTTTTGTCTCTAGTTGATTAAGTTTAACTGATAGAAGAAACAGCGATTGAGCAATTCCATCATGTAATTCCCGTGATAGTTTTTCTCTTTCCTCAAGAATAATTGTTTGTGATTTTTCTTTCTCTAAATCTTCTTTCATTTGTTCAAAAAGATTAAATAATTTCAAGAGAAAAACCATTGTAACCATAAAAACAATGATTGGGGCTAGTAGGTTACCAAGTTCCATAGATATGTAAGGCAATAAAAATTCGTGCCGTACATACTCCCATAGTCCAATTGTGATTGTTGGAATCAGTAAAATGAGCCATTTAATTTGTTTATAGGTCATTTTTAAAGTACTCCCTTTTAGTCTTATAGTATTTTAAAGTTTTTTTGTGATTACAATAACTGATAATGCTACTCTAATCAAATCATATAACGAAAATGTGATAAATAGCTAATTAGGGCTAGGAAATCTTAATAAATTGTTTTTCGTAAATGGATCAGTTTATTTTCTATTACCACGTTATTTATAAAAAATAACCCTAAAGAGCCATTACTTTCTTTCATTGTTATCTGTAAAATGAAAAGGGTTACTGGAGGTGAATTAAAAACTTGAATGATCATATCATTTGTTTCTGGAAGAGGAAGCAGTTTTCTTTTTTTCTGCCAACAGGAAAGAAAAAAGCTAATCTATTAATACGAAATTTTATACTTTTAACCCTGACTCTAATAATGATTTTAACTAGTGATACTTATTCTTTTGCATCTGAAAAAGGTATTATACAAGCTTTAATTGACGAAGCTAAACCAGGTGAAGAGATCACTATTCAAGCAGGCATTTATGAAGAGGTTATCTCAATTACCAAACCGATAAAAATAAATGGTGAAGGAGTTATGCTGATCAATACTAGTGATGACATAGCAATTCACATTAAGTCAGATCATGTTTCATTATCAGGTTTAACAGTTGTTCAACTAACTAGTCATCCAGAAAGTCCTGCAATTTTAATTGAAGGAAATGATAACCACTTGAGCCAATTAACGATCAATAGTCTTGGCACGAGCATTCAGTTATTTTCAGCAAATCGAAATCTTTTAGAACATTTACATATTGAACGTCAAAATCCGATTAACTTTGGTGAAGCCAATATGGGAAGTCGTCAAGGGAATGGGTTCGATTTATTTGCTTCTCATGAAAATGTTCTGAAAAATAATACAATGATCAATTTGTTAGATGGGGTTTATATCGAAAGTAGTCGAGGTAATATCATTGAAAATAATCATGCAATTCGCTCACGTTATGGATATCACCTAATGTTTGCTGAAGATATATTGTTAAATAACAATTCCGCAAGTCTGAACATTACCGGAGCAATGATTATGGGGTCATCTAGAGTTACGATATCAAATAATCATTTTACTAAACAGTCATATCATGTTCATTCACAAGGTTTGCTTCTTTACGATGTTCATGACTCAGTAGTTCGTGGGAATGACTTTTCTGAAAACCTAATCGGTCTTTATATTGAACGGTCTAGTAAAAATGATGTACATGAGAATAAGATTTTTGCTAACTTTGTAGGCATTCAGTTAAAACGAGTTGGAACGCACAAGATTTCTCATAACGATTTTTTTACAAATGTTATACAAGCAAGGGTTACAGATAGTGAAGGTAATCATGTAGCAGAGAACTACTGGGACACCCACACAGGTCTAGACTTTACGGGTGATGGAAAAAGTGAACTAACCTTTCAAGCTGATCCTATTTTTCTTGGGCTCGTAGAAAGAAAACCCCCTTATCAACTATTGGCCCAGTCGCCAGGGTTACTGTTTGTACAATTATTATTTGAAATGAATGAAGAAGCGATATTAAAGGATATATCCCCGTTAATGGAGCCTTTTTCACAGCAAATCACTAGTAATAAAACCTCTACTCTATATGATGTTTTTCTATATTTGAGTTTAATGGTTTTATCTATAATAATCATTCGAGGAGGAATTAGGAAATGAAAAAAGGTATTTTTATAGTGATGGTTATGTTGCTTTTAGCAGCTTGTGGAACGAAAGATGAGGTATTCCCACCAGAAGATATTCAAATAGGCGTAGATCGTTGTGTACATTGTAATATGTTAGTCCCTGATGATTTTAATGCTACTCAATTACTTCTTAATGATGGTCGTTCGTTAAAGTTCGATGATATAGGATGTATGGTTGAATGGGCCAATGACAACGGAATGGATGACGTAAATGTGCGTTACGTTCGTGATTATGTGACTGAAGAGTGGATCGTCATGGAAAATGCTACATTTGTCTATCATAAAGAATATCGTACACCTATGGCATACGGAGTATATTCATTTTCTTCATTAGAAGATGCAGAAAGCTTTGTAATAGAGCAAGGCAAAGGTGAAATTCTTTCGTATGCGGCGCTTGAAGGACATATTTGGGAAAGAGATATGGAAATGATGAAAAAGATGAAAGAAGAAATGGGTCACCACCATCATGGGCATGAATCAGAAGACCATGAAGACAACGATCATGATCATGAAGAAGAGAAAGACCATGGTCATGATCATGGAAAAAAAGATGAAAAGAAAACAGGTCATTAATTTGAAGATAGGGTGACTTAAAAGCCAAGTTTCAGTCACTCAAGTGCTAAAATATAAAATGTAGGAGATCTCTGTATTTTGTAGTAGTAACTTGAGGTAAAGAGGCCATTATGAGTCATCCTCTTTCTATTTAATTTTAGCTTCTTTTTAAAGGTGGGTGCAGAAGATGGACATTATTACAATTGCAAAAAAAGAGATTAAGTTAGGTTTTCGCAATCCATGGTCATATACCTTTTTAGTGACATTTTCATTATTTTCACTGGCGTTACTAGTCATTAATGCTGATTCTCAAATAGGAATTGGCAAGTACACTTCCATGACAGGAACAATGATGAATTTATTACTATACTTCCTGCCACTCATGACGTTATTGTTAGGCTCCTTTTCTGTAACCTCTGAAAAGGAGGATGGGAATTGGCAACTCCTTCTATCATATCCTCTTTCAAGCTCAAACTGGTTACTTGGAAAATATATCGGCATCTATATCGTCATTATTGCAATTGTCGCTTTCGGATTTGGTGTTGCTGGTTTAATTGGTATTTTATTTGGATCTGGATTACCTAGTTCAGTAGGATTATTTTTACTAGTTTTTTCACTACTATTAACATTTGTTTTTTTAGCATTAGCTCTTTTTATTGGCACGCTTTCAAAAAATCGCTGGCAAGCATTAACGGTAAGCGTTAGTATCTGGATTTTTTTCGTGTTAGCTTGGCCGATCATTATGATCTCAACATTAGGCTCACTAAACTATAAAACGTTAAAGTCAACGATAGAAGTTGTAACTTTACTAAATCCAGCTGAATTTACGAGGATTTTTATGATTACAAAGTTAGGTGGCGGGTCGATTTTTGGACCTGAGTACATTCATTGGGTGGGGTGGGCGAGCTCCCCTTTTGGAACAATTTATTTTGTCATCTTGTGCATAGTTTGGGTCTATTTTTTTATGTTAACAGCAACTTATCTAACAGAGAGGGGGCGAAAACGTGGGTAACACTCTATTAACAATCGAAAATGTTAGTAAAGTTTACGGGAAAACCTGTGTCTTAGAACCAATTGAACTCTCAATGAAAAAATCAGAGATTATTGCTTTATGTGGGGGCAATGGCGCTGGAAAAAGTACAATTATTAAAATGGTCACAGGGTTAACCCGTCCCACAACCGGTTCAATTCTTATTAATAACTTGGATTGGAATAAAAACCGCATTGAGTATGCAAAGCAATTAGGTTATATGCCTGATGACTTTCACTTTCAACAACCGTTATCTGTAGTGGAGTACTTGCTTTTTTATGCTTCGTTAAAAAAAGCTGAAAAACATGTAAAGCAAACATTAGATATTGTTGGTTTAACGGAAAAAAGTGATCAACTGATTACAAAGCTTTCTAAGGGTATGCGTCAAAGACTATTACTAGCCCAAGCGATTGTCTCAAAACCAGCACTTGTTTTACTAGATGAGCCAACGAACGGACTAGATCCTCATTGGGTAGACTCTTTTACAGAAATATTACTCAGTTTAAAGCAGAACGGACAAGGAATTTTATTTTCAACTCATAACTTATCCGTGGCTGAAAAAGTAGCTGATCGAGTCCTATTTTTAAAGAATGGGGCAATCAAGGAAGAGTTAAATTTCGAGAAAGATGTTCCTAGGGATTTATCTAAGTTTTACAAAGAGGTATTTATTTAAAGAATGAAGGTGAGGAAACTGCTATCAAAGAAAATGATGGTAGTTTTTTATTTTTTAAAAATGAACAAAGACAATATATAATTCATGGAACTACGCCTCAAGTCTTAGGAAAGATCAGTCTTTGGATCATTTTGGTAAAGTTTAACTTTAGTTAAGATAGTAATTGTTAAGGATGAATTTGGGTTTTATGAAATGTCTAAAAGTTTTTACCTAAAATATTCCTTTTTTGTATATAATGAAATTGTTTGAGGAAAGGTAGTGTCAAAAGTTCTATGAAAACTAAAGGCTGATGACACTTTCTACCAATTAACTGGTGGTAGCTCTCGCCATCGCTCTTGACAAACACGCCAATGGTTTAGCGAGAGGTTTAACAAGGGCGAAGAGGACAAAAGAAGGCATAGCTAAATAAGCCCTTGGTACTTCCATTTTAAACCATTGGCAAGTTCGGTTTGTCAAGAGTGCGCTCCGCCGATGGCTAGGAAGGGCTCAGCTAAACAAAAGTTAGGCAGTTTGCTTACTTATCCAATCCTGGGCAAGACCAATAAGAGTTGTCCATCTAGCAGGCATGTTTGGAAGCTTCTCTAACTCAGGAATTGTTACTGGTACTTTTCCTTCCAAAGCTGAATGTGGTCTTAAAAAGTTAAAGTAAGCAACGAACAAGGTCACAAAAGAAACAGAACCATGTTCTGAACCGAAACCATGAGTGGATCGATAGTTTCCTTTAAAGGTACGATTTAGCCGCTCGATAATTTGTTTGAGAGGTCGATATTCTTTTGACACCTCGTCTTCGTTCGTTAAGCCAATTACCTGAATGACCTCAAACGGGATTTGGTGCTGGGCATAAAAGTGTTGTGCTAATAAGTAAATGGGATTGCCATCGACAACGAAAGTTAGGTTTTCTGGGATTTTCCTAAGCTTTAACAACACTTCGTCTATCGCTTTAATAGCTGTAGCTGTATCTCGATTAGGTGACACAGGATAAGAGAGAATGACTTTCTTCACGGCATCAAAAAAGAAAAACAGGTAATGCCAACGGCCATTTACGCGGATGTATGTTTCGTCACCACAAAATTGATCTGAGAGTTCGTAAGGATAGTGATCAATATACGGTTTCAACCACAATGCCACACTGTTTTCGTAGTTTAAAATGCTTTGATGAGAAATTGAAACACCGTGTACATCTTTCATCAACGCTGCTGTTTTACGGGCTGAAAGTCCATAATTGACGTGATAAGTCAAAATCAGTCCAAGCGTATGTGGAGACACATAAATTCTTGATAGATCAACTCTCGGTCTCTTTGGTGAATGCTTCGCTAATGGTTGAAAATCAATGTGAAACTGGCGGTAAATATAGCGAAGTTTAAAGGCTTGAGGATCTTCTTTGAACCGATTTTTCTCTTTTTGAGTCATCGCATTACGTTTATGTTGGTAATAAGAACAAGCGTCGTTTTTACACTTGTACACATGGAAGTCTTTTCTTTCCTTCACTTTTTCAAGTGTTTTTGAACAGTGAGGGCATTTCAGGATTGCTTCCTTGAGATATCGATTTCTCTCACTGAAAAGACATGAACACACCTTACATTGAAATTGTCCTTTCGCTCCATTGTTCGCATACAAATAATCAGATGGAGCACCACACGTAGGACATTTCATTGATGAAGGAACGGGTGTTGAATTCGACCGTCTTTGTACTGGTTTGAGAGGTTTACCTTTAGACTTAAGATGCTCGGTTAATAAAACTTGAAAATCTAGTTTTTTTGGAACTTCAATGATCGGTAGATCATCAACTTGAAGCTTGCGATATGGTTTATTAACTGGAGCCTCAGTCGGTTTATCAAACATGCTCTTCCCTATTAAAAGGGTAAGGAGCGTTCGAATTACTTGTTCTTGGTAGTTTATAAAAGTAAGTAAATAGGTTATAATTTGAGGTAACAACTTGTCACTTTCCTTTCTTTTGGGATGTTGGGTGTGTGGTAACCTCAATTATCTACAAAATTCAGGGGGTGGCAAGTTTTTTGCTTATAAAGCCCTTTAAACTAGGATTTAATAGCCTATTTCTATATAAAGTTTTGACAATACGTGAGGAAAAAAGGAGGAGAACAAATGAATTTATTGCGCTTTCTTATCGGACGGAAAAAAATTGTTGTTTTAATGGTCCTATTTATCTTTATGATTGGTGTATATACTGCGGGGAAGCTTGATCGGGAACTTTTTCCTTCCATATCGTTTGATGGTGCAGTTATTTATGCAAATGCAGGCCAAATGTCTACGCTCGATGTAGAACAACAAGTGACAAAGCCTATTGAACAAGTGCTACAAAATATTAAAGGCATAAAATCTATAAATAGTTCATCATCTATTGGAGTTAGTTCAATCATGGTGGAAGCTGAGGAAGGATTGGGAGAAGAGGTATTTTTAAGAAATTGAAGCTTCGATGAACGGGTTTGAAAATCAACTCTCAGGAGTTCATCATATCTCTACGCAACAGTTTTCAACAGACCAGCCCTATGAGTTTTACATGACCATCACTGAAGGTCAAATGCAGGAGATGTCTGAATTTGCCCGTAAAATTGTGAAACCACGTCTCGAAGCTTTACCAGAAGTTCGTGAGGTTGGTCTTGAAGGAATTGAAAAGACAGAAATTATCGTTGAGTTAGATGTAGATAAGCTAAAAGAAGCTGGAGTTCCACACCAAATGGTCATGCAAAGTATCCAACAATTGAATATTGATACGTCAGTAGCAACATTAGAAAGGGAAGTGGGTAAGCCAATCGTTCGTTGGACGACTTCGATGACAAACTTAGAAGATATTAAAAATATTGAAATCCCAACTGCCCTTGGTAACAAACTAATTGGTGACCTAGCAAAGATTTACGAAGAAAAAAATATGGCCTCATCCGTTGGGGGGAATAATGGAACGAGAGATTTCATTTTTGTGCAAATTGGACGTATGAAGGACGTTACACAGGTAGAGATGGCTGCTGCCGTCCGTAAAGAAATTGAAAAAATTAGAGAAGAAGGTCTAGTAAAAGACTTTCAATTTGAAGAATTAGTAGCACAAGCAGATTATGTCACGAACTCTATTGACGGCCTTAGTAAAAATGTCTTGATAGGGGGATTAATTGCTTTATTTGTCCTTATCCTATTTTTAAAAAATATTAGGGCAACAATCATAATTGGACTATCAATTCCTATCTCAATTCTATTAACATTTGTGGCGATGTATTTCTTTGAATATAGTTTTAACATGCTTACTCTGATTGGTTTAGGATTAGGAATTGGGATGATGGTAGATTCATCGATCGTTATTTTAGAATCAATTTACCGTAAGAAAGAAGAAGGACTAAAAAAGCTAGAGGCAGTTATAGCTGGGGTAAAAGAAGTAGCAACAGCAGTATTAGCTTCGATGCTGACAACGATTGTTGTCTTCGTTCCTATTGGACTTCTTGGTGGTGAGATGGGGCAATTTATGATCATTCTTTCAATGATTGTTGTGATTACTTTAGTGAGTTCAGTAGTTGTTGCTTTTACGTTAATACCAACGTTAAGTGAGAACTTCTTAAAACTTAGAGGTAAGAAAAAAGAACATGGGGAAGGTTCAATCGTTGCTAGATACGGTCAGCTAGTCACTTGGATTACAAAGAAAAAGCGTAATCGTTATGGAATGGTTGCTTTATTTATGGCTATTTTTATCTCTTCTTTACTACTCATTACGAAAATACCGATGACAGTTATGCCTGATGTTCTTAATCGTTATGCTGAGGTTATGGTCCAACTTGAGAGTGGATTAACACCTGCAGAACGGGAGGAAGTTGCTACAAAAATTAATGAAAATTTAGCTACAGTAGCTGACGTTGAAAATAATTTAATCATGGATAACATTGGCTTATTTTATATTCTTATTAATATGACACCCGAAGAAAATGCCACGATGGAACAAAGTGAAGTAAACGAAGCAATATCTCGTGGTATTCGAGAATTAGAAGACGATTACCCAATTATCGGATTAGGTACAGCAGATTTTTCAGGTTTGAGCCTTCCTGTTTCAATTGAAATTAAAGGTGACGATCTAGAAACTTTAAGTAAAACCTCAAAAGAACTTATGTCTGAATTGGCAACTGTTGAAGGTTTAGTTGGAATTACTTCTTCAGCAAATAAAAAAATGACAGAACAGCTTATAAACTTTAAAACGAAAAGTATGGAAGAAGATGGTGTTACTAGTTCTCAGTTATTCGCTCAATTTCAAGAGTGGTCAGTGCGATTGCCTGTTGGAGAGCTAAAACAAGAGGTTACAACTCCAATATTTGTGACAACGAGTGTAAACATCAATAATAAACAAGATTTATTAAAACAAGAAATTCTAACAGTTAACGGGGCAAAAGAACTTGCTACCTATATTGAATTAATGGAAGTTGAGGTCCCTACAGAGATTGCTAGAAAAGATGGTGAAAGAATCGTTACCGTTATGGCTGATATTGAAGGTCGTGACTTAGGCTCAATTAACCGAGATATTGAACAACTTTTAAGTAACTTTGAAGGTCCAGCTGGTTACACGATCAAAACAGGTGGTAGCCTAGAAGAACAAAAAGAAATGCAACAAGATATGATTATGATTTTAGCGATTGCGATTTTCCTAGTCTACGTTGTTATGACTGTACAGTTTAATAGCTTTATCCACCCAATTATCGTCATGTCTGTTATTCCAATGACCATTACAGGGGCATTGCTAGGATTATTGCTGACACAATCTGAATTAAGTATATTGTCAGGAATGGGAATGGTGTTTTTAATTGGGATTGTCTTAAACAACGCCATTCTATTAATTGATCGAACTAAGCAGCTGAGAGGTTTAGGATACGAGACGGGTGCAGCAATGGTTGAAGCAGGGAAGAATCGCCTAAGACCAATTTTCATGACAACATTAACAACTGTCGGTGGGATGCTACCACTTGCAATTTCATCAGGTGCTGCAAGTAACTATCAGTCACCACTAGCGATCGTCATCATTTCTGGGTTACTATTTGCTACCTTAATTACGCTCGTCCTTATCCCATCGGTGTATCTATTATTTGAAGATGTGAAAAGAGGGGTAAATCGATTATTTGGGCGAAAGTCGAGTCGCCGTCAAAATAGTGAAGCGAAGGTATTATGAGAGTTTAAGTAAGGTCAGCTTATTATAAAAAATCCTCCTTATCAATTTGATAGGGAGGATTTTATCTTGGAATGAACAGTAAAATAACCGGGACAGTATTTTGTGATGATTGATTAGCGGACATACGTTCCGTTATTTTCGATAAAATTGCTTTTTTTAGAAATTATCGGACATCAGTTCCGTTATCGATATAGATAGTTGAGTATTTACCACTTTTTTTTGCAAATAGCGGAACACATGTCCGTTAGCATTTAAAATGTACCGTTTTTTTGAAAATAGCGGATCACATGTCCGATAGCATTAATATAGTAGGTAATGTCACATGTCCGTTAGCTATAAAAAATCTGTTTTTTGAAAAATCACGGATCTGATGTCCGATCCGTGATCCCAAACCGTAATTCACGACCCATGTTCCGCCCTATAAAAAACATATCAACCCTAACCTAAACGAAACACAATCCCATGTCCACCTTTAGGATACTCCCATTTAATGTTTTGGTAAGGACAGCCAATTCGACAACTACCACATTCATGACAGCCTTCATAGCCTACGTGCATTCGTATATCTTCCCACTTATAAACTTCTGCTGGACAGAAAATCGTACAGATTTTTTCTGGGCACTTTGTTAAACATATGTCATCATCTAATACATGTAAATGAGATTCTGTGTCAGCATTAAATCGAACAAGATATTGTTTTTCCTCGATTGTTTGTGCTTTTGTTACGCCGCTCATTATTTCATCACCTTCCAAGCTCGTAGAATATCCCGAGCCATTTTTATCTTCTCACGATTTGTTCCAAGATCATTCCAAATTTTCTTTTGCTTCTCCCACTTTGATGTACCATCAACAGTGAACATTTGGCTTGCTGCCTTGTTAATCATTGGAATATATTGTTCAAAATATTGAGGCGAATTATCGAATAGATGTGTTGCATCTTTATACTTTTTCAAATCTTGACCGACAAAGCTTTGCATTAATTTCAAACGATATGAATCTAGTGTTCTAACAGAATAGTCACCTCTTTCTTTCGCAAGGATAACGGTTTCTGCTGCAAACCTACCAGATGTCATGGCCATGTTTGATCCTTCACGATGTATGGCGTTAACAAGTTGAGCTGCATCCCCAATTACGAGAACGCCATTATCACATACCTTTGGCATGGAATGATAGCCACCCTCTGGAATAAGATGTGCAAGATATTCTACAGGTTCACTACCTTGAATATAAGGTCGAATAATTGGGTGATTTTTAATATATTCTAGTAGCTCATAGGGCTTTATTTTTTGCTTGATCATCCCAGAAAGAAGAGTGCCGACACCGATACTGAGGCTATCTTTGTTTGTATAAAGAAATCCAGTCCCAAGTATGCCCTTTGTGGCGTCTCCAAAAATCTCAATTGTACAGCCTTGATTTGCTTCTAAATTAAAGCGATCTTCAATAACTTTTTTATCTAGCTTTAAGATTTCCATCGTTGCTAAAGCGACTTCATCTGGACGAAACTCCTTATGAAATCCTAGTGATTTAGCTAACAATGAATTAACACCGTCAGCTAACACAACAACATCAGCTAAAATTTCACCATCGTCACGATCTGTACGGACACCATTTACTTTGCCATTTTCGACGATACATTCTAAGACAACCGTCTCATTAATCAAGAGGGCCCCTTGTTTAACGGCTTGATCTGCAAACCATTGATCAAATTTTGCTCTTAGTACTGTGAAATTGTTATATGGTTCCTCCCCCCATTCTAATCCTTTGTAGTTAAACGATGATGCCGATTGTTTATCTAGCATCATAAAGCGTTGTTCAACAACTGGTCTCTCAATAGGTGCTTCCTTATAGAACTCTGGAATAATATCTTCCATCATTTGACGATAAAGAACCCCACCCATAACGTTTTTAGAACCAGGATATTCTCCACGCTCAACAAGTACTACATCTAATCCAGCTTTAGCTAGTTCGAATGCGCAAGAAATCCCTGCAGGTCCAGCACCAACAACAATACAATCAAATTTTTCAGGCATGGCTTGCCCTCCTGTCTAGAGTTTCTTCAAATGCTTTAATTAAAATAGGAACCACTTCTGCTGCATCACCAACTATTCCGTAATGACAGGTTTGAAAGATAGGGGCATCAGGGTCTTTATTTATTGCGATAATTAACCCAGAGTTTTGCATACCTACAATATGTTGAATGGCTCCAGAAATACCAATGGCAAAATAGATTTTTGGTGTTACTGTTAGGCCCGTTTGTCCGACTTGATGATGATGCTCGATCCAGCCAGCCTCAACGACATCGCGACTACCACCAACTGCCGCCCCTAAAACATCAGCAAATTGGTGAATAAGTTGAAAACCATTTTTACTTCCCAACCCTTTGCCACCGGCAACAATAATATCTGCTTCGTCAATACTAGTATTTTTCGTCGTTTCGCTTACGATTTCTAACACTTTAGTTCGAATGTCTTCTTCTTTAAGATTAATAGTTTCTTTTATTAGCTTTCCAGTACGGCCAATTTCTCTTGGAAGGGCTTTCATAACTTTTGGTCGAACAGTTGCCATTTGTGGTCGATATTTTTTACAAAGAATAGTTGCCATAATATTTCCGCCGAAAGCTGGTCGACTTGCCAGCAGTAGGCCTGTATCTTCTTCAATATCAAGGATTGTTGTATCAGCAGTTAAACCAGTTGGGAGATCGGTAGCAACAGCACTCGCTAAATCTTTTCCATTTGGAGTAGCTCCATAAAGAATGACTTCAGGTTTATGTTTTTCACTACAATCGAAGACTGCCCGCATGTAAGATTCGGTTCTGTAATAATGAAATAATTCATCATCATACATGTATACGATATCTGCACCATGTTCAAATAATGTACTGGCAAATTCCTCAACACTACTACCAATGACTAAACCTGCAAGATCAGTTTTTCGTTTATCAGCCAATTCTCTCCCAGCACCTAATAATTCAAGAGAAACAGGAGCGATTTGGCCATCTTTTATTTCTATAAAAACCCAAATTCCTTGATAATCTTCTAAATTCACAACATTAAGCCCCCTTTTTTATTGAGAAAATTTTTCTCCATATCATGCTATGAGTAGTTGCGAGCGGTTTTACGCAACTGTGTATAGGCGAAAATATGAAATTATGAAATTCATTGAAATAATTCTTTCTTTACCATTAGTACATCTAATAGTTGTTGTACTTGTTCGTCCACTGACCCAGCTAAAATTTTTCCTCCTTCAGGTTTAGGTGGGGCCCACACTTTGGAAACGATAGTTGGTGATCCTTTTAGTCCTAGCTGGAGACGATCGATGTCTTCCAAGTCAGTTACTGCCCAAATATGTGGTTTATAGCGGGCTGCTCTCATCATATTCGGTAATGGTGAATAAGGGATTTTATTAATCTCTTTTTCAACTGCTAGAAGGCATGGAAGGGGGGACTTGATGACTTCGTAGCCGTCTTCTAGCTTCCGATGAACAGTCATGTATTTCTCTTGTTTGTTTACCTCGATGATTTTTTTTACAGATGTGAGTGGAGGGATATCTAAGCGGCGAGCGATACCTGGTCCTACTTGACCGGTATCTCCATCAATCGTCATTTTGCCGCAGATGACTAGATCAATAGGTTGGATCTTCGCGATTTTTTCTAAAGCTTTTGTTAATGCGTAGCTTGTTGCTAGCGTATCAGCGCCAGCAAATGCTCTATCAGAAATCATATAGCCTTCATCAGCCCCGATTTCGATGCATTTTTTTATGGCTTTTACTGCAGGTGGTGGGCCCATCGTCAAGACTGATACAGTTCCACCGTACTTTTTCTTCAGACGCACCGCTTCCTCAACTGCATGTGCATCATATGGATTTAAAATTGCAGGTGCACTTGCTCGGTCCATCGTGTTCGTCTTCGGATTCATCTTAATAATCTTTGTATCTGGTACTTGTTTAATACAAGCAACGATATGAAGCATGTTTTTCACTCCTTTGTAAAACCAAATTAACGATAGTCGTTACTATATGTATATAAATAGTTAAATGAAAACATGCGAAGATTATTACTATTGGTAGGTTGGAAAATCATAATATTGTCCATTTAATTATGAAAAAATTTTCTAGTTGGTGTTTAAATTAAATTTTATTCAAAAAATGAGTGATTACTCACTTTCTATACATTAATTTAAGAGTATAATTAAAAGTGAGTAATCACTCATTATTTTACTGGAGGGAATATCATGACATCACTACAAATCTCAGTATCGGATGTATGTAAAAGCTTTGGAAAACAAAAGGTTTTAAGTGAGATTGGTGTTAACGTTTTTAAGGGTGAAATCTTTGGATTGTTAGGTCCTTCCGGGGCAGGTAAAACAACCTTAGTAAAGATGATTGCTGGAATTGACACAGCAACTAGCGGATCAATCAAAGTGTTAGATGTGGTCATGCCAAATTTGAAAGTCTTAAACAAGGTGGGATTTATGGCACAGTCCGATGCCTTATATGGGGAATTAACTGCATTAGAAAATCTTGATTTTTTTGCGACGATTTATCATTTAAAAGGTTCTATCAAAAAAGAAAGAATTAGAGAAGTGATGGAACTTGTCAATCTACTTGATGATATAAAAAAGCCGGTCAATCAGTTTTCTGGTGGGATGAAACGGAGGTTATCTTTAGGTATATCACTATTACATCAACCTGAAATATTAATTTTGGATGAACCAACGGTAGGCATGGATCCTGTTTTACGACAGTCCATTTGGGATGAACTTAAGAGACTAAGTAGAAATGGAACGACGATTATTGTAACGACACATGTAATGGATGAAGCCGAAAAGTGTGACCGTTTAGCAATGCTTAGAAATGGTCGTTTAATTGCTACTGGTTCAACCGAAGAGTTAAAAAAGCAGACAGGGTCGGCTACAATTGAAGATGCATTTTTACATTTCGGAGGTGCTAATAGATGAGAATACAAGCTATTATTATTCGGATTATTCGTCAATTTTTTAGAGATAAGCGAACACTTGGAATGATCATTGTCGCACCAATTTTTATTCTTTGGTTAGTATCTCTCGTTTTTTCTGGGGAGAAAATCGAACCAAAGCTTGGCATAGTAAATGGAACTGAGATGCTAGGTGAAAAATATGATCAAGTCATTCTTTTTGACCAGGAAATAGATGCAATGACTGCTTTAGTAAACTATGAAATACATGGTTATATTAATTTAGGGGAGTTCCCACCGGAAATAGTCATTGAAGGAAGTGACCCTACACTTAATCAAGCAGTTTTTCTTAGCTTTCAAAAAATTTTACAAAATGTTCAATCGACAGGTAGTGAAGGAATTGAACCGGAAGTTATGTATTATTACGGATCTGCAGAAATGACGACATTTGATAATATTGGACCATTTTTAATTGGCTTTTTTATTTTTTTCTTTGTATTTATTATCGCCGGAGTTTCCTTTTTACGGGAGAGAACAAGTGGAACGTTAGAAAAGCTATTATCAACACCTTTAAAGAGGTGGGAAATTGTTGTTGGCTATGTTGTTGGATTTGGTATTTTTACTTCACTACAAACAGCCATTATCGTCTACTTTTCTATAGAAATCCTAGGAATGATGATGGTAGGATCAATTTGGTTAGTTATGCTCGTTACTTTGTCTTTATCAATAACAGCTCTAACACTGGGAACATTACTTTCAGCATTTGCCCGAAATGAGTTACAAATGATTCAGTTTATTCCAATTGTCATTATTCCTCAAGTATTTTTCTCAGGATTGTTTAATACCGATGCAATGGCACCGTGGCTCAAATCTTTAAGTGTCGTTATGCCACTAACTTATGGCGGGGAAGCAATGCGTGATATTATGATTCGTGGCAAAGGCTTTACTGATATTGCGGTTAACTTGTTCGTGCTTGTTGTTTTTTCAATTACTTTTATGTTCTTAAATAATTTAGCTCTTAAAAAACATCGAAAAATATAGTAAATGGGGCGTAGAGTGATGTCGCAAAATGATTTGTTAAGAGAACTATTACTACTAGATTCGAACGAAATAAAATACAGTGATAAGCAATTAAAAATAGTAGAAGCTGCTATTGAAACTTTTTCAGAAAAAGGCTTTGCTGCCTCGTCAACGAGCGAAATTGCTAAAAAAGCAGGTGTGGCTGAAGGTACAATTTTTCGCCATTACAAAACAAAGAAAGATTTGCTGCTATCGATTGTTACACCTCTTATGGCTAAATTACTTGGTCCAGTTGTAGCCAAAGATTTTGTTAAGGAGATCTTTGAAGTTCAGTATGAGAATTTTGAACAGTTTATTCGGAATTTGGCATTTAATCGCTATGAATTTGTCAAAAACCATCGTACAGTTGTGAAAATTCTTTTACAGGAAATTTCGTTTCACGATGAGTTAAAAGAGCCGTATATCCTACTTTTTCAAAAGCATATTTATAAAGACTTTCAAAAAACTATTCGCCAATTCCAAGATCAAGGTGAAGTTGTTATGTGGCCTGTTAATACGATCATTAGGCTAATTATTAATACAATTGCAGGAACGCTTCTCTCCATGTTTTTAGTTTTGCCTGACCAAAATTGGGACTACGATCAGGAAATGGAGCAGACAATCGATTTTCTTGTAAAGGGATTAAAGGGGTAAGAAGAGACTAATAATTTGTAGTCAAATAAAATATAGTTAAGACAATTTTGTTGGGTATACAGTTCATTAATCCAAAAAGAAAAAACCTTATTTGCAAAGTAAGAACCGCAAGTAAGGTTTTTATTTATTCTTGGATGTTACTAGTATCTTTTTGTAAGATCGGTAATCGAATACTAAAAGTAGTCATTTCTTCATTAGAACAACACGCAATCGTCCCATTATGTTTTTCAATAATTTTCCGACATACAAATAATCCTATTCCAGTTCCTAATTCCTTTGTTGTATAAAAAGGTTCAAATATTACTTCTATTGTTTCGTCTGGAATTAGCGGACCATTATTTGAAAAATCAATGATAATATATCCGTCATTAGTGGAGGTGTTTACGTAGATTTCTTTTGGCTTTTCTTTTTTGGTAATGGCATCAATTGAATTCATCAATATATTTAAGAAAACTTGTTTTAATTCATTTTTATTAGCGACCATTTGTGCATCAGGACCATAGTTTGTAATGACATTGACATCGTTGTCGACAATACTTGGGTATAAAAATTTAACAATTTCCTCTAATATATGTTGAACAGTGACCATTTCTTTGCGCTGCTCTTGTGCTCCTTCATTTTTAGAAGTATGAAGAAATTGTGTAATTCTAAATTTAAGTTGTTCAAGTTCGTGGTCAATAATATCCAAATATTTTAAAGTTGGATAATCCGTTTTTAACAACTTAATGAAACCCATCACTGCTGTAAGTGGGTTTCTAAATTCATGAACGAAACTTGAAGACATTTGCCCTAATAATGTTAACTTAACTTTATGAGTTTCATTGAGTAATAAGTTCTTTTCTTGAATTTCTTCTTCCTTCAAGACGGTATATTTCTTTACCGCATAATAGCAAAATAAATCAAAGCTCGTATTAATTTGTTCAATGGCTTCTCGAAGTTGCTCCTTATCCAACGCAGTTAAAAATACATGTTTAATAATAATAGTTCTGCCTAGATTGACGTTGTGGACAAAATCACCAATATTAATTTTAGCTTCAACCCGTTCTTTGGCAACTTTGTAGGCTAAGGATTTTAGGTCGTTTTCAGGTATGTTTTCAGTTAATGTTGTCTTTATTAATCGATACATTAGTAAGCCATTTTGTTTGACCATATCGATATTCACATCATATTGCTGTAATTGTATAGTTTGCCACCATTCTTCAATGAAGTTTGTTTCGTTGTTATCCAAGAATTCAATTAGGTTAGTATAGGTTGAAATTCCATTCATGACATTTCACCACTTTCAAAAGAAAAAGATATGTTTATAATTCTACAATAAATGACCCTTTCCTTTAAAAATAATGTAAATTATTAAATAATTTATAAAAAAAGGTCTAAAATTAAACTATTTCGACATTTATTGTGCTAGACACTATAAAAAGAAGCATATCACTGTTTATTTAGTGACTGCTTCTTTTTAAAACGGAATTATGCTTTTTTCCAGTGATCACTTAACTCAACATTAGCAGCTTTGAGCATTGTGTATACTGGACATCGTGCTTCTACTTTTTCTTGAAGTTCTTTTAATCTTTCATCATTTTCACTTGTAGTAATTCTTGCTTCTACTGAAATTGTTCTTGCGGAAATATACCCCTCGTAGTATGATAATACAAACGATACCTACTAGGGTATATTGTAAGGGGGAGCTATTCATGAATGAGACAAATAATATTAACCGTCGAATTTTTCTAAAAAGATCAGCACAGGCTACGATCACTGCTGGGGTTATTGCAACGACAAGTAATTCTGTTTTTGCTGAGGGAGAAGCTGATGCGAAAGGTTATATAGGTTCAATAATCGATTTAACGAAATGTGATGGCTGTGTAAATTATGATACACCGTTATGTGTATCAGCTTGTAAAACAAAAAATGAACATCGTTTTCCGCAACCAGAAGGTCCTTTGAAAGATTACTGGCCACAAAAGCGTCATGAGGATTATTCAAAAGAACAGGATCGAATTGATCGACTAACACCTTATAATTGGACATTTATCGAACAAGTAGAAGTTGATCATAATGGTTTAACGGAAATGGTATCTGTACCACGCCGTTGTATGCACTGTATTGATGCACCTTGTCAAAAATTATGTCCTTTTGGAGTTATCAGTAAATCTGACCAAGGTGCAGTAAAAATTGATGAATTTTTCTGTATGGGTGGTAGCAAGTGTCGTGATGTTTGTCCTTGGGATATTCCACAACGTCAAGCAGGAGTTGGAGTTTATATGCACATCGCTCCAGATTTAGCAGGTGGTGGTGTCATGTATAAATGTGATATGTGTAGCGATTTGCTAGCCAAAGGAGAAAGCCCTGCATGTGAGACGTCATGTCCAACAGGAGCGATTGAATTTGGTCCAGTAGACGAAATGAGAAAACTCGCCCATGAAAAAGCAACTGAAATGGGTGGTTATGTGTACGGAGATGATGAAAATGGAGGTACATTAACATTTTACGTTTCAAAAGTACCTTTTGATAAAATTAATGATGCAATCGTAAAGAGTAAAGCAGAGGCTCAAGCTAAAAGCCAAGATAAGCGTCCAAGTGGAAGACCGAATATGGAGCCGAAAGTAGGGAACTTGTTGGACACAACTCAAGGTCTAATGTTAGCGACACTTATTGCCCCTATTGCTGGTGCTGCAACAGCAGGTATAGCCGCATATAAGACGCTAAAAGGGAAAAAGAAAGAAAGTGGTGATACGCATGACGAAGAATAAGAATGACAAAATTCTAAGACAGCCTCTATCCAACCGTTTTGTTCACTGGGGTTCAGCGATTTCTATCATTATGTTAATTATTACAGGACTAGGACAAATGCCCCTCTATGGAAGGTATCTACTTGTCCAACCATTTGGTACAGGATGGTTAACGAGATATGACTTAACCCTTTATGTTCATTATTTCTTTGCTGCTGTATTAATCTTTATTATCTTCTATCACCTTGTCTATCACCTAATGAGAAAAGAATTTCACATCATTCCCAAAAAGGGCGATGTGAAAGCTTCTTATGAAATAATTAAGGCAATGATCTTACGAAAACATGAGCCGCCAAGTGAAAAATATTTACCAGAACAAAGACTTGCATATGCTTTTTTTGCATTTTCGATTGGTTTGGTGATTATAACTGGTTTATTCAAAGTTATTAAAAATATTCAAGGTGTTCAAGCAAGTAATGAGTTTCTTTTATGGGGGGCCCAACTTCATAATCTTGCGACAGTCTTAGTTATTTTTGGAATTGTGATGCATTTAGGGGCTTTTGTCGTAAAAGCTAACCGAAAGATGCTACCTGGTATGTTTACAGGCTATGTTGATAAGGAATATGTCAAAGAGCGTCATACGATTTGGTATAAAGAGCTTGAAGAAGAGGAAAGAAAAACAAGTAAGAAAAGAGAAAGAGATGTAATGTAAGGATGTAATCGTTAAAAAAGGCAGGTGTCAAAAGTAAATGGCAAAAGATAAAAAATGTAATCCCGTTAGTAGTTGAGCAGCTCCATCTTCGGGTACCAAGGTTAAGCAATCGAAGATACCATCAGTTTGACCTGGGACTTGGGTATGGCTCCTGGTAGGAGTTTATTTTATCATTCAACAGTTATTCTTTAACTCATAGAGAAGCCGCCATTAGATGGCGGTTTCTTACTTTAAAGATGCCTTGCATTTTATCGTTTGTCGTTCTGGTAATCGCAGTGAACTTGCGGATGAGTGGTTGCAGCAAAGAGGTTTGAAAGTGAAGAATATGGTAGGCGGCATGATTGAGTGGGTTAGAAGGTAATAAAAAAGGCGATGAATGAACTAAGGAAAGTTTTGAGGTAGAGGGTGAAATAGTACTCTCATTTATTTATATAAAATTCCTGCTAGAAAAACACCGTATTGACAGTGTTAACTTTTTATATTAATATACCTATAGGGGTATAAAACCCAAAAGAACGGAAAGGAGGCTAACTACATGTTAAAGAAGTTTATACCTGCTCTAGAATGGCTTCCTAATTACAAGAGAACTGATTTAAGTGGAGACCTTTCTGCTGGTTTAATTGTAGCCATAATGTTAATTCCACAGGGAATGGCATATGCACTGTTAGCTGGCTTACCTCCAGTTATTGGATTATATGCATCGACTATCCCTTTACTTATTTATGCATTATTTGGAACATCGAAGCATTTAGCAGTTGGGCCGGTCGCAATTGTCTCCCTGTTAGTTCTAACTGGGGTATCTACACTAGCAGAACCAGGCTCCGAGGAATATATCGCTTTAGTATTACTTTTAATGTTAATGATTGGTATTCTTCAATTTCTCATGGGTGTATTACGACTCGGATTTTTAGTAAACTTTCTCTCCCATGCGGTCATTAGTGCATTTACTTCAGCGGCTGCAATTATTATTGGTTTAAGTCAATTAAAGCATTTATTAGGAGTAAAACTTGAGGCTGGTAAGGATGTTTTTAAGCTTCTAACTGAAGCATTTATGAGAGCATCTGAGATAAATCCGATTACTATTTCAATAGGGATTATTAGTATTTTGGTACTAGTATATATAAAAAAATTAATTCCGAGAATTCCAGGACCACTGTTGGTAGTTGTTGTCAGTATTTTAGTTGTCTATGGATTTAACCTTGAAAACTTTGGAGTAAAGATTGTTGGAGAGGTTCCAAGTGGACTTCCAGGGTTCTCAATCCCTTCATTGGATTTCAATGCGTTCTTAGCCTTAATACCGATAGCTGTAACAATATCACTCATCGGATTTATGGAATCGATTGCGATGGCAAAAGCAATTGCTGCAAAAGAAAAATATAAAGTGGTGCCTAACAAGGAATTAATTGGCTTAGGCCTCGCCAATATTGGGGGATCTTTTTTCTCCGCTTACCCAGTTACAGGTGGATTTTCCCGTTCGGCGGTCAATTATCAATCTGGTGCAAGAACACCAATGGCTTCATTTATTACTGCGTTCTTAATTTTCTTAACCTTGTTATTCTTTACTGGTATGTTTTATTATCTACCGAATGCCGTTTTAGCTGCGATAATTATGGTTGCTGTTTATGGACTAATAGATGTAAAAGAAGCAAAGCACTTATTTAAAGTACGAAGTGTAGATGGGTGGACTTGGGTGATTACCTTTGTCGCAACTTTAGTTATAGGAATTGAGCTTGGTATTTTAGTTGGAGTTGGCTTCTCACTGATTGTTTTTATTGGTAGAAGCGCCTATCCACATGTTGCAGAGCTTGGTTTTCTAAGCGAAGAAAAGGTATATCGAAACATTAAACGATATCCAAATGCAAAGGTAAGTTCAGATGTCATAATTTTTCGATTTGATGCATCCTTATATTTTGCCAACATGACGTTTTTTGAAGATAAGTTAAGTGAACGAATTTTAGATAAATCCAAAACTAGGTGGGTTGTCTTAGATTTTTCTGGGGTAAATTCAATTGACGCTGTTGCTCTGCATTCTTTAAAAGAATTAATTATGACGTATCGTGAAGCCAAGGTTGAATTCTTATTAGCGGGGGTTAAAGGACCAGTTATGGATTTAATGAAGAAGGCTGGATATCCAGAGGAGTTTTATGAAAAAATTACGTACCTTTCCGTAGACCATGCATTAAAAGATATAGGATTACACTAGGGAAGTGAAATCATGGAGATGTTTGAGTTAACAAAAAATAATGAAGATTTTATAAGGAAAATAAAAGAAAACGATCCTAATTACTTTGAGAAACTAAAACAAGGGCAAACCCCTGAATTTTTTGTAATCGCATGTAGTGATTCAAGGGTTAGTCCATCTATTATTACACAATTACCCTTAGGTGCAATGTTTATCCATCGCAATATTGGAAATCAAGTTGATGCTAATGATGAGAGTTTCACTGCGAGTTTATATTACGCACTCGTTCATTTAAAAGTGAAGAAGATTGTCATTAAGGGTCATACAGATTGCGGCGGAGTAAGAGCAGCCTGGAGTGGTGTAGAAGATATCGAGCTTGTCGGGTGGTTAAATAAAATTAGAGTAAATCTCCCTGTCGATGACCAACATTGTAAGCTAACATTAGATGAGTTAGGAAAAGAAAATCTACTAAACCAAATAACTAACTTGAAAAATCATCCAGTATATAAAAAATACGGTAAAAATGTTGATATTTTAGGTGCATTGTTTCATGTTGAATCGGGTGAACTTGAATGGGTTACTTCTCCTAATTGAATGGAAGGGAACGGTGAAACACAAATTACCACTGTTGACTTTTTATTTTAAATGATTTACACTATACCTACAGTGGTATTGTTACTAAAGAAAATAATCTGGTTTCGTTATTATTAACGAAAAAATTTTTAATTAAAAATATACCCTAGTAGGTATAAAATTTATAGATGAGGTGAATGAATTGAAAAAAAAGAAAACAACAATTATTTTATTCAGTGGTGAGCTTGATAAGGCATTAGCGGCATTTATTATTGCTAATGGGGCAGCGGCATATGATCATGAAGTGACCATCTTTACGACATTTTGGGGTTTGAATGCATTTAGGAAAGATGAGCATGTTCCAGTAAAAAAAGGATTATTAGAAAAGGCATTTGGGATGATGATGCCACGTGGTCCAAAAAAACTTGGACTGTCAAAGATGAATTTTGCTGGTATGGGTCCAAAAATGATTAAAAGTGTTATGAAAAAGCACAATGCAATGCAGCTACCAGAACTGATTGATATGGCTAAAGAACAAGGCGTGAAATTAGTTGCCTGTACAATGACTATGGATTTACTTGGCATAAAAGAAGAAGAGCTTATCGATGGAGTTGAATTAGCGGGAGTTGCAGCTTACTTGGGTGACGCTTCAGAAGGAAATGTAAACTTATTTATATAATAAAACCTAAAAAATAGGAGGATTAAGATGATAAAAACAGATCAAACATTAGATGCAAAAGGTTTAGCATGTCCAATGCCAATTGTTCGTACAAAAAAAGCTATTAATGAGCTATTACCGGGTCAAGTTTTAGAAATTCAAGCAACAGATAAAGGGTCAACTGCAGATTTAAAAGCATGGGCAAACAGCACCGGTAATCAGTATTTAGGGACAATTGAAGAAGCAGGAGTGTTAAAGCATTATTTAAGAAAAGCGACAAGTGAAGAAGAAAAGCCAGATACAAGTCATCCACATGTAATTCAAAATGAAGAATTAGAAAAGAAACTAGCAGTCGAAAAGCTTACGATTTTAGACGTACGTGAAGAAGCTGAGTTTGCGTTTAATCATATTCCAGGAGCTGTTTCAATTCCATTAGGTGATTTAGAAAATCGTATAGCAGAGCTTAATTCAGAAGATGAAATTTATGTAATATGCCGAACTGGTAGTAGAAGTGATTTTGCTGCACAAAAACTAGTGCAAAACGGCTTTATTAAGGTATGGAATGTTGTTCCGGGGATTTGTCAATGGACTGGGCCTACAGAGAAAAATAATTAATTTAAAGGAAAAAATATTTTTTTGGAAAATAAAATACTATAGGGGGTAATTACGTGAATTCAAGACCAATTACTGCAGCAGAAATTACAAAGAAGGTTTTTAACAAAGAAAAGTTATTTATATTGGATGTTCGTAATGAGGATGCTTTTAGTGACTGGAAAATCGAAGGGGAAAACTTTATTCATGTAAACGTTCCTTACTTCGAATTAATCGATGGTGTTGAAGATATTGTTGACAGATTACCAAAGGGTGAAGAGATCTTAGTTGTTTGTGCAAAAGAAGGGGCCTCAATTATGGTTGCTGATTTGCTTAACGAAGCAGGGTTTCAAGCTGGGTATCTAATCGGAGGAATGAAGACCTGGAGTGAACACTTAGAGCCAGTGAAAGTAGGCGACTTAAAGGATGGTGGAGAGCTCTACCAATTTGTTCGTATAGGTAAAGGTTGTTTATCATATATGGTCGTATCAAACGGTGAAGCAGCTATTATTGATGCAACTAGAATGACAGATGTTTATGTTGATTTTGCTAAATCTGTCGCTGCAGATATTAAGCACGTTTTTGATACTCATCTTCATGCCGATCATATTTCTGGTGGAAGAAAGATAGCAGAATTAACAGGAGCCACTTACTGGTTACCACCAAAAGATGCTGGAGAAGTGGTGTTTGAATATAGCCCATTAGAGGATGGTAATGATGTCACGATTGGAAAGACAAAAATTAATATTCAGCCTTTATATTCACCAGGGCATACAATTGGATCAACATCATTTGTTGTTGATGAAAAGTATTTATTAACAGGAGATATTTTATTCATTGACTCAATTGGTCGACCAGATCTGGCTGGACTTGCGGCTGATTGGGTAGGCGATTTAAGAGAGACTTTGTATAAACGCTATAGACAATTATCGAATGATTTAGTTGTCCTTCCTGCTCATTTTATGATCATCGATGAATTAAATGAAGATGGTAGTGTGTCAAGAGAGCTAGGTACACTTTTAAAAAAAAACCATGGTTTAAATATCGACGATGAGGATAACTTCAGAAAAATGGTTACGGAAAATTTACCACCACAACCGAATTCATACCAAGAGATTCGTGAAACTAATATGGGTAAAATAAATCCGGACAATGATATGCAACGTGAGATGGAGATTGGTCCAAATCGTTGTGCAGTTAGATAAATAGAGAAAAATATCCTTGGGGAGTTCTTAATAAATATAACGTTAAAATAGGAGTGGTTAAAGATGACAATGAAAGCAGACAAAATATTAGACGCAAAAGGATTAGCATGCCCTATGCCAATCGTGAGAACTAAAAAAGCAATGACTGAATTAGAAGCCGGTCAAGTGTTGGAAATTCATGCAACTGATAAAGGTGCTAAAAATGACTTAACTGCTTGGGCAAAATCTACTGGTAATGAATTAGTAGCGGACACTGAGGAAAATAACGTCTTTAAGTTTTGGATTAGAAAAGGATAATATAGAAAATAACAGAGGGTGACTCAAAAAAGTATCAGTTACCTCAAGTACTATATACAGAATGAGAATTTCTATTTCCCTCTGTATATAAGGATACAACTTGAGGAGCGCAGACACTTATGAGTCACCTTTATTTATTTGGATAAAAGGATGTACTAAATACCGCAGTGGGTATATAATAATAGAAAATACTAATAATAAAATTATAAACTATGTTAAAAACGGATAATAATTAATGCAAGGGAGGCTTTAATATGAAATATAACGATCCAGTAAAAAATAGAATTAAAAGAATTGAAGGCCAAATTAAAGGGATTTTAAGAATGATGGAAGAAGAAAAAGATTGTAAAGATCTTGTCGGGCAAATGTCTGCTGCAAGGAATGCATTAGATCGTGCCATTGGTGTGGTAGTAAGTGAGAATTTAGAAGTTTGTATTAGGAATCAAATTGAAAAAGGTGAAGATACGGAGAGCTTCATTCAAGAAGCAGTAAATTTATTAGTGAAAAGTAGATAGCTCAAAAATTATAAATAAAGGATGCCATTTGCATAAATAAGAACTGCTGTGGAAAGTTAATACGTAACTTTCTAAATGGAGTTGGTTGAGTTGCATAGACGACAAAAATATTTTGTTACCTTAAATCCACAAGAAGTAGGAATTGGCGAAATTCGCGACGATTCACAATTAATTCAGTATGAAGTTGAAGTAACTGAACAAGAGCTGCATGAAATTCAAAAGTTCATAGAAAAGTACAGCGATGAACTTTACGATTTTTCCGATATTATTTTGCATCCTTTTAACGAGCGAGATGTGAATGTAGACAATCAGCAATCTCTGGGTAATCTTGAGGAACTGTATCGGTTAGTATATAAGTTTGGTACCGAAAAAACGAAACGCGATCTTGAAAGTATTCAGCGAGAAAACAACAATTTAACATAGAGCTCTGAGAAAATCTTCATTATTATATGAGGATTTTTTTCTGTTAAGGAAAGTTCTTTAACGTAAGTTAGAATAAACTTTTACTATTTGGTCACAATACAATGCCCTTTTAAAACAACTAAAACATTATAATATTATTAAATAAAGATATTTAGTAACTTTAGTTACAAGTAGAGGGGGAGCTCTATAATATGAAGAGATTGTTAGCAGTGCTGATTTTATTAAGTATCAGCTTACTTGGATGTTCAAGTGCCAATTCGCAGGAAAAGTTAGTGGAAAATGATGATTTAGATGAAGTAATTGATATGTTATTAAGCAATGAGTTATTAGTACCTTTAGGAGAAGTGCCAATTCCTGAAGGTACTCCAATGACACCAGAAGTCCTGGAATTAGGAAAATTACTCTTTTTTGATCACCGTCTTTCAGGAAATAATGAAGTTAGTTGTCAGACATGTCATGATTCTGAGTTAGGGTATGGTGATGGGCAAGCTACATTTACTAAAATTGATGGTGCCCTTGGATTAAGAAATAGCCCTACAGTTATTAATTCCGGTTTTTACACAACCTTATTTTGGGACGGACGTGCAGAATCACTTGAAGAACAAGCATTAGGTCCAATTCAAGATCCTGGCGAAATGAATCAGCCATTAGACAAATTAGTTGATAAACTAAAGTTGATTGACGGATATGAGGAGCTATTCTTAGCCGCATTTGATGATGGTATTACGATAGAGAACATTGCTAAAGCATTAGCTGCGTTCCAAAGATTGATTGTCGTAAATGAAACGCCATATGATAGGTTTCTTAAAGGAGATAGAAATGCTTTAACTTCAGAAGAAATTCGTGGTTTAGACTTGTTCGCTGGCAAAGCTTTTTGTATTACTTGCCATAATGGTGAAAATTTATCAGATAACGAGTACTATAATCTAGGAATTGATTCTGATGATGAAGGTCGCTTTGCTGTAACTGGAGACGATCGAGATTTAGGGCGGATTAGAACGCCAGGCCTATACGGGATTACACATACTGCCCCTTACATGCGGGATGGAAGTCTAGAAACACTTGAAGAAGTAATTGAATTCTACAACCGTGGTGGCGATAACCATCCGAATAAAAGTATTTTTATGACAATGTTTATGTCTGAGTTACAATTAACTGCTGAAGAAAAAAGTGATTTACTAGCGTTTTTAAAAGTGTTAGGTGGTGAGCCACCTAACATTACGAAACCAGAACTTCCTGGACTGAAATAAGCTAGGTGACTCACTTAAACTTAAAATCTAGTTTTATAACAAGTAAAGAGGATGCCCTTATCGGACATCCTCTTCTTTATTACCTAAATATTACTTGAAAGAAACACCTTTGAAGTACGGAGTACCCCCGAAGTCTACAAATAATCCAGTAATTCCGTTTGTACCATAAACGAAGTCAGGATGTTGTAAGTAAACCATTGGAGCTTCTTCTACAAGAATTTCAGAAATTTCTTTGTAAGCGTCGTTACGTTTTGCTTGGTCAGCTTCACTACGAGCAAAGTCAAGTAACTCATCTACACGATCATTGCTGTAGAATGAACGGTTACCAGGTGAACCATGTTGTGTAGAGTGGAATAAAGCATATAAACCATAGTCAGCGTCACCAGTTACAGTAGTCCATCCTAAGATGAATAACTCATGCTCACCAGCAGCAGTTTGCTCTAAGAAAGCACCCCACTCAACGATTCTGATGTCTACAGTAATACCAATTTGACCTAATTGATGTTGTACTAACTCAGCGATGTCAGCACGAGCTTTGTTACCTTCGTTAACAAAGATCGTAGTGCTGAATCCATTTTCAAAACCAGCTTCAGCTAATAATTCTTTAGCTCCATCTACATCAAAAGGAATAGGAGTTAAGCCTTGGTAGTTACCATTAACAGTTGGAGCTAATGGACCTACTGCAGGAACACCTTGACCATCTAAGATACCATAAACGATATCGTCTTTGTTAACAGCCATTGCGATTGCTTGACGAACTTTCATGTTATCATAAGGAGCTTTATTCATGTTAAATCCTAAGTAGTCCATACGAGTTCCGTGAATACGAACTGTATCAAGTTGAGACATAGCTTCTACACGTTGTACGTCAGGAGCACCAACTAGAACAGCGTTAGCTTCACCAGTTTCTAACATTGCAATACGAGTAGCATCTTCAGGAACAACTACAAAGCTAAGAGTGTCAAGCTTTGTCTTTTCTCCCCAATAATCTTCGTTTCTTTCCATCTTAATTTCAGCACCGCGATCCCAAGTAGTTAACTTGAATGGACCAGTACCAATTGGATTTTCGCTAATAGTTTTACCACCGTTGTCCTCTTCTTCAATCGAAGCAGCTGGAATAATTGAACCAGCGTTGTGTGCTAAGTGAGCAGGAAGAGGTGCAAATGGAATATTTGTTTTGATGTGAACAGTGTGATCATTTACGATTACTACTTCTTCAACCATGTTAAGGATGAACGCACGAGGAGAAGCAGTATCTGGGCTAATTAAACGCTCAATCGAAGCTTTAACGTCGTTAGCTGTGAAATCAGAACCATCATGGAATTTAACGCCTTCGCGTAATTTGAATTCCCAAGTTAACTCATCAAGAGCACTGAACTCTGTCGCTAATAATCCGTATACAGAACCATCTGCAGCATAGTCAGTTAAACGTTCAAAAATTTGTGATGTTGCATTAGATGTTGCTGTGTCGTTCATTCCGTGTGGATCAAGTGTTGGTGCATCTGCTCCAGTAACGAATACGAAATGTCCACCAGCTTGTGTTTCTTCAGTAGCAGGTGTTTCATCAGTTTTGCCTTTGTCTCCATCAGCAGCAGGTGTTTCAGAATCTTTTCCGCCACAAGCAGCTAACGCTAACATAAGCGCTAGTACAAGCATCAGAAATAAATTTCTTTTAAGCTTCATGTAAATATACCCCCAAGCAATTTTTATTTTTTTCATCTTGGCATTTGCCACGATTAATTTTTATATTAGAGTCTGTTCAAAAAGTATCTAATTTAGCAAACCATATTTCATAAATCACGCAGCTGCACTTCCATTATTGGAAATGAAAGTAAGTTATTTCAAGCAAAAAAAATAATGTGTATACTTACTAAAAATCACATTTAAAAAAGAGCGGACTCCCCCCTTGGACATAAACAAATTTTAAAAAAATGTTTGATGAGACTTATATTAGCTGGCTATCGGTAAGGATAGCTGCTCCACCTGCATTTCCTGTAATTTCTGTAAAGTTTCAACATGATCTTTAGGCAAGACTGTCTCTCGAACATGCTTGATCATCCGTTGAATGAGCCTGAATAGATCTCTCATGATGAAAAAAGATTGTACTCTCTCCGTTGTCTTCACTGGTACTTTTTTATGTCGCATAACGGAATCGAGTTGGTTTGATTCATGAGCGAAGGAAAGTTCCACTTGTTTACGGAATTTTACCATCTTTTTCTGTAGCTCCGACCCTTGTGGAACAGGACCATAGAAGAAAGGACTTTCTTCAAAAGAGAAACCAAATTGCTTTTCACAAGTTGCTTCTAGGGGGCAGGAGAAACATTTCTCTTCATCTGCCTGAAACCAAGAAGTATTTGTTTCCTTATCGAACCCATCCCAAAGTAGTGGATGACCAGCTTCACATTCGGGCTTCCCTTCTGTGGAACACGTCTCCGGGATAATCGTATTTTTCTTAAATTCCGTGACGACAGCTACATCGTGTTTGAGAAATGACTCTGCCTGATCTTCCTCACTGAAATAGCCTAAATCAGCTACGAGATAGTCTACTTTCAGATCACCGATTTGCTTAAGTTTTTCTACCAGCGGAAGAAGAACATCGACATCGTGAGTATCTGGAGGAAGAACAATAGACAAGAGAACAACAGGTCCCGAGGGGGAGGGGCAAACGATCGAATGTTTTCGATAGCCGATAAAAAATTTATTCTGATTGGCCTTATTCCTTTGAACACCGACTTTGGCATCAGGATCTGAATACGTTTTCTCGCATTCACAAATCTCTTTGTTTTCACAAGAACACCGTTTCTTTTTATAGCCGTTCACATGAGCATAGACGGGTCTAGAATCAATTCCTGCTAGAGTTGGTTCTAAAAAATCATCCAGTTTTAGAGCTTGACCAATCAGATTAAATAAGATTTTATAAAAGTGCTCAGGTGTCACGGTATTACGAAAATGAGTCAAGCTCGAATGAACAGGAACATCCTTTATGTTAGGAGTGCCGATGAAGTTACGCCATGCCTGATTCTTAGGATCCTTCAGCTGTCTACACAGCTCTCTAAAAGACGTGATCTCAGGACGTGTAAAGTACAAATAATGCATACGAAAATACGTTCTAGCATCAATAGGTGGTCGACCACCATCTTTATATAATGGTTTAATTTTTTCCAAGACAATGGAATCATCAACATGATCAATATAATCTATCAATTCCACATCAAAACCGAGTGTGTTATAGTAGTGGTAGGGAAGCAGTTCTAGCTGCATATCCATGAAAATGCACCTCGTAAATTGGTATTTTTGGTTGTTTGGTACTCCCATTTTACCATTTATCGCTGAGGTGTATTTTTGTTTTTCATGAAAAATTTACCCCTTTTTGAACACGCTCTATTAGTCTAAAAATTAAAAATTCACAAGTCCTTTTTCTAGAAAAATTAATATTTTTGTTAACTTTGTAATAATTCAGTAATAAGAGATAAAAGTTTTGATAACTAAAATTATATAAAAATACCGCCTTGTATCATTTAAAATGTACAGGCAAAAAATAGAGTTTGGTGTTTTTAAAAGTATTATATTTTCATAATTTTAAAAACTGTGTAAAAGAAAGTAATGAGAAAAAGTAGGGAGCTAAAAAAATTACTATAAGCTGCTAATCCATTGGTTTAACGCTTTAATGTGAAAAAATGGAAATATAATTCTGTTAAATTACATAATTAAAACTATTGTAATAATTCTATATTCTAGCTATTATAGAATAGAATTAAAAGAAATATTACAAATGTTACAGAACAGAGAAAGGATGAAAGGCATGAACCAACCAACAATACAACCAACAACAACAGGCGTGCCAGTTAAGGTTACCAATTCTAAAGCAGTCCGTTGGTTAGCTCTTTATAAGAAGCTAGCAAAAAATAAAGCTGCAATGGTAGGTGCATTTATCGTACTTATATTTATTGTATTAGCAATACTAGCACCATGGGTTGCACCGCATGATCCACTTGATATTCAAATGGCAAAGAAATTACAAACTCCATCAGCTGAACATTGGTTCGGAACAGATGATAAAGGCCGAGACATTCTTAGTCGCATTCTATACGGAGCTAGAATTTCATTAACAGTAGGGATCGTGTCTACAGTTATTGGAGCAATTGTCGGGGTATTTCTAGGAATAGTGGCTGGGTTCTATGGCCGATGGATTGATTCTCTCATAATGAGAATTTGTGATGTACTATTAGCATTCCCTGGTATTTTATTAGCATTAGCAATTGTAAGTGTTTTAGGACCAAGTACGTTTAATGTTATTTTAGCAGTAGCCTTCTTTGCAGTACCGACATTTGCAAGAATAGTTCGGGGATCTACATTAAGTGTAAAGAAATTAGAGTACATTGATGCTATTAGAGCCATGGGTTCAAGTGATGGAAGAATTATTTTCAAGCATATCCTTCCTAATATCGTTTCACCAATTATTGTTCAAGCGACACTTTACATCGCTTCAGCAATTATTATTGCAAGCGCACTGTCGTTTCTAGGTATGGGAACACAACCACCAACACCAGAATGGGGGATGATGTTAAGTCAGGGGCGTTCTTATGTTGCCCAAGCACCACATCTTACACTTTTCCCTGGTCTTGTAATTCTAGTTGTTGTAATTGGTTTTAACTTATTTGGTGACGGATTACGCGATGCATTAGATCCGAAATCGAAATAAAAAAGGAAGGTGACTTAAATGTTTATTTATATTCTTCGGAGGTTATTACAAACAATCCCCGTTATGTTTGGGGTTACATTAGCAGTATTCTTAATGATGCATTTATTACCAGGTGACCCAGCCCAAATAATGGCGGGAGAATCTGCTGACCCTGTACAAGTTGAAGCTATGCGTGAAAAATTGGGTTTAAATGATCCGCTTCACACGCAATACATTCGTTATGTGACAAACGCTGTTCAAGGTGATTTAGGTACTTCTATCCGAACAAACCGTTCAGTTACAAACGAAATTTTTGATAAACGTTTTTGGATAACCGTTGAATTAGCTTTAATTGGTACAGCATTAGCAGTAATCATCGGATTGATTGCCGGGATTATTTCAGCAACAAAAAAATATACTTTTGCAGATGTTTCGATCATGATTATAGCTTTATTTGGACTTTCAATGCCTAACTTCTGGTTAGGAATTATGTTAATATACTTTTTCTCTGTAAACTTAGGATGGGTTCCTGTTGCTGGATGGGGAACATGGCAACATATGATCTTACCGGCGATCACGCTTGGAACTGGTGGAGCGGCAATTATTGCGCGGATGACTCG
The DNA here is from genome assembly GCF_001866075.3 of Anaerobacillus isosaccharinicus. Classification (GTDB taxonomy): domain Bacteria; phylum Bacillota; class Bacilli; order Bacillales; family Anaerobacillaceae; genus Anaerobacillus; species Anaerobacillus isosaccharinicus. Next base: position 486,212 of record NZ_CP063356.1, on the reverse strand, counting down.
TTCAAGCATGCTAGAAGTGATTAATCAGGATTATATTCGAACTGCTTATGCAAAAGGTGTTAGTGATAAACTAGTTATTTATAAGCATGCACTTCGTAATGCATTAATTCCTGTAGTTACAGTTGTAGGTTTACAGTTTGGTGGACTACTAGGTGGAGCAGTAATTACTGAAACAGTTTTCGCGATTAATGGTTTAGGTCGTTTAATTATTGATTCGATTAGAGCATATGATTTCCCTATGGTTCAAGGGACAATTTTAGTTTGTGCAGTACTGTTCGTATTCGTAAACTTCCTTGTAGATATTACGTATCGTTTGATAAACAAACGTATTGACTTGAATTAAGGGCGGTGAAAAACTATGACATTATCAAATAACAAAATACTAGAGGTTAGAAATTTACGGACATCTTTTTTTACAGACGATGGTGAAGTTAAAGCAGTTGATGGCGTAGATTTTTCCATAGAAAAAGGAAAAACAATAGGGATAGTAGGAGAATCTGGTTCTGGAAAAAGTATTACTTCACTTTCTATTTTACGTCTTTTGCAAGAACCAGCTGGAAAAGTTGTTGGTGGTGAAATTATATTTAAAGGTGAAGACCTAATAAAAAAATCTAAAAAACAAATGATGGATATTCGTGGGAACTCAATCAGTATGATTTTCCAAGAACCGATGACATCGTTAAATCCAGTATTAACATGTGGAGAACAAATTGCTGAGTCGGTTCGTATTCATCAAAAGCTAAATAAAAAAGATGCATGGAGCAAAGCTGTAGACATGCTACGTTTAGTAGGGATTCCTTCTCCAGATAAACGTGCAAAGCAGTACCCGTTTGAATTGTCGGGTGGTATGCGCCAGCGTGTCATGATCGCCATTGCGTTAGCTTGTAATCCTGAGCTATTAATTGCAGATGAGCCAACAACAGCTCTTGACGTGACGATTCAAGCTCAAATTCTTGAACTTATCAAAAAATTACAAGAAGAGTTAGGAACTTCGTTAATGATGATAACTCATGACCTAGGTGTTGTTGCGGAAATGTGTGATAAGGTTGCCGTCATGTATTGTGGAAAAGTTGTTGAGTACGCTGATGTGAAGACCCTATTTACAAGCCCAAAACATCCTTATACAGTAGGTTTGTTAAATTCAGTGCCGAAACACGACCAAGACTATGAAGGTGACTTAGCTGTTATTCATGGCTCTGTACCAAGTCCGTTTAACTTGCCAAAAGGTTGCCGTTTTGCACCACGTTGTGAACACGCAAAAGATATTTGCTTAACACAATTGCCAGAATTAGAAACTGCTGCTGACGGTGATCAAGTTCGTTGTTGGATCTATACAGATAAGTGGGATACAAGCAAGGAGGTTGCAGCTGATCATGAGTAAAAAAGTTCTGCTAGAAGTTAAAAATTTAAAACAGTATTTTCCTATCAAAGGTGGTCTTTTCGGCAGAACTGTTAACCATGTTAAAGCTGTCGATGATATAAGTTTTGAAGTATACGAGGGTGAAACGGTAAGTATCGTAGGAGAATCAGGTTGTGGTAAATCTACGACAGGAAGAGCGATTCTTCGCCTTGAAGAGCCTACGTCAGGAGAAATTAATTTCCAAGACCAAGACTTATTAGCTTTAAATAAATCGCAGATGAGAAAAAAACGTAAAGACTTACAAATTATTTTCCAAGATCCTTACGCGTCTCTAAACCCAAGGCAAACTGTTAGTCAAATTTTAGAGGAAGCACTAGAAATCCAAAAAGTAGTTCCTCCAAACCAAAGACGAAAAAAAATAGAAGATCTTCTTGAAACAGTTGGAATTGGTGCACACCAAATTGATCGTCATCCCCACGAGTTTAGTGGTGGGCAACGGCAACGTGTTGGTATCGCTCGAGCTCTTTCAGTTGATCCAAAATTAATCATCTGTGATGAAGCAGTTTCGGCCCTAGACGTATCAATTCAAGCTCAAGTATTAAACTTATTAAAAGATTTACAGCGTAAATTTGCGTTAACCTATCTTTTTATCTCTCATGACCTTGGAGTTGTACGTCATATTTCTGACCGTATTATCGTTATGTATCTTGGAAAGATTGTTGAAGTTGCAGATAAGAAGTCTCTATTTGAAAACCCACAGCATCCATATACAAGAGCACTTCTGTCGGCAATTCCAAGTACTAATATCAACGAGAAAAAGGAAAGAATTATTTTAAAAGGTGATGTACCTTCACCAATTAATCCACCAGCGGGATGTCGTTTCCATACTCGTTGCCCATATGCCTTTGACCGATGTGCAACTGAAGAACCGAAATTACATTCCATTCCTGGAAAAGGTCATCAAGCTGCTTGCCACTTAATTGAAGATGGCCCAATTGATTATTCTCAAATTCCATCAAATTATTAATCTAAAAACCACTTTCATCTGTAAGATGAGAGTGGTTTTGTTATGTAAACATATTTCTTCTTATTTAAAAAATATCTATGAACATGTGCCGCCTCACAGATATGTAAATCTTACGCTGTAATCCAGCTCCATAATTAAGGGCCTGATCAAGAAAATCGAATGACAATTATTTTTATCCAAAAAAAGCGAAAAAACGTAGAAAAATGGTGAAATATGAAGAATACTGAAGATTATTTAGTGTATATGACTTAATATATAATATTTTGAATATTTACAATATATAAAATATTGTGTAATATAAAACCAAGCAATAAAACATCTACTTAGCAGAAGGGGGCCATTGAAAAAATTAAAATTTAATTGAAGGGACTGAGTCCAGTGACTTAAGTGAGCGAAGTGTATCGAGGTATTTTCGGTACATGGGATCCCGAAGTTTTTAAAAGTATTGTCTATGTATTCATAGTTTTTAACTTTTGAAAGGACTGAATCCAATGAAGTAAGTTAGGCGAAGTGTATTTTGACTATGAAGCTTTGATACACGGGTGATAAATAAGATACTTAGAGTTTGTTCTTAACAGACATCCCAATCTGAAAGGACTGAGTCCAGTGACTTGAGTGAGCGAAGTGTATTGACAGTTGATACACGGGGAAATCGAAAAATAAATACTCTTATCGTAGATAATGTATTAGAAGGGATTTAAAAATTAATGTTAGAAGAAGCAATAACGTAGCGACCTTAAGATCCGGTTAGATGGATTTTAGGTCGCTTTTATTATTTTAAGTAATGAAAGCCTACGACAACTAGAAGTTATTTTTGGGTTTGCTTAGACTTGGAATGACAAAATTTAGTTGGGAAATTTAAGATATAAGTAAGAGCACCACTATCTAAACGGTAGTGGTGTTTTCCTCATAACATATTCATTTTAGTTGCAAAGTAAAATTCATTATTAATTACAAATTCAATCTATTAGTCATGATAGAAAAGTACTATAATGTACTTATTGTTTTATTACATATGCAGGAGGAGTTTAGTTGTTTTCCACAAATACATCATTGAAAAATGTTTTTAAACTTGGGGTTGCCTTTCTTGTTCTATTAATTGCAATTACAAATATTGTTCCGTTAATGATCGAGAAAAAGCATCATGAAGAAGAAATAGCCGAAAGCTTGGAGAGAGTAATCACGCTTCAACATCTCTTTATTGAAAAGTGGATGGATGAAAGAGTAAAAGATATTCGTACCCTTGCATCAGCACCAGTTGTGAAGGCAGCTGATCAAGAAAGCATGAGATCTTTTTTTAATACGTTTGTCGATAATAATCATGATTTTGCCGCCTTAGTTTATGTCAACAAAGAAGGGTTAGCAAAACTAGATACGAATACAACAGAAATACCTAACACAGATCTTTCAGATCGCCAGTATTTTCTTGATGGAAGAGAAGGGAAAGACCACATTTCTGATGTTCTGATTGGTCGAAATACTGGGGCGGCTGTTATTGTATTCTCTTCGCCAATCTATGATGAGAATGGTTTTTTTCAGGGGTTGGTCCTAGGGCCGGTTAAATTAGACACGATAGTAGATTTAATGAACCAACTCGAGATAGGAGAAACTGGTGAAACTTATATAACCGATAAAAACGGTGTACTTATTACTAATATACGGAAAGATAATGCTCATCTTACAGAAACCGAGGAAAAGAAGACAATCGTTCCCGATTTATTGCAAAAAGCACAAAGGGATGAATCGATAGAATATTACCAAAATTATAAAGGTGTAACGGTTTTAGGTACATACAAATGGACGAATAATGGTGATTGGCTAATTATAGGTGAAATTGAAAAAAGTGAAGTGTTTAAATCTTTTTATCATACGATGATATTTCTAATTGTTGTAAGCTTAATTATTTTGATTATTACTTATATTTTTATGTCAGTTATTTATCAAAGAATACAACGCTCAATTGACTATGTACTAAGTGGTGCGAAATTAATAAATGGTGGAAAATATACAACACAAATAGATAAAGAGGTAATTAAACAAAGTCCAGAGGAATTTAGAAAGTTATGTGATGTTTTTAATGAAATGGCCGCGACAGTACGTAACACGATCGATGACCTTGAAACTTCTGAAGAGAAGTTGAGGGAAGACATAGTAAAGAGAAAAGAAGCAGAAGAAAAACTCTATCAAGCGAATAAAATACTTAACGAACTTTCCAGAAAAGATGGTTTAACCTCTATTGCCAATCGTCGCCAATTCGACGAAACGTTTGAAAAAGAATGGCAAAGTCATTTAAGAAATGGAAAGCCGCTATCAATTATTCTCTTCGATATTGATTTCTTTAAGCCCTATAATGATACTTATGGCCATCAAAATGGTGATGAATGTCTAAAAAGTTTATCGAGTACTGTTCAGAAAATTCTTAAACGGCCAAGAGATTTATTAGCACGCTATGGTGGTGAAGAATTCGTTATTATTTTGCCAGAGACAAATGTAGAGGGAGCAACTCATGTAGCTGAAAAAGTGAGAAAAGGGATTGAGAGTTTACAAATCGCCCATTCTACATCTAGCATTAGTGATTATATTACTGTAAGTGTCGGGATTTCTACGATAGTACCGAGCAGCCATGTTCAATCAAAACTGTTAATTGAAAAAGCTGATAAAGCACTCTATGTTGCTAAAAGTAGTGGTCGAAATATTGTGAGAAGCTTTGAATAGGTGGAACTGACAGGTTAAAGTCAGTTCTTATTTTTTTTCATAAAATATTTCCAACATAAAAACGGTAATTGGTATGGTAAAATGAAGTTTGGATTTAATAAACCAACATGATAAAGGAGAGTTTTTTATTTGAAAAAAAATAAAATTCTACTTATATATATAATTTTTGGACTTGTTTGGGTTTTGTTTACTGACTACATTGTTAGTTTATATGTTCCGCCAGAATCATTGTTATTGTTTCAAAAATTGAAAGGAATTTTCTATATTCTGTTTACTGGTACAATTATTTATTTCGTACTTCGTAAAATTGAAGAATTAAACTCTTCAAAAGAACATAAAGAAAAGTTATCTACATTAATTAATTCGATGATCGATTTTGTTAATTTTAAAGACGGTGAAGGCCGCTGGATTGAAGCGAATAATTTTGGGTTAAAATTATTTCAGTTAGAGAATGTTGATTATAAAGGGAAAAAAGATTCAGAGCTTGCAGAGTACACAGATTTTTATCGTGAAGCACTGATTTACTGTGAAAGTTCAGATGAAGAGACTTGGAAAAACGGTAAGGTTACGCGTTGTGAAGAAATTATTCCGATACCAGACGGTGGAGAGAAGCATTTTGATACGATAAAGGTACCGTTATTTAATGACGATGGATCAAGAAAAGGGTTAGTAGTCATTGGTCGTGATATTACAGATAAAAAAATGGCAGAAGAACAAGTAAGAAGAAGTGAAAAACTATCAATTGTAGGCGAGTTAGCTGCTAGTGTCGGACACGAAATCCGAAACCCGCTAACTTCTATTAAAGGCTTTTTACATTTACTTGAGGAGAAAGATCAAAGTAACAAATTATATTATGAGATTATGAGTAAAGAGGTAAACCGAATTGATCACATTGTAGGAGAATTGTTATTGTTAGCAAAGCCCCAAAAATTATATTTCGCTCAAAATGACCTGAAGTTAATCGTTTCAGATATTGTGTCGTTATTAGAACCACAAGCAAATATGACTAACGTTCTTATTCACTACGATCCAAAAGAAGAATTGATGATTGAATGTGAAGAAAATTTATTAAAGCAACTATTCATTAACATTATCAAAAATGCCATTGAAGCTTCTAGTGAAAAAGGAAACGTGTGGGTGAAAATAGACAAAGAAAGTGCGGAAACAGTATTAGTTAAGGTTGAAGATGAAGGCTCAGGCATATCTGAAGACTTTTTGACAAGACTCGGTGAACCTTTCTACTCCTCCAAAGAAAAGGGAACAGGTCTAGGTTTAACAGTAAGTCACAAAATCGTTGAACAGCACGGTGGGACTATACACTTTAACAGTGAAGAAGGTGTAGGAACAAAGGTGGAAATACAGCTACCTGTGAAACACGAAAGTAAGAGAGGCTGAAAATTCAGCCTCTCTATTTAATTTCTATTCGATTTCTTTTACTTATTACATGTTTCATTGTTACTTTATTTCGTCAGGCTTTTGCCCAATATAGAAATCCGGATCATTATGCAGGTTATTGTTGTTATCCTGCGTTAGTTCGCCGCTTCTTACCTCAACTTCTGAACTTACGTCATCATTTCCAAGGGCAGCAGCATCGTTATTTTGACTTTGTTTAGCATTCTTTTTGTTCGCCACAACCTCACCTCCAGACAAAGTTAATTTATCCACTCTAGAGGCAATTATCCAAAATAAGTTAGCTATTATGATTTCAGTAAATTTTGGATAACTTCATTCGTTAAGTTTGGTACGATTTCAAATGAATAGGAAAGCTCAACTCGCTCATATTGTTTATGTGCATCAAATCCGTATGGTCCAATATTGATAACAGGTACATTAATATCGCGAATATCTTGATAATTTACAAAAAGTTTAGATCCCCAACAAGGTGTATTACTAGATACAGCATTAATCCCATCCTCGTCATCACTTAAAGCAACAAAACTCATATCAGAGATATAGGGAAAGAAGTTTCTTGTTACTATTGGATGTGAATAGTTCGGTTGCATTTTACTCACGGCTAAGTCTAGAGAAGCAATTAAGTTTTTCTCTAACTCGTCTTTTCCAGTCACTTCAATTCGTGGTGAGTATAGTGACGAATAGAAAACAATGATAGCCGGACTTCTATCGCCCATCCATTTCCATGCTTCCTCTACAACTTTTGCAGAAAACATCCGGGTATCTAACTCACTATCTAATAGGAGTTTTTGTTTGAACTCAGCCATATGTGCAGCGTAGGCATCACCATGTTCTGTCATTAATAATTGATCCATTTCCTCGTATGTCATGACACGTGTTTGCCAAGGGACATCAATATTTGGTTGATGACTCATTTCACTAAACAATTGATATCTATCTTTAAATGCAGTAAGAGCATGATCAAAAGCAATTTCTGCTTGCAGCTTCAACTTGTCCAGCACTTCCTTCGGAGACCATGAGTGGATGAAAAAATTGAAATAAACATAAGAAGCTAGTGCTGTTTGCACAGTATAAGAGGGTTTCAAATCCATTAATTTTAATGATACTGGTGGAACGGTTGTCTCCCCAAATGCTTCATTACATAATTCGGGATTGTAATTAATTTGTTTTGTTAGCTCTGCCGCAATGAAGTTTGGATCTAAACCCTCAAAGCAAGACCCTACATGCGTTTCCGCACCTGTAATGAAAAAAGAAGGTAGTAGTTTTCCTACAGTTCCTTTATAAATATATCGATTAGGATCTCCTTCATATCGAGGTGATACAAAATCAGAATTAATGGCTCCTACATACTCGAATTGGTGCTCTTCTTTTAGTTGTTTTAGTAGTGGTAGCGCAGACAATATACCGTGTGAACTATCTTCTTCGTCACACTCGATCACAACGACTAAATTACCTTCTAATTCCTCAGGGTGTTCTGAGTAGTACTTTAGTAAATAAAGGTGACTAGCAACACCGCTTTTCATGTCTAGAACGCCACGGCCGAACATAAATTCATCAGAGTTTAAGTGGCTTTCTACCAGTCTTGGTAGTTGCTCATCTTTTAAGGCTTCAAGTAGTTCTTCTGGATAGCAAGCCTTCTCCTTAAGGTGGTTAAAATCATCTATACCAACTGTATCTAAATGTCCCATCAAAATAACTGTCTTATTGCTTTTCTTTTTTGTTCCTATTACATAGGCAACGACGTTATAGCGTTCGCGGTCATCATTGAGCGTTCTTTGTTTAATCAAACGGTTAGGGTTATCACGGAAATATGAATAGGAAGAGATTAAGGTGTAAATAGCTTGGCTAATTTCTTTTTCTCCCTCTGTATTAACAATGCTTTCAATATTCACGAGTTGATTCGTTAAAAAAAAGATTTCATCACGACAATTTAGCATTACGATACCCCTTTACAAAAATATTAGGTTACTACTCTATTATAAACGATAGTTAAAAGTATAGAAATCGATTACCCTTCTAAGAATAATTTCTTATGACTTTAATAAATAAATCATTATTTTAAAAAAACAATTGTTAAACATTTCTTAAAAGGTTCAGTTAAACTACCAAGTTACTAAAAAAACAATTGGTAAAAAAAGGGGTTAACTTGACTAGATATAGCCATCAGTAGCTGTGTCAATATGTATTTATGTCGTAATTATAGGTGTATTTATGGAAAATTTGTGAAAAAATGTGTTAAAATATGTGAATGGGGTAATAAAGGAGTATAGTGGAATTTTTTGAAAGGAGAGGAGTCTAGATGATTAAGTGGTTTAAAGAGTCAAATAACAAAGTGTTAATAATTATTTTGTTATCAGCTTTTATCGGGATAGCTTTGTATGCTGGTACAGTAACAGCAATTAAAGCAACTGATACTGGGGAGTTTTGTTCAAGTTGTCATGTTATGGACACCGTCTATGAAGCGTTTAATAGGTCGCCACATGGGAAGTTAGACTGTAATGATTGTCACGCTCCAACGGATAATATGGCCAACAAATTGATGTTTAAAGCTAGGGCAGGGCTAGGTCATATTTATATGAATACGCTTGGAGCAAGTCGCATTCCTGATGTTCTTCATGCAACAGAATCTTCAGTGGAGGTCGTTAATAAAAATTGTATTTCCTGCCACCAATACACACTTGAAAATGTTGCTCATGATTCAAAAGGGACATGCATCGGCTGCCATCGTCAGGTTCCCCATGGATTAGGGATATTCAAATCTCCTGACTGGCATTTGAAATTAAACATTGATGCCGCAAGATAAGGTAGAAAGGATAAAAGAAAGGGTGATTATGATGAAAAAATTTAAAAATGCTTCTAAAATTTTAATTATAGGTTTTATGTTAGTCTTACTTGCAGCTTGTTTAGGTCGTGAAGAATTAACAGTTAATGACCCTGCACCTTTGACAGACCTTTCTCCTGACGAGTATTTAAACTCAGCATTTAAAGATGCTTTTCCGATCCATTACGAAAGCTATCTAAGAAATATGGGGAATGGATTACCGCCAGTTTCAAAATTCATTCCAGAATACGAACCATACTTACCAATCTTATTTGCTGGCTTTCCATTTGAGCAAGAGTATAATACGACAAGGGGACACACATATGCAGTTGAAGATGTATTAAATATTGCTAGAATATCTGATCGATCAATTGGTTCTTGTATGACTTGTAAAAGTACAATTGTCACCCCTTTATTAAAAGAATTGGGAGATGATTATTGGGCTGCCAACTTTAGAGGTGAATTATTACCTTTGTTAGAAGAAATGGCAGCTGTTGGTGGTTTAGAAGAATTGGGTGAATATGGACATGTATCAATTGGCTGTTCTGATTGCCATAACCCTGTCACGATGGAATTAAGAATTACGCGACCGTCACTGACAAATGCATTAGCTCGCCAAGGTGTTGATGTAACTGAAGCAACGAGAAATGAGATGCGGACGTACGTCTGTGCACAATGTCATGTTGAATATTATTTTGAGCCGGACCTGAAAAAAGTAAGATTTCCTTGGGATTATGGTACGAAGCCTGAAGAGATGTTTGAATACTTTCAAACGACAGCCTTGGAAGAAGGGTTTGAATACGATTACCTTCATGCTGTTTCAGGAGCACCAATTATAAAGGCACAACATCCTGAATATGAGCTATGGAGTTATGGTTCCCATGGGAGAGCTGGCGTTTCTTGTTCAGATTGTCATATGCCTTTTGAACGAAGAGATGATCGTAGAAAAATCTCGTCACATTACTGGGTTTCGCCTATGGAAACAATTGAGCAATCATGCCGAACATGCCATTCAGACAAAACTGAACGATACATTATTGAAAGGGTAGGCGAAATTCAAGAGCGTCATTTAGATGCAGTTCATGAAGCACAAGATCTTACTGTTGAAGCCCACTATTTTGTAAATCGAATGATTACAGCTGGGGTTCCACAAAATCAAATTAATCTTGCGCAAGCTTTTGTTCGCGAAAGTCAGTGGTATACCGATATTATAGCTGCTGAAAACTCAGACGGATTCCACAACCCGCAAGGAAGTATGGATACGTTAAGAATGGCTTCAGACGCGGCAAATAATGCTATTAAGCTAGCGACAGAAGAATTATCAAAACTAAATGTTGATCTTGATGAACTACGCTCTGAAATCATCAAAGTAAAGGAAGCCGTGTTAAATGAAGAAGATCCGTTTCTAAAGCATACTCATGCTACGAATAGCTTCTTCCCGTCACAAAAATAATTAGATGTCTAGCGAAGCATAAAACAGAGTTTACCTTTGTTTTATGCTTTTTAAATATATGCCAGAATAAAGGCTTAGAAAATCCTTACCCAGTAATTTTTAAAAACCATTGAAACAATATTTAATTAAAAGTAGAATATAACTAGATTGTCATAGTCCAATACTCCTATAGTTTACAGATTATTCAAGTTTTACTGACTTTTCAAATAAAATAGACGAATTACATATAGCGATGTTTTGGAGGTATTTAGTTTGGCGAAAATTTTGATTGTAGATGATGCTGCTTTTATGAGAATGACGTTAAAGAATATTATTTCACAGGCTGGCCACGAAGTTGTTGGAGAAGCTGGGAATGGAATTGAGGCTGTTGAAACATATAAGTCTACACAGCCTGAGCTTGTAACGATGGATATTACGATGCCAGAAATGGACGGGATTGAAGCATTAAAAGAAATTAAAAAATTGGATCCAAAGGCTAGGATTGTTATGTGTTCGGCGATGGGACAGCAAGGAATGGTAATTGAAGCGATCCAATCAGGAGCAGCAGACTTTATCGTAAAGCCATTTAATGCAGAACGAATTAACGAGTCCATTGGCAAAGTTTTATCGAGATAGGTGAGAGAATTGTTAGTAAGGGGAATAAAAAATGCGAATGATTAGCATTCAAGAGTACGATCGAAGAACGATGCAGCTTGCGGAGCCGATCATAGACTATCGTAAGCGAATTTTATTAGCCAGCGGTTCCACAATTCACCCTAAATACATGGAGAAATTGATGGAAATTGGCATAAAAAGTTTAATTATCGAAGACGCAAAATCCGTAGGAATAACATTAGATGAAATGATTGATATGCCTACATGGATTGATGCTATTTCAAGTGTTGAAATAGCATTTCAGCAAGTTAGGGTAGGAAAAGAAATCGCCATTAATGAACTTCAGAACACAGTAAAGACGCTTATTAATGAAGTTTTGCAACGGAAAGCAATAATTCTGATACCTACCTCTTCTATTGATGAAAAATTATCACGATACGCCCATGCTGTTAATGTTGCGCTTATCTCTCTACAAATAGGAAGAAGGTTAAACTTAAATCAATTACAGCTAAATGGACTTGGGCTAGGCTGCCTTTTACATGACATAGGGAAAGCACTAACAGCCGACCCACTACAACATCCAGAGAAAGGTTTTCAAGCATTAAAATCGAACCGCGAAATTTCACTGTTAGCTTCGCACATCGCTTATCAGCACCATGAGGCAATTGATGGATCAGGTTATCCAAGGGGCATTAAGGGAAATGATATATTAGAATTTGCCCAAATTTGTAGTGTTGCGAATGATTATGAAAATATGATCTCAAAGGACGGCATCCAACCTCATGAAGCTATTGAGAGAATAATGGCTTTAGTAGAAAAAAAATATAGTCATGCTGTTGTACTTAGCTTTACAAATGGAATTATAAGTTATCCTCCAGGTACTCATATTCGTTTAAATAATGGATTATTTGGAATCGTGACTAGAATAGATAGTCATTTACACAGACCTATTGTTAAAGTACAAGGTATAAGTGAAGAAGTGGATTTAAGTGAACAGTCGACCCTATTTATTCAAAAAGTTTATAATGACGACTTAGGAGTAAAACAAGATTGATTTCCTAAAGAGAAGATTTCTTCTTCTCTAGTGATCAATCTTGTTTTTATTTCATTAAAGTTTAATGGACAATTTTTAATTTTCACTTTTAAAAAGGACAAAACACTTATAAAATGAATAGGTGTAATTATAGCCTGAGGAGGAAAAAATAAGTAGGGGATTAATCCGTTATGGTTTCCTTTTAGAAAAAATAAAACTATTTATTTTAACTTCGGGAATGACTAAGAAATATCAGCATTTCCCATTATTAAAGAAGAAAGTAGTGATATAGATGAAATTTTTTAAACCAGATTATGAATTTGATCACTTTACTGATTTATCGCTTCAATTGTTGAAAGAAAATAATATTCATGCTATTTTTTCAGATTTAGATAGTACGCTAGCTGCACATAATGAATTAGGTGATGATGAATTTACTAAGTGGCATGAGAACCTCGAAGCAAATGATATTAAGTTAGTTGTGGTTTCAAACAATAGTCAAGGTCGTGTAGATCGATTTACAAAACCTTACAATATTATAGGGTACGGAAGATGTAACAAACCTCTTCCAAGTAAAATCAGAAAAATTATGGAGGAAATCGGTGTAAAAAGTAGCAACAGCATCTTTTTAGGAGATCAGTTATTTACGGATGTTACGTGCGGAAAACTTCTGCATATGAAAACAGTCCTAGTACAACCATTAGGTGAACAACATGAACCATGGACGGTACGTTGGAAAAGAGGCTTGGAAGCAAGCATAAAAAAGCGTTGGTAAGTTAATAATACATACTACTGATTTCTAATAATGCTATTTTTAAGCATTAAAAAAAATTGATAGGATGTTGACAATGATTTACATTTATAATTGTTACGGTGGCACACATTCATCTGCATTAGCAGCAGCATATCATTTAAATAGATTACCTAAAGATCGAATCCCAACTAAAGAAGAAATATTAAATATTGATATTTTTAATAAGCTTACAACAAAAGATATGGGAAGAATGATTTATCATGGGAATGACGAAGAAGGCCATAAAGTATATACAGTAGGTCGTGGAAGTTCTAAAGCATTAGTTCCAGCTTTAAAGGAGCTTCTTCTTCTTGTTAACGAAGACCACCAAACAACTGACAAGGTGATACTTTCAAATGCTTCACCAACAGTTCCTATAGCGATGACTTTTGGCGGCTTGTTCTCAAGGCGTCTCCGTATCCATTTTATCGGGGTTCCTCTCTTAATTAAAGGTGCACAACAAACGTATCACAATATCATTACGCTAGTTGAGAAAACGAAATCAACTGCAAGAACCACAGGTAAAAATGTAGAGGTTTTAGAAAATAAAAATCTAGAAGTGAATAAGTTGTTTTAAACAATTCCCAAGTAAGATCGTGTTGAGCAATTTTGTTTTTGCGAGACACGATTTTACTTTTTTGGGGGAAATGTTTTCTTGTATTATTTTTTTCCCTTTAAACAATGAAAAACTGGCAAGATAGCCAGCTTCCAAAAATTTTAATTAAGGTTATCAAAATTTACTTCAACAATAGGCGTTTCTGAAACGATACGTTCTCTAATTTCAGAGAGCAACGCTACTTGTTTTTCGTTTAAAGATGTTAGATCCCATTTTTTGTGAAGAACACCATAAAGCTCACAATCCCTTAATTTAAGAAATAGTGGTATATCGTTAAGTAATTGCAAATTTATTGGGTTTTCAGTTAAAAAACCTTTCATAAAGGCTGGTAAGAATATTTCATTAATAAATTTGGCCTTATCTGAAATACTGTTATTAAACCAGACCGAATAGTAAATAGGAATGGCTATATCCCCAATAATATGGTGGTAAGAACAATCATCGAAATCAAATATGGTGATTTTTTCGCCATCAAAAAAGAAATTACCAGAATGAATGTCAGAATGAATGAGGCGATATCGCTCTTTATCTTTTGGTAATTGCTTAATCCTCGTTAACACTTTTTCGACGTTTTCTTGTACGGCATCATCTTTAGGAATCGATGGGGCAAATTGAAATCGAAACTCATCAACTAAGTCGGGTCTTTTAATGATCTTTTCTTTTTCAACATATTCATCACTCAGTCGATGTAATATTCCTGTGGCCTTTCCCCAAGCAAAGAATAATTTTTGATTAAATTCTGGTGCATTAACGTTAACAGCATTTCCTTCAGCCTTCTCAAAAAGGCTAACAAAAAAGAAAGTTTCTTCAGCAGAAATCACTTCTACTAATTGTCCATTCGCAGATTTGAATGGGCCACAGACTGGTGCTTGATTTTTTTGGAGAAATTGAAGCCAAGCTAATTCTGCTTCTACCTGTTGTTTCGTTCGGTGACTACTATGAGTAAATCTAAGAATACAATCCTTCCCATCTCTTTCTCCTGAAAATACGTAATTTTCAAAGCTACCTAATTTTTTTAAACTAGAGGAATTTAGATTAAATAATTCGGCTCCTTGTTTTACTACTTCATCTTTAAATAAAATTTCAACGTTTTGTTCCAATGAAATCCCCTTACCTCTCTTTAATTATACAACCTAATTATATGAAAATTTTACCATTTACTATAGTCATTAGTAAACTAGGGAAAATAAGTAGCTGTATAGGTTGTTTTATCTACAACCAAAAGAATGGAAAGTCTGTAGCTTGTCCTAACTAAAAGGAGAGCAAGACCCTTACGGTAAGTCACCTTTTTTTGTCGAAAACTTTTCTTCAAATTTGAAACAAGCCCTACGTATGTATTAATTAAGAAGATTTGTTACTAAGGAGGGGCTTATGAATATTATTGAGCAAACCTTTTATGATATTAACTTAGATGATGGAGACGAGCTAGGCAAGGAAATACTTGAAATTATTGGCGATGAAAAAAAGCAAAATAAAAAGTACCAAGTGATTGTTCATCAAGTTGTACAAGTCGATCCTAAAACCTATACTGTTATTATAAATATTATAGAGAAGTAGCAATTAGTTTTCCTTTTTTATTGTTTTATAAAAAGTAAGAGAGGTTGCACGAAAAAAAGAGCAACTTCTCTTACTAAAATGATTAAAATGAACAATTATAACCTAGTGCTTAGTAGCTTCGATGATTAGTGCTGGTGAGTTTATTTCAAAGGGTTCACCTTTAAATGAGCCAAACAAATTAATTTTACTAAAGCCAACGCTAGTTAAAACATCAACTAGTTGTTGACTCGTAATTGGCAGTAAAGAAATTTCGTTTTCTAGTGTTTCCCCGCCTATTGTAAGTTCTCCTTTAAAGAGAATCTTATTTTCCTCATGTTTATATATACGACGAAAGCTAATTTGTTCTTTTTCTCGGTTGATTAATGGTAGCTCAGTTATACCTTCATTTAATACACGATCATAGTTTACAATTTGTATCATTAATTTTCCATTTTGATCTAACAAATCGTAAATAGTAGTTGTCACGCTTTTAACTGACTCTAAACTATTTAAGTGAACGAGGGAGTTGCCTAAACAAATAATTGTCGAAAAAGACTTGTCCTTTAATTGGTCAAGCTCCTCCATTGCGAGTGGGAGGGCAATGATCGTAACTTCGTCTAGTGCTGCTTTTTCTTTTATTTTAACAACCATATTTTCATCTAAATCAGTTGCAGTAACTTGAAATCCGTCTCTTGCTAAAGCTAATGCATGATTTCCTGTTCCCGCAGCTAAATCAAGGACTGGTCCGTCAACTAGGTGTTCTTTAATAAAATCAACAGACTGCTTATTTAGTGGGAAGATAATGTCGTAATACTGACTTAATTGGTTGTAAAATTCCATAGTAACCGCCTCATTTATTGGAAATTTTAAATTAAGTATAACATATGAAGTATTACTTTCTTAGTCCTCTTAGTTTTCGTCTAAACTTTCGTGTTTTTACTAAATGTCTTGAAGAATTGTAAAAATAATATTTTACATAGTGCCAATTTTTCCAAAAGCTATACCAACGGAATTGAAAATCCCTTAAAAATTTATGCGTATTTACTTTCCAATGTTGCGGGATTTTAAAACGTCCACTCATTTCTTGTCCCCCTATAAACTGATTTGTAATATATATGTTTATAAAGGCTGAATTATCAAAGGGTAAATTAGCAAATCTTAGCAATTGTATGTAACCTTTGTGAAGTCTATTGAAAGGTTGACAGAACAATAGTAAAGTAAAGATATAAGAAAAGTGAAAAAGTCGCTTTTCAAAACAAATAGATAGAGAACTTTTACGGGAGTTAAAATTTTTTACAATACATTGTGAATTAATTCACAATAATCTGAGGGGGAACTTCTAATGGTATTCGAAATTAGTCAATCAGCAGCAGAGTTCTACAAAAATGAATTTGTATTAGGGAATAATGAAGCAGTTCGTTTATTTGTTCGCGGAGCAGAAGGATTTTTTATAGGTGTAGAAAAAGACCTTTTAGAAAAAGAGTCTCATATAATTGAAAAAAATGGAGTGAAGTTTTTTATTACTGAAAATGATCAATGGCATTTCGAAGGCAAAACACTCGATTTCGATCCAAAAACAGAGAGTATGATACTTTCTTAAAATGTAGAATTTGAAATGTAGGATGCAGAATTTTTGAGAGCAACGATTTGAATAAAAAAATCCAGGCTGACATTCAAGCCTGGATTTTTGCATAGAACTCGAAGAATTACCCACAATAATTCTACATTCTACATTCTACATTATAAATTCCATTATTTATTATGTTAGGATTTTAAAAACAGAAACCTAAATGAAAATTTAGCGATAGTAACATCACAAAAATTTATGGAAATATAGGAAAAATGTCTTTTAAATCCTTGTAAGAAGTGATATATTTATGCTGACTAAGTTAAGTGCTTACATTCTATTTGAAGGTGGTCAGAATACATATTTATAGAGGTCTGACGTCATACCTGACTAAACTTCTCATTTTGTGTTTAAGAATATGCATAAATGGAAATTGTAAGCATGAAGCTAAAATCACATATAACAAGGGGGATAAAAAGAATGAAAAAATTTCCAATTTTAATGTCACTTACCTTAGCGGTTGGGACATTACTGTCAGCTTGTGGACAAGGGGCAGATCCAGCTCCAGCAGATCCTACACCAACACCAGGTGGTGGCGACGCTCCAACTGAGGAGACAACAGATTTTTCAGTGAAAATGGTTACAGATGTTGGTGGAGTAGACGACAAATCGTTTAACGAATCAGCATGGGAAGGTTTACAACAATTTAAAGCAGACTTTGGTGCAACGGTTGACTACTTACAATCAAGTACAGATGCTGACTACCAACCAAATATTAACAGACTAGTACGCGAAGG
This sequence comes from Anaerobacillus isosaccharinicus, assembly GCF_001866075.3. Classification (GTDB taxonomy): domain Bacteria; phylum Bacillota; class Bacilli; order Bacillales; family Anaerobacillaceae; genus Anaerobacillus; species Anaerobacillus isosaccharinicus. The sequence continues at coordinate 468,487 of NZ_CP063356.1, read as the reverse complement.
AAACGACTTAGTTTTCGCTATCGGTTTCTTAATGGGCAATGATGTGAAAACAGTTGCAGAGCAACAAGCAGATGCTCGTCTAGCCATTGTTGACATGGTTGTAGAAGGTGATGACGGCAACCTATTAGACAACGTTGCTAATATTACGTTTAGTGAGCACGAAGGGTCATTCTTAGTGGGTGTCATTGCAGGCTTAACTACGAAAACAAACAAAGTTGGTTTCCTTGGTGGAGTTGACGGGTTCTTAATTAAGAAGTTTGAAAGTGGATTTAAAGCAGGGGTAAAAGCAGTTAACCCAGATGCTGAAATCTTTGTTCAATATGCTGAATCGTTTAATAATGCTGCATTAGGACAACAAATTGCAGGTACGATTTACACTCAAGGTGCTGACATTATTTATCATGCAGCAGGTGGTACTGGTAATGGATTATTTACAGAAGCAAAAGAACGTAAACGTGCAGGTGAAGATGTTTGGGCAATTGGTGTAGATAAAGACCAACACGCTGAAGGGCTTCCTGAAAACGTAACATTAACTTCAATGATTAAGCGTGTAGACCAAGCTGTTTACCTTGTTTCTGAAAGAACAATGAACGGTGATTTCCCAGGTGGGCAAATTGTTGAGTTTGGTTTACAACAAGAAGGTGTAGGAATTGCACCAACGACAGAAAACGTATCAGCTGAAGCGTTAGAAGCTGTTGAAGATTACAAAACAAGAATTCTAAACGGTGAAATTAACGTTCCAATGACTGAGGATGAATATCAAGCTTATCTTCAAGACCTATAAAATAAAATATGTACAAGACAAAGGCTAGTTATTATCTTACTAGCCTTTGTTAACTATTAAATAGCAATTTACGTTAGGAGTGTTACCTTTGATTAACGTGATTGAAATGAATAATATCCGGAAAGAGTTTCCGGGAATTGTAGCAAATGATAATATTACACTCCAGCTTCGTCAAGGTGAGATCCATGCACTACTGGGAGAAAATGGTGCTGGCAAGTCTACATTAATGAATATTCTATTCGGGCTTTATCAACCTGATAAAGGTGAAATCAAAGTTCGAGGAGAAAAGGTGGATATTACGAATCCAAATGTAGCTAATCGTTTAGGAATTGGAATGGTCCATCAGCATTTTATGCTTGTTGAAAATTTTACTGTTGCTGAAAATATTATTTTAGGAAACGAACCGACAATAGCTGGAAGAATTAATATTAAAAAGGCAGAGAAAGATGTCCAAGCACTTTCTGAGAAGTATGGTTTAAAGGTAGATCCAAAAGCAAAAATAGAAGATATCTCTGTTGGAATGCAACAACGAGTTGAAATTATAAAAACTTTATACCGTGGCGCAGAAATTCTGATTTTCGATGAACCTACAGCAGCATTAACTCCACAAGAGATTAATGAACTAATTCAAATTATGAAAGCATTAGTTAAAGAAGGAAAATCAATTATTTTGATTACACATAAATTAAAGGAAATTATGTCTGTATGTGACCGTTGTACAGTTATTCGCCGTGGTAAAGGAATAGGGACAGTAGAAGTTAGAGAATCGAACCCTGATGCCTTAGCAGCGATGATGGTTGGTCGAGAAGTTAACTTTACAGTTGAACGGGAAAAAGCTCAACCTAAACATGATGCCTTATCTGTAAAAGATTTAGTTGTCCGTGATATTCGTAAAATCCCGGTCGTTAATGGGTTAAACTTGGAGGTTAAAGCTGGAGAAATTTTAGGGATTGCTGGGGTAGATGGCAATGGCCAATCTGAACTGATTGAGGCAATTACGGGTTTACGTAAAATCGAGAGTGGGACGATCACGTTAAATGGAAAAGATTTAACGAAACTGAAAACAAGAAAAGTAACGGAAGCAGGAATTGCTCACATTCCTCAAGATCGGCATAAACACGGTCTTGTCCTCGATTTCTCTGTTGCTGAGAATATTGTCTTACAAACGTACTATCAAGAACCATACTCTAAAAGGAAAGTGTTAAATTTCCCTGCTATTTTTGAGAAATCTAAAAAGCTTATTGAGGAATACGATGTTCGTACACCTAGCGAACAAACATTAGCAAGAGCATTATCTGGTGGAAATCAACAAAAAGCGATTATTGCAAGGGAAATCGATCGATCACCAGAGTTACTAATAGCAGCTCAGCCGACACGTGGATTAGATGTTGGTGCTATTGAATTTATCCATCGCAAACTAATTGAAGAGCGAGATAAAGGTAGAGCAGTTTTACTCGTTTCCTTAGAATTAGATGAGGTCTTAAATATAAGTGATCGTATTGCAGTTATCTACGAAGGGAAAATAGTAGCAATTGTAGATCCAGAGGAAACGAATGAGAAAGAGTTAGGACTTCTCATGGCTGGTGGGAAAAGTGAAATAGTAGGTGAACAACAATGATCCATAAATGGTTGAATAGGGGTAAAATAACGAACATCTTGGTTCCGTTAATCTCAGTTTTTTTAGGGATTTTTGTTGGTGCTATCATTATGCTTTTTATCGGGCAAAATCCAATAGTTGGATACATGGCTTTACTTTCTGGAGTATTTGGAGACATTTATTACTTTGGCGAAATGCTCAGAATGATGACACCACTAATTTTTGCAGGACTAGCAGTTGCTTTTGCCTTTCGAACTGGATTGTTTAATATTGGTGTTGAAGGTCAATTAATTGTAGGTTGGTTAGCATCGGTCGCTGTTGGGATTTTAGTTGATGCACCGCTATTTATTCACTTACCTTTAGCTATAGCTGCTGGAGCACTTGCTGGTGCTTTATGGGGTTTCATACCTGGATTATTAAAAGCACGATTTCAAGTTCATGAGGTAATTGTAACAATCATGATGAACTATGTTGCCTTGTACGTCAGTAACTACCTAATTCGAACCTACTTATTAGCTCCTGGTGAGAGAACAGAGAGAATTTCAGCAACAGCGTCGCTTGCTTCGCCATTTTTACAATCAATTACTGATTTTTCTCGTTTGCACTATGGTTTTTTTCTAGCGATATTTGCGTGTTTTGTTCTTTGGTTTTTACTGTGGAAAACGACGTTGGGCTTTGAGTTGCGTGCAGTTGGGTATAATAAGCATGCTTCCCATTATGCTGGGATGAATGTGAATAGAAATATTGTTTTAGCTATGGTCATTTCTGGTGCTTTTGCTGGTATAGCAGGGGCAATGGAAGGATTAGGAACATACGGGTATATGTCTATTTTAGCTGGCTTTACTGGTACAGGTTTTAATGGAATTGCCGTTGCGTTACTGGGCGCCAATACTTCTATTGGAGTATTTTTAGCAGCTGCTTTGTTTGGTGGCTTAACTGTAGGTGCACCGAATATGCAATCACAAGCTGGGGTTCCTCCAGAACTAGTCAATATTGTTATTGCATTAATCATTTTCTTCGTAGCTTCAAGCTATTTAATTCGACTCGTTATTAACCGGCTCCAAAAGGAGGGAAAATAAATGAGTTTAATGGATATTTTATCGTTAGTGATCCCGGCCACAGTTTTTTTAGCCGCTCCGTTGATTTTTACTGCATTAGGTGGCTTGTTTAGTGAACGCTCCGGTGTTGTTAATATTGGGTTAGAAGGTTTAATGATCATTGGAGCCTTTACGGGAATTGTTTCTGCCTTGTACTTCGAAGGCTTAGGCCTTGGGGTATGGTCTCCATGGCTTGCATTAATTGCTGCAGTATTGGTTGGAGCGTTATTCTCGCTCTTTCACGCAGTTGCTTCTATTTCGTTGAAGGCTGATCAAATCGTAAGTGGTGTAGCATTAAACTTCTTAGCATTAGGTCTAACAGTCTTCTTAGTTAGAAGTATATTTGGAAAAGGGCAAACAGATTATATTACGTATCGTATTTCTAGAGAGAATATACCTTTGTTACAAGACATTCCTTTTTTAGGACCACTATTCTTTCAGAGAGTTTATTACACTTCTTTTATTGCGATTTTAGTAGCAGTAATCGTTTGGTATGTTGTGTTTTATACACCATTCGGTTTACGTCTACGCTCAGTAGGGGAACATCCGATGGCTGCAGATACGATGGGAATTAAAGTTAATAAAATGCGTTATATCGGTGTTATGCTAAGTGGCGCTTTTGCAGGAATGGGTGGAGCAGTATTTGCCTTAACAACTGCTGGTAACTTTGCTGGCAATACGATTGCCGGTCAAGGATTTATGGCTTTAGCTGCATTGATTTTTGGTAAATGGCATCCACTTGGAGCGCTTGGAGCAGCATTATTCTTCGGTTTAGCCCAATCATTAAGTATAACTGGGCAGGCTATTCCATTTCTTCAAAACGTTCCACAAGTATACTTATTAATTGCGCCTTATGTATTAACAATACTAGCTTTAGCTGGTTTCGTAGGTAAAGCTGAAGCACCTAATGCGATTGGTAAACCATATGAAAAGGGTAGTAGATAGAAAACCGCCATTGGCGGTTTTTCTTTTTAGGTTTAAAAGATATAAAAACGTTTTAAAATTTAAGAGTTGTTTAGCTCCGAGCGCCAGTTGCTCGAGCTCAAATAACCTGCAGACAAAAATGAAAAAGTCCACTTTTTCAGCACCTAAATGGGTTCTCTGCATTTCTCAAGTGGCACTAAAGGAATAATTTTCATGATAGTTCATTAAGAATAGTTCTATTTTCTTATACGTTTTGATAGGATACGGGTTAAAATGAGTTATGTCATAATAATCTATTACTAATGTCACGATATTAATGAAAATTATAGTATTCGGACGTGATTTTATACTACAATGAAGTTTGAAGGGTGATTTTCTATGTCTGAAGAATTAAAACCATTATATGATAAAAAGGTAAAATGTCCTATTTGTTCAACTGATTTTACGACGAAAAAGCTACGTTCCAGATTTGTTAGAGTTGAAAGAATTGACTCTGATTTTTTTACGCATTACAAAGATAAGGAATTAAACCCGATTTTTTATGAGGTTAGTGTATGTCCAAAGTGCGGTTACGGATTTGCAGATACGTTCTCTACCGCCTTTCCCCCTAATGCTATTGAATTAATCAAATCTCAAATCACAGCAAATTGGAAAGAAAGAGATTTTTCCGAGGAACGCACTCTTGAGCAAGCAGTTGATGTCTTTAAGTTAGCCATCTTATCTGGTTCATTAAAGCAAGAGAAGAGCGTTGTCATGGCAGGGCTATGTTTAAGATTGTCTTGGTTGTATCGCATGCTTGAAGAGCCTGTACAAGAGATGAGATTTATGAAGCTATCTTTAGAGAAATACAAGAATTCCTATGTTGAGTCAGATTATATTGGGACTCAGTTGACAGAGATGAGATTAATTTACTTAATTGCTGAATTGAGTCGTCGTATTGGAGACCGTGATGAAGCAGTTAAGAACTTTTCAAAAGTGGTAAACCACAAAAATCGCTCATTTGAAACAAAGCTGGTAGATATGGCGCGAGACCAATGGTATTTAATACGGGAAGCTGAAAAAAAAGCTGAGTAGAAATATATCTATACCTGAATTATTCATACTTCAAAGTTAAGTCATAACAGAAGCAAAAATCATGAAAGTCTCTCACATTAAAATCGAATAATATCAATTTGAACTACTTCATTTTTGATTTTAAAAGTATTTCTTGAAAATCACCCATTTTTAGACAGACTACTCCCTTGGTTTAGAATGGAATTTCCAGAAATTAGTTAATTATTTAGGTTTACACTATTTTCAGTCTCTGAACTCGTTGAAGTACATTCCAAAAGAATTCTTGGTAAACGAAACTCGAAGCGAGCTTAAAGTACAGAGAACGTCCTGACTTCACTAGTTTACTGGCAACTTTAATAATTCGGGTGCGTATGGTCTCGATTTGCATGGTCTTTTGTCCTTCAGGAAAACAGAGGGTACGCAACCAGTTTGTTAAGTTATAAGCTAATAGACTCAACATCATTTTTACTTCGTTTACTTGGAAAGAATGGCTATTCATTTTATCAAAACCGAACCCATTCTTGGCTTCCTTGATGTAGTTTTCCATCGTTCCTCTTTTTTGATAAGTAAGAACGATTGCTTCAGGAGAAAAGGCATCTACTAAATTTGTCACAAAGAAGGAATGGGAAAACAGTAATTCGCCCGCTGGGCGTACCGATTTGATAATTACTTTTCTAGGTTTCGACCAAGAGTTTGCTTGATAGATGGTTTCTTCATAATAAATTTCCGTCTTGGAAACATCGGAAATGATAGACGGAGGATGGAGTTCATCTGCGATTCGTTGCAGAATTGCATTTGATTTCAGACGAATAACGTAATAAACGCTCTCTCTTTCGCACAAATCATATAAAGCAGGGACAGCGAAACCACTATCACCCCGAAGAAAAGGTGTTGTCTCAGGAAACTTTTCGTTGTAATGCTCAATGAGTGGTTGAATAAAATCCACTACACCATTGGACGTATACACGTTTCCAGGTCGTAGCTTTGCTTTGAGGAAATCACCTGTTACACCATCAAAGGCAACTAATGGATGAAAACCGACTGTTCCATAATGAGTATTGTAAGCCGCAGCTTCTTGATCTCCATAAGTATCGGAATGTGTAGAATCCAAATCAAAAATGACTGCCTTCGACTCCCTGAGTTGGTGCACTTTATCAATAAGCTCTTGGTTGGCTTGATTCAATTCTTCCATAGATTGATCGTCGAAACGTCTAAAAAAGCGAGACAAACTCGGCTGAGAAGCCAATGCATTTGTACCAATGATTTGAGTAAACACAGGATCTCTCGTTAATTGGTCGGCATTATCATCATCGGTATAACCAGCAATGATTTGATAAATCTTTTGACGAAGTAAATTTTCATTCGAATGAACATAGTAGCGTCTATTGTCTTTTAGGTTTAAAAAGCGTGCTAATGTAGAAGAAAAATTTATCTTTTCATCGAATTCTCTAAAAAGGAATTCTCCAGTATCGGATGAGAGTTCTCCTCCGTCGTTAGAAAGTTTAATTTTTCGATTGAAATCAAGTGTTAATTGAGGTAAAGTAGCCATTATAAGAACCCTTTCTGTCGGTTATTTGGTCGTACTTTTAACTTAACAGAAATGGGTTCTTTTTTCATTTATTTGATGCAAGTGAATTTAATAAAAAAGCTTATCAGATAGCCATTAATAACCGATTAAAGATTTTCTATGAATAATTCAGGCTATATTTTCGTAAAGTTGCTACTTTTTAACCGCAATGATGATTTTTTAATTATAATAATAGTACATTATTAATAGTGAAAAATAAGTGATTACTGCTAGGGAGTTAGTGGTGAATAGTGAAGGGGAAAAAATATGAATGCCAAGCATGTCAATGCAATATGTCGAGCAACAGAATTTATCTTTGTCAATCATTTTGGTGTTGACGTAAAACCACTAAACCCAAGAGTTCAACAAAATGCCGTTCCGTCTAACCAAGTTTCTGTAATTTTGGGGATAAATGGGCAATTAAATGGACAAATCATCTGCTCTATTGATGAACAAACGGCAAAAAATATTGTCGGAGTAATGATGGGCGGAATGACAATTGAAGCATTAGATGATATGGGCTGGAGTGCAATCCAAGAATTCGGAAACTGGGTTGCAGGTACTACTGCAACAGAACTTTCTAAAGAAGATGTGATTATTGATGTCACACCACCGGTTATTAACGAAGGAGCGTCACATTTTCGCTCCAATCGATTATTTATCACTGTTCCATTAGAAACCAGATTAGGTCTAATTGATATCCACATTTCTGTTAAAGAGCCTGTAGCAAGTTAATATTTATATGGTAAAGCTATAGTGATTTTCGCTATAGCTTTTTTTCTTACTATGCAGATTAATTGGATAGACTGACTTTTTATGTTTAAATTAGTATTAAAGGTAATTGAGAAGTTTCGAAAGGGTGTTCTCTAATGAAAGAACTAGACGTTACGAAGTACGAGAAAAAAATTGAACTACGAAATATTACTAGAGCTGATTTTCAAGAGATATTGGCGCTACAAAGAATTTGTTTTCCTAATATGGATCCTTGGAAACTAGAGCAGCTAGAAAGTCATATAGAAATTTTTCCTGAAGGCCAATTTTGCGTTGAGTATGAAGGAAAAATTATCGGGTCTTGTTCAAGTTTAATCGTCAATTTTGATGAATATGATGATCAACATACTTGGGATGAAATCACAGATAACGGCTATATTACAAACCATGATCCTGAAGGTTATAATTTATATGGGATGGAAGTTATGGTTCATCCTGATTTTAGGAGAATGAAAATAGGACGAAGACTGTATGAGGCCAGAAAAGATCTCGCAAGAAACTTTAATTTAAAAAGTATCATTATTGGCGGAAGAATCCCAAATTATTATAAACACTCAGATAAATTTACACCTAGACAGTACGTGGAAGAAGTAACCCTCCATAACATTTTTGATCCAGTTTTAACTTTTCAAGTTATGAATGGTTTTACACTAAAGCGAATTAACAAAAATTATTTAGAGGATGACATTGCTTCAATGAAGTATGCCACATTAATGGAGTGGAATAACGTTGACTACCAGCCTAAGTCAAAACGTCATTTTAAGACGGCATTTCCAGTTCGTATTTGTGTCATTCAATATAAAATGAAGAAAATTGATACATTTGAGGATTTCGCAAAGCAATGTGAATTCTACGTTGACGTTGCGGAGAGTTATCAGTCAGACTTTGCAGTTTTTCCAGAAATTTTTACGACACAATTGTTATCATTTATTGAGGAAAAATCACCGAGTCAGTCAATCCGGAAGTTAACCGAGTTCACTGAACAATATATTTCTCATTTCACAAATCTTGCTGTTAAATATAACGTCAATATTATTGGTGGCTCCCACTTTGTTGAAGAGGAAGGTAAAATTTATAATATTGCCTATTTATTTAGACGCGATGGCACTATTGAAAAGCAATATAAAATACACGTTACACCAAACGAGCGAAGATATTGGGGTATAACGGGTGGCGATGAAGTCAAGGTTTTTGATACTGACTGCGGAAAAATTGCAATTCAGATTTGTTATGACATCGAATTTCCAGAGTTAGGGAGAATTGCTACTGACAAAGGAGCAAATATTATTTTTGTGCCGTTTTGTACGGATGAGCGTCAAGGCTTCTTGCGTGTTAAATATTGTGCACAGGCTAGAGCCATTGAAAACCAAGTTTATACAGTTATTGCAGGAACAGTAGGTAACTTATCAGAAGCTGAAAATATGGACATTCAGTATGCTCAGTCTGCTATATTTACACCGTCTGACTTTACATTCCCAAGAGATGGGATTGAAGGTGAGTGCCCTGCTAATATTGAAACAGTTGTTGTCGGTGATGTCGACCTCGAGATTTTAAGGCGCCACCGCAAATCAGGTAATGTTACTCAATTAAAAGATCGTCGTAAAGATTTGTATGAAATTAAATATAAGAAATAGTTATAAAAACTCGCTTCATTGGCGAGTTTTTGTCTATTTGTTTAGTGTTTTGTTGTATGCTAAATATGAGTTTTTCTTGCATAGGGACGTTTATCTATTCAATTTTAAGTTTATCCTAGTAGTTGACGGCAAGGGGATGAAGAAAAATGAAGATTACAGTCGAGAAATCGAAGAAAAATATGTTGTTATATGCACTTGCGATCGCGTCTTTTTTAATTTTTAGTCTATATGCATATGTATCAGTTACGAATACAGCCGATTTATTCGACCTGAATGTAGAGATTTTTCCGGTGAGTACACCAGTGAAAATGGGAGACCGAACTTCCCTTCAAGTTCTTGTTTATGACAAAGATAACTTGGCAAGAGAAGATGTAAAAGTTGAAATAGAACTGTTTCCTGAAAATAAGATAGGTGAGCCTATAAAGGAGCATTTTGTTCATATCGAAAATGGACTTTATGAAACTAATGTACAATTTTTTCAGTGGGGGAACTGGGATGCAACGGTTACGGTTAAAAATAGAAACTCTCAGTTTGTGAAAAATTCGAAAATTTTTGTGCAAAGATAATCAATTTTTGTTTTTATATGATAAAGTAGGTTGAAATACAGATAGTGTAAGGTGGTGCTACAGTGGATTTCAACGGACAAACAATTTTGCCTGCAGTTCGAAACTTAAAAGACATTGAAGAAATGGTCGAAAGTGAATATACATATATCGTTTTATTAAATAGCCATATCGGTCAACTGAAAAGCTTAGTGCAATTGGCAAAAAGTAAAGGGAAAAAGATATTACTACATGCCGACTTAATTCAAGGCTTACGAAATGACGAATATGCAGCCCAGTTTCTATGTCAAGATATCAAGCCTGCTGGTTTAATTTCAACTCGTAAAAATGTTGTTTTAACAGCCAAGAAGCATAAATTAATTTCAATGCAGCGCTTATTTTTATTAGATTCTATAGCTCTTGAATCGAGTTATAAGCTTCTTGAAACGACGAAACCCGATTTTATCGAGGTGTTACCTGGAGTAATGCCTCACATAATTAAAGAAGTGTACGAAAAAACAGGGATCCCGATTGTGGCTGGTGGCTTGATTAGAGAAAAACGTGAGGTTGAAGAAGCGTTGCAAGCAGGAGCGACAGCTGTGACAACGTCAAGGGTAGGGTTGTGGAGGTAGTAAAACTTAAAAATAACAAACTGTCCTCCATCTAGTATTAATATTTACTTACTTAGTAATTTATTGATAGTTCTCTGCCGCTAAATTTTCAAAAACTTATTGACAGCGTTTTCAGAAGATGATTTAATAGGACTTAAGTTAATATTTTGTGACGGAGATATGGAGACCAAAACAAGTTCTTATTTAGTAGATTACTAGATGAGCTAGTTTTTGGTCTCCATTTTTTGTCGTGAATTATTCTCATAATCTAAGAGGGGGATGAAATTATGTCAGCATTTTTAGGAGAACTAATTGGTACGATGATTTTGATTATTTTTGGAGGTGGGGTTGTTGCGGGAGTTGTTCTAAAAGGAACAAAATCTGAAAACTCTGGCTGGATCGTCATTACAATGGCATGGGGACTTGGTGTTGCAACGGCGGTTTATGCTGTTGGGGGAATAAGTGGAGCGCATTTAAATCCAGCAGTTACAGTCGGGCTCGCTTTGATCGGTGAATTTGCTTGGTCTTTAGTACCTAGTTATATTGCCGCACAAATGGTTGGAGCATTTATAGGAGCGACGTTAGTTTGGTTACATTACTATCCACATTGGAAAGAAACAAAAGATCAAGGTGCAAAACTTGCCGTATTTTCAACAGGGCCTGCAATTCGCCACACACCAGCTAACCTTTTTAGTGAAATTTTAGGTACATTCGTATTAGTAATGGGAATTTTAGCGATTGGAGCGAACCAATTTACAGAAGGTCTAAATCCATTAATTGTAGGTTTCTTAATTGTCGTAATTGGTTTATCTCTGGGTGGTACAACTGGTTATGCGATCAACCCAGCTCGTGATTTAGGTCCACGTATTGCCCATTTCTTGTTACCGATTGCAGGTAAAGGAAATTCTGACTGGAAATATTCATGGATACCAGTAGTTGGGCCAATTATCGGTGGTGGATTAGGAGCATTATTTTATGCAGCGGCATTTGAAGGAATTGTGCATTCAGCACTTTGGATATTCTTAGGTGCGTTTGCTCTTGTGATGGTTGCTTCTATTATAAGCCATAAAGCACAACCTACAGTCCAAACAGAGAAAAAAGACTTTGCAGCATAAGCCACAAAGTCAAAGAAATATTTCGCTAATCTAATTATAATATTAAGATATGTACAAATACAAATAAAATGTACTGGAGGAAATAATAATGGAAAAAAAATATATTCTTTCATTAGATCAAGGGACGACTAGCTCTAGAGCAATATTATTTAATAAAAGTGGGGAGATCGTGGGTTCCGCTCAAAGAGAATTCAAACAAATCTTTCCTAATCCAGGCTGGGTTGAACATAATGCTAATGAAATCTGGGGCTCGATACTGGCGGTAATAGCCGAACTTTTATCAGAGACAGAAGTGAAACCATCTGAGATTGCAGGAATTGGAATTACAAATCAACGGGAAACAACAGTTGTTTGGGAAAAAGAGACAGGTCATCCTATTTATAATGCGATCGTTTGGCAATCACGACAAACGGCAGATATATGTACAGAACTAAAAGATCAAGGATATAGTGATATGGTTCGTGAAAAAACCGGACTGTTAATCGATGCTTATTTTTCTGGGACAAAAGTAAAGTGGATTTTGGATCATGTAGATGGTGCAAGGGAAAAGGCTGAAAATGGAAAATTATTATTTGGAACGATTGATACATGGTTAATTTGGAAACTCTCAGGTGGAAAAGCTCATGTTACAGATTACTCAAATGCTTCACGTACATTAATGTATAACATCTATGAACTAAAGTGGGATGACGAGCTTCTTGAAATGTTGACTATTCCAAAGTCAATGCTTCCTCAAGTACGCCCATCTTCTGAAGTATATGCAAATACAGTTGACTACCATTTCTTCGGTCATGAAATCCCAATTTCAGGTGCTGCCGGCGATCAGCAAGCAGCGTTGTTCGGTCAAGCTTGCTATGAAGAAGGAATGGCAAAAAATACTTATGGTACAGGTTGCTTTATGTTAATGAATACCGGTGAAAAAGCAGTAAAATCAGAACACGGATTGCTCACAACATTAGCTTGGGGGATTGACGGTAAAGTTGAATATGCGCTTGAAGGAAGTATTTTCGTAGCTGGGTCTGCAATCCAATGGTTACGTGATGGTTTAAGGATGCTTAAAACAGCGTCTGATAGTGAAAAATATGCGACAAGCGTTGAATCGACAGATGGTGTGTATATGGTTCCTGCATTTGTTGGTCTTGGAACACCATATTGGGATAGTGAAGTTCGAGGCGCGATTTTTGGACTTACTCGCGGAACAGAAAAAGAACATTTTGTTCGAGCAACATTAGAATCGCTTGCATACCAAACAAAAGACGTCCTCACAGCAATGGAAGCAGATTCTGGGATTCAATTAAAAACACTTCGAGTCGACGGCGGGGCAGTAGCGAATAATTTCTTAATGCAGTTCCAAAGTGATATTTTAGGAGTACCAGTTCAACGTCCAATTATTAATGAGACAACAGCCCTCGGTGCAGCCTACTTAGCAGGTCTTGCAATCGGATTTTGGGCAGACCGTGCAGAGATTGCAAAACAGTGGAAGATTGATAAAACTTTTGAAGCAAAGATGGAAACTGAAGTTCAAGAAAAGCTATATAGTGGCTGGAAAAAAGCAGTAGAGGCAACAACAGCGTTTAAACTAAAATAATTATTCACAACACTACGGTTCAATGGTATACTATAGATAAGTTAATAAATCGGTCGGAGAATCGGAGAGACCACAACACTCTATTACGAACATGTAATAGGGCTGTTGTGGTCTTTTTGTATTCTATTAGGCTAAATTAAAAGGAGTGTTTGTAAATGGGGAATCCGTTTTCAAGTATACAACGTGTGAATTACCTAAAGGAAATGAGCAATCAAGAACTAGATCTTCTAGTGATTGGTGGAGGGATTACTGGGGCAGGAATCGCCTTAGACGCCCAAGTTCGAGGTATTAAGACAGGACTAATCGAAATGCAAGACTTTGGTGCAGGAACATCTAGCCGGTCTACAAAATTAGTTCATGGTGGTTTACGTTATTTGAAACAGTTTGAAGTAAAGTTAGTTGCTGAAGTTGGAAAAGAGCGTGCGATTGTTTATGAAAATGCACCACATGTTACAACACCGGAATGGATGCTTTTACCAATGATTGAAGGTGGAACGTTTGGTAAATTAGCTACATCTTTTGGGTTAAAAGTGTATGATTTTTTAGCGGGAGTTAGAAAATCAGAACGTCGTTTTATGTTAAATAAACAACAAACAATGGAAAAAGAACCGTTGCTTCGTAAAGATAAGCTTAAGGGTGGCGGAGTTTATGTGGAATACAAAACTGACGATGCAAGGCTTACATTAGAAATCATGAAAGAAGCTGTTGCTCGTGGGGTTTTAGCGGTAAACTATGCAAAAGCTGATGGCTTTATTTATGAGAATAAAAAGATTGTTGGCGTTAAGGTCGTCGATCAGTTTAGTGGCGAAGTAACTGAAATACGAGCAAAGAAAATTGTTAATGCTGCAGGTCCATGGGTAGATACTTTACGTGAAAAAGACAATTCAAAAAAAGGAAAGTATTTGCATTTAACAAAAGGTGTTCACTTAGTTTTTGACGAATCTCGCTTCCCATTAAAACAAGCCGTTTATTTTGATACAGAAAAAGATGGCAGAATGTGTTTTGCTATTCCTCGTGATGGAAAAACGTATGTAGGGACGACAGATACGTACTACAAATCTGATATTACACATCCACGAATGACTGTGGCAGATCGTGAATATATTATTGACGCGGTTAATTATATGTTCCCAGAAGTTAAACTGAAAGCAAAAGACGTGGAATCATGTTGGACTGGGCTACGTCCTCTCATTCACGAAGAAGGGAAGAGTGCCTCAGAGATTTCAAGAAAAGATGAAATATTCTTCTCAGATAGTGGTCTTATTTCGATTGCTGGTGGAAAGCTCACTGGGTATCGTAAAATGGCAGAAAGAATTGTTGGTATTGTCGGCAAAGATTTAGGAATTAATAAACCTTGTACAACAGAAATAATTAAATTATCTGGAGGAGACATTGGTGGCTCTGTTAATCTTCCTAAGTTTTTAGAAGAAAAAACAAAGGAAGGCATGCAGTTAGGCTTAACGAAAAAAGAGGCCCTAAAACTTACGAAATTATATGGTACAAACGTAAATAAAGTATATGATATTATCCGTACAAAAGGAGCAGATGCAAAACGATATGGTTTAACAGAAGAAGTATTTGGAGCATTAGTCTACGGAATTGAGGAGGAAATGGTAGCCACACCAGTAGACTTTTTTAACCGCCGTACTGGAGCTATTTTCTTTAACATTGATTGGGTTCGCAGCTGGAAAGAGCCAGTATTACAATATATGAAACAACGCTTTAACTGGACGGCAGAGGAAGTTAACTCACATAAATTAAGAGTGGATCAAGAGATTGAACATGCAACAGTACCAGTCGATGAAGTTGTAGAAGTAGAAAGGAAGAATGCTATTTAACACTTTTGGGTGTCAGACACCCAAAATGGACAAAAATAGAAAAAGTCTTTCTCAGGTGGACATAACACGAATGGATAAATGTAATACTAAGGCATAAAACTAAATGCAACCCCTTTAAGATTAACCATCTTAAAGGGGATTTTTTTATAACTTTTAGAAACGTTAAATAAAATGTCGAAGAAATAGTGTCATCTTCCAACCGATTTATTGATAAAATATTTGATGTAGCAAAAACTCTAAATAAAGTGAGGGTTTCGTTGATGAATTGGAAAAGTACATATGAAGTCTGGGCGAATTTTGAGGGACTAGATAGTGAGTTAAGAGCTCAATTAGAACAATTGAGCGGAAATGAACAATTAATAGAGGAATCTTTTTATAAAAACTTAGAATTCGGCACTGGCGGAATGAGGGGGGAAATTGGTCCTGGTTCAAATAGGATGAATGTGTATACAATCCGTAAAGCTGCTGAAGGACTAGCACAATACATAATAGAACATGGTGAAAGTGCAAAGCGAAGAGGGGTAGCGATCGCTTATGATAATCGCTTTATGTCCCAAGAGTTTGCGCTAGAAGCTGCCTTAACGTTAGGCAAGCATGGAATTAAAACCTATTTATTCAAACACTTGCGACCAACACCGGAATTATCATTTGCCGTTCGTTATTTGCAAGCCTTCTCAGGGATTGTCATAACCGCAAGCCACAACCCTCCAGAATACAATGGGTTTAAAGTGTACGGGGATGATGGTGCGCAATTAACACCAGATGCGGCTAAAACTTTAGTTGATAAAGTAAATGAAGTAGAAAATGAGTTGCTACTTGAAATTGCCGATCAAGATTCATTGTTAGCAAATGGTCAATTAGTGATGATTGAGGAAGAGATTGATGAGGCGTATGTTGAAAAATTGAAAACTGTAGTCGTGAACGAAGAGTTAGTCAAAAGATTTGGTCATGATGTAAAAATTGTTTTTACGCCATTACATGGAACTGCGACATTACCGGTTGAACGTGGTTTTGAAGCAGTTGGTTTTACAAATTTTACAATGGTTGAAGAACAAGTTGTTCCAGATCCTAAGTTTTCGACTGTTGCATCCCCTAATCCTGAGGAGCATGCAGCTTTTGAAATGGCGATTGACTATGGTGAAAAACTGGATGCTGATGTGCTAATTGCGACAGATCCAGATGCTGATAGAGTAGGAATTGCGGTAAAAGATGAGCAAGGAGAATATGTTGTGCTTACAGGGAACCAGACTGGTGCTTTAATGGTAGAATACCTATTATCCCAACAAGAGGCGGCAGGCACATTACCGAAAAATGGTGTTGTTATAAAAACAATTGTAACGTCTGAACTTGGAAGAGTGATTGCTAATTCGTATGGATTATCAGCAATAGACACTTTAACTGGATTTAAATTTATCGGTGAAAAAATAAAAGAATTTGAAGAAACAGGAGAAAAAACATTTTTATTTGGTTACGAAGAGAGCTATGGCTATTTAGTAAAAGACTTTGCTAGAGATAAAGATGCTATTCAAGCTGTTTTATTGGCTGCAGAACTAGCTGCTTTTTACAAATCCCAAAACAAAACAATGTATCAAGGATTAATAGAGCTTTTTGAAAAGTATGGTTTTTATTTAGAAGGACTACAGTCCATTACGTTAAAAGGTAAAACTGGAATTGAAAAGATGAACGAAATGATTACATCGTTTAGAGACGATCCACCGAAAGAATTTGCTGGAATGAAAGTAGTAGCAGTAGAGGATTACTTAAAGCAAGAGCGAATGAAGTTAGAAACTGGTTTGACTGAAGAAATTTCACTTCCAAAGTCAAATGTATTGAAGTTTATCCTAGAAGGGAATTCGTGGATTTGTGTTCGTCCATCAGGAACTGAACCGAAAATAAAGTTTTACTTTGGGACAACAAGTGATACTTTGGAGGAAAGTCAAAACAAGTTAAGGGAGCTAAAAGCATCAGTAATGGAAAAAATAGAGTAATATTTTTCATAAACTAACAAAAAGACTAGTTAATAGCACATAGATCCTATCTATGTGCTATTTCATTTGTAGGTAATTAATAATGGAAGAACTAAAAAAACTGTGATGATAATCACAGTTTTTTATACCTAATTAATGTAAAATGTTACAATAAGCTAATAATAGGAGGTGTTTTTATATGTATTCGCATCAGTCATTAAAATTATATATCGAGACTAAAAGACGAGATATGATTGAGGCAGCGATTCATTATGGAATGAGCTCTGAAGTCACAATTAAGCAGAGTCAAGAATTGGACGAGCTCCTTAATCAATACCGACGAATTCTTATTAGGGTGAAAGAAAAAGAAGTAGTAAATTTTTTTTAATAAATAATTTAAAATTATTTTTTTAACATTGTTGACAAAATAAACATTCCCTGATAATATATATTCTTGTGACCGACATTTTTAAGACATGCTGGTTGCGAAAAAGAAATCATTTTCAAAACGGAGGAATACCCAAGTCTGGCTGAAGGGATCGGTCTTGAAAACCGACAGGCGGGTCAAACCGCGCGGGGGTTCGAATCCCTCTTCCTCCTCCATATTTACCTGGACCCGTGGTGTAGCGGTTAACATGCCTGCCTGTCACGCAGGAGATCGCCGGTTCGATCCCGGTCGGGTCCGCCATTTTAACTCTAGGTTGAGTTGATCATACAATTTTATTATGGCTCGGTAGCTCAGTCGGTAGAGCAGAGGACTGAAAATCCTCGTGTCGGCGGTTCGATTCCGTCCCGAGCCACCATTTACAAACTTTATACTTTTGCAAGTCCGTTTTTGTTTGATTATGCCGGGGTGGTGGAATTGGCAGACACACAGGACTTAAAATCCTGCGGTAGGTGACTATCGTGCCGGTTCAAGTCCGGCCCTCGGTACTCTATTAACTTGGCTCAAGCCAAGTTTTTTCTAACCTTATTATTGGAAAAAGATTACGGCTTCAAGTATGAAAGAACACCATTGAAACTACAACATGCGCCCTTAGCTCAGCGACGAGCGAGGCATCATGAAAAGGCTACGAGTTGTTTCGACGCAAAAAGCATCGTAGCAACGCTAGTAGAGGAAGAAACAGGATACTACGGAGCAAAAGCATCGTCCGTAAGCATCATGAATAATCACCATTGAAATCACAACATGCGCCCTTAGCTCAGCTGGATAGAGCATGGCACTTCTAATGCCAGGGTCGGGAGTTCGAATCTCTCAGGGCGCGCCATATTGGAAAATCGTCTGAGCATTAAAGAGAACTAACTATTGTTGGTTCTCTTTTTATATTTGTTCGGTACTAACTGTAAAAACAGGCCGAAAAAGAAAGAAGTTGCCCATGAATTCCTAATTACTGTAAAAATCAGGCATGAATAAAATAAAAGCTGCCCGCAAATTCCTAATTACTGTAAAAACCGGGCATAAAAAAGAAAAAAGCTGCCCACAAATTCCTAATAACTGTAAAAATCAGGTATGAATAAAATAATAGCTGCTCACAAACTCCTAATTACTGTAAAAACCGGGCATAAAAAAGAAAAAAGCTGCCCACAAATTCCTAATAACTGTAAAAATCAGGCGTGAATAAAATAAAAGCAGCCCACAAACTCCTAATTACTGTAAAAACCGGGCATAAAAAAGAAAAAAGCTGCCCCAAAACTCCTAATTACTGTAAAAATCAGGCATAAATAAGATAGAAGCTGCCCGCAAACTCCTAATAATTGTAAAAATTAGGCATAAATAAAATAAAAGCTGCCCGCAAACTCCTGATTACTGTAAGAACTGGGCATAAAAAAGAAAAAAGCTGCCCACAAATTCCTAATAACTGTAAAAATCAGGCATAAATAAGATAGAAGTGGGCTTAAAACTTCTAATAAATGTAAATGCTGGGCATAAAAAAGAAAAATTTTACCCGCCAACTCCTAATACTATAACCTCCTAATATAATAATAGACTCTCGGCATTTGCCGAGCCTTGTGGCTCAAGGTTTTCTTGAACCAATTTATTTGTATCCCTCCTATTTCTAGGTGGGATTTTTACTTTAGTTTTCTTCTTCAATTGGAAATTAATTGTTGAAAAATATCATAAAAAAACTAAAAAAACACTTGACTTTTTAGTGGAACCCCAATAATCGCCGAGGAGGAATTGACTTCCTAACAATACGGTGAAATGGGGGATTTAAATGAAACCTGCGCTAATACCACATATCTCATATCAAAACTTCGTTTTAGACCAATTAAATACTCATTACTCAGGCGGTATACTGACTCTCGTACAAAAAGATTGGACTATTATCTCGAAGTTATGGATCACGGATCTTTCGTTTACCACTACGTGGCTTCATGATTCATATTCAGTTAAAGGTCCTGAGCCACGTGATCCTGCTTCCATGCTTCGCTCTTATCTTTTGTGTTTATTGACAAGTCCGACCCTGAGTATTACAGAATGGGTGAACCAACTCCATCGTGTTCCTCTTTACACGATCCTTAGCGGCTTTGAACCTGGGGATGTTCCAGGTGTCGGTACTTTTTATGACTTCTTCAGACGGCTATCAGGTTTTGAGAAGGCTAATGTAAAACCTTTTATTAAGCTCAAACGAAAAAAGAAGAAGAAGAAAAAACCGAAAAAGGGTGAAAAAGCAACTCCTAGAAACCCTGGTATTATTAGAAAATTAGTGGATCGTCATTTACGCAATGGCTCAAAACAAAAACAATTGCCGGGAGATCAATTATACGCGTTTTTTCAATCTCAATTTCTTGAAGTTTCAGCGAGATTGGGTTTGCTTGGGGATCCCCATTCCCTTGGTGTTGTTGGAGATGGGACACCCGTGGAAACAGCGAGATACCCAAGGAGCAAACCTATTTGTGATTGTAGTGCCCAAGGACTAACGAATTGTACTCATCCTCGTCGATATTCTCAACCTGACATCGACTCAGGTTGGGATAGTTCAAGGGAGAGGTACTTCAACGGATATCATCTCTACATGATATCCACTAGCGATAGCCAATACGACTTGCCGCTATATCCACGGCTGCATCCTGCTTCCCGGCATGATTCAGTCAGCCTAGTGGTTGGTTCAATTGAATTTTCGCAACGGTACACCTTGGGCACAATTGATAAAATCCTTCTCGATGCCGCACATGATGCAGAACCGATTTACGAATTACTGGACCATCATAATGTGGAACCATTTATTGATCTTAATGTTCGAACAAAGAAAAACTTCAGTACGCAAAGTGATATTCAGATTTCTCCCCTAGGCGTTCCTATTTGTCCAATTGGAATGGAAATGAAACCCAATGGGTTTGACAAATCTCAAAACCGCCAAAAGTGGCGTTGTCCACTAGCTTGCGGAACAAAAAATACATGTTCCACTCCGTGTTCTAAAGCGAAGTATGGCCGGACATTTCATACGTTTAAGCAAGATAATCTTCGTCTGTTCACTAAAACACCGAGGTCTTCTGAAAAGTGGAAACTGATTTATAAACGAAGAACTTCAGTTGAACGTTCGAACAAAAGAGAAAAAGTCGACTATCACTTAGAATCTGGGCGTCATCGCTCTACAAAAATGTGGTATGTCCGCTTATATTCAATCATGATGTGTCAACACATAGATGCTTGGTACAGTAGTCAGAAAGAGACTTTGAACATCCAAGAAATCATCTTTTCTAAGAGCGCCTAGTCATTTTTAAAAAATAGCAGCCGTAGGCTTATTTGGTATACACTTTTTTGAAAACACTATGAAAACACATCACTTTGCTGTCCTGTTAATGAAATTCCCAGTAAATTTTTTACAAATCTTCGATAAACTCATCATTTATTCCGAGAGTCTATAATACTGTTTAAAAAGCAATCCACCTTACCTAACTTCATCCTTAAATAACTTATTTTCAACCCAAAATAGTAATCTACCTAGAAAATCATTCAATCAGAGGTATCCTGGCACACCCCTTTCTATATAAAATAAATATAACACTATGAATATGTTGCAAATATAGTAACCATACTAAAGATGCAATAATTTCATAGTGAGGTGATTTTGTGGAGAATGAAGAACTTCAATCGATCTATATCGGAATCGACGTAGGATCGACAACGGTAAAAGCAACAGTTGTAAATCCGGAGAACAAAAAAATATTATGGTCGGATTATCAACGACACCATACGAAACAAGCAGAAATGGTACAAGAATTTTTAATTCGAATAGGAAATGAATTTTCCCACATAAAAAGAGATAATATACGCGTTTTTATTACTGGGTCTGGTGGAGGTCCGATTGCAGAGCATATCGGGGCTAAATTTGTGCAGGAAGTAAATGCAGTCACGATGACGGTAGAAGAGCTGCACCCAGATGTAGGGAGTGTCGTTGAACTTGGTGGTCAAGATGCAAAAATTATCATTTTTAAAGAAAATGAAGAAACAGGCGATAAACAAGCGATTACCTCGATGAATGATAAATGCGCATCTGGAACTGGGGCAACGATTGATAAATGCATGATCAAAGTTGGGTTGCCAGAAAGTGAAGTGGCAAAGCTACAATTTGATGACTCAAAGCTTCATCACGTTGCAGCGAAATGTGGAGTTTTTGCGGAAACAGATATTGTTAACTTAGTAAAGAGCAGTATTCCTTCTTCAGAAATAATGTGTTCCCTAGCAGATGCCATTGTTATGCAAAACCTATCAGTGCTTACAAGAGGAAATACGCTACGTCACAAAGTGTTGTTACTTGGTGGACCTAATACATATTTACCTTTCTTACAACAGTGTTGGCGTAAACGAATTCCTGAAGGTTGGGAGGAACGAGGCTACGAGTATCCAAAAGATGTGCCAATTGAAGAGTTAATTTTCATCCCAGAAAACGCTCAATACTATGCTGCATTCGGCGCAGTGATGTACGGAATGCACGAGCCAGCTGAAGTTGGTATTTATAAAGGAATTGAATCGTTAAAAACATTTATCTCACATGGCCGAAAAGCAAAGCTTGGAGAAAAAGCGGGGGCACCTCTAGTTAAAAGTGAAGAAGAACTAGAGCAATTTCGAATTCAGTATAGCATTCCGAAGTTTACACCTGTGGAATTTAAACAAGGACAAAAGATCCAGGCGGTCATTGGTCTAGATGGAGGCTCTACTTCATCGAAGGCTGTACTAGTAGATATGGATGGCAATATTTTGCTAAAAGAATATCAACTATCAAAAGGAAATCCAATTCAAGATACGCGTGAATTATTAGGAAAGATCCGTGAGAAGGTTTTAAAAAGTGGGGCAGAATTAGAGGTCATGGGCTTTGGTGCTACAGGTTATGCTGCGGATGTTCTTGAAAAAACATTAAACGCAGACGTTAACATTGTTGAGACGGTCGCCCATATGATGAGTGCGGTCCACTTTTTCGGCGATATTGATGTTATTTGTGATATTGGTGGGCAAGACATTAAAGTTCTATTTTTGAAAAATGGAGACATTCGCAATTTCAGACTTTCAAATCAATGTTCAGCAGGAAATGGAATGCTCCTTCAAGCAATGGCAGATCAATTCGGAATCCCAGTTCAAGAATATGCAGAAACTGCTTTTCGAGCTGACTTATCACCGAAGTTTTCATATGGGTGTGCCGTGTTTTTAGATTCAGATCGTGTTAATTTTCAAAAGGAAGGTTATGCAAAAGAAGAATTATTAGCAGGGCTTGCAATGGTTTTACCGAAAAACATTTGGCAATACGTTGTTCAAGTTCCACGAATGGCTGAGCTAGGCCGAAAGTTTGTCCTTCAAGGTGGTACACAGCATAATCTAGCAGCTGTGAAGGCACAAGTAGATTATATTAAAGAACGGGTTCCTGATGCGGAAGTTTTTGTTCATCCACATACAGGAGAAGCTGGTGCAATCGGTGCTGCGATGGAAACGATTCGCGTTGTGAAACGTAAGGGTTACACAACTTTCCAAGGTCTAGATTCAGCCATTGGTATGACGTATGAATCAAGAAATGACGAGTCAACACGCTGCAACTTTTGCCCGAACTTGTGTAGTCGAACGTTTATTGATACAAAAACGCCAGATGGGCAAACAGCCCGTTACATTTCTGGGTTTAGCTGCGAAAAAGGAACTGTTGAAGATAAAGAGGCTTTAATCTCACTAAAAAGAGAACGTAATCAACTAAAAAAGCATTACCCTAACCTCGTTGACTATGAGGCGAAAAGAATATTTAAACATTTTTATGATCAAAAACCGCTACCGACAGAGGAGACAATCATTGAAGATATCAAAGTGAAATCAACCCTATTTGGTAAGAAAAAGGTCAAATACGAAAGAACGTTTCAACGATCATCCGAAGAAGCGATTGAGCATCGAAAAGAAATCCGGATAGGTATCCCAAAGGTTCTTAATGTTTGGTCAACAGCTCCGTTTTGGCGAACATACTTCGAGACCTTAGGTATCCCTGAAAAAAACATCGTCTTTAGTGATAATACGAGTGAAGAAATGTGGCAAGCAGGTGGGAAGTATGGCTCGATTGACCCATGCTATCCGTCCAAAGTGGCCCAGGCCCATGTACACAATCTACTCTTTAAACATCATAAAGAAGATAAGCCGTTACATGGAGTGTTTTTTCCATGCATCACTCATATCGATGCCCATATAAAAAACGTCATCGATTCGGCGAGTTGCCCAATTGTCGCAGGGGCACCAAATGTAATTAAAGCAGCTTTTACAAAAGAAACAGACTTCTTCAAAGAACGGAACATTCAGTACTTTGATCCAGCTGTGACTTTTACTGAACCAAATTTATTGAAAAAACAAATGTTTGAAGCGTTCGAAGCGTTTTTACAAATTACTGAAGACGAAAGTGATTTTGCCGCAGATGAAGCGTGGAAGGCATTGAGGATGTTTGACGATGAAATGCAGCAAAGAGGAAAAGAAATATTAGAACAAGTTGAAGAGGAGAATAGGGTCGCAATTCTTATGATCGGTAGACCATACCATTCAGATCCTGGCTTAAATCACGGAGTTTTAGATGAGTTTCAAGTACTTGGCTATCCAATATTATCAATGCGTTCGATTCCAAAAGATGAAGCGTGGCTACGAAGATTTTTCAAGAATGATTTAGAAAGCGGCAAAGTAGAATATGCCTTGGATGTTACGGATGTTTGGCCTGAAAATTTTAGCTCAAATAGTGTTCAAAAGGTTTGGGCAGCAAAATTTGCGGCGCGTCATCCTCATGTGGCAGTCCTTGATCTTTCAAGCTTTAAGTGTGGACATGATGCACCCACATACGGACTTATTGACTCAGTCATCTCCGCTGCTGGAACACCGTATTCCGCATTACATGACATTGATGCTAATAAGCCAAGTGGTTCCATTAAAATTCGTGTTAAAACGTATGCCCATAGCTTAAGCCTTAACGAAGAGCGCTTACAAGACTTAGCTCGCAAAAAGGAAGAGCTGGAAAAACTAATTGAGAAAAAACGAAAGTCGCTAGAACGCAATCAATTACTTGAGGAAATTGACGAGCTTTCATTGAGTAAAAAGGCGCAAGTCTAATAAGGAGGATTTGAGATGGATAAAGTTGCTGAAAAATTTGAAAAAGAGTTACTTCGTTACCGAGAAGAGCAAGAAGAAAAATTAGGTCTTAATGAAACGAAGAAACAATGGTTTGACCCTGTGCCGAGACAATTTTTTGCTAAAGACAAAGCATCAACAACGATTTTATTTGGCGGTTTAACAATGGCACACGACTACTTAGTTGCTGGTGGATTAAAAGGAATAGGTTATAATGTAGCCCATTTAGACTGTCCTGATACAGATGCGTTACGCTTAGGTAAAGAGTTCGGAAATCGTGGGCAATGTAATCCAACCTATTTTACAGTTGGGAATTTAATTAAACATCTAACGTATTTACGAGATGTTGAAGGAAAGACGAAAGAAGAAATCGTTAAATCATACTTATTTGTCACGAGCGGTTCTTGTGGTCCTTGTCGGTTTGGAACGTATGTAACGGAGTATCGAAAAGCACTTCGGGATGCTGGGTTTGACGGCTTTCGAGTCCTACTTTTTCAGCAACAAAGCGGTTTGAAGCAAGCGACAGGAGAAGAGTCGGCGTTAAAACTTGATAGTGCTTTCTTTATTACATTTCTTAAGGGCGTCTTAATTGGAGATGTATTAAATGCCATAGGTTACCGAATTCGCCCTTACGAAGTGATCGAAGGATCTACAAATGAAGCGTTAGAGCGTTGTAAAAAAATGCTCTTTGATGCCTTTAGTGAAAGAAAATCAATCATAAAAACCTTATATCGTTGCCGCAGAGAATTGGCAACCGTTAAGGTAAATCGAACGCTTGTGAAGCCGAAAGTAAGCATTATTGGCGAGTTCTGGGCAATGACGACAGAAGGCGACGGCAATTATCAGTTGCAGAAATTTTTAGAAAGTGAAGGAGCCGAAGTTGAAGTTCAATCACTTACTGCTTGGATATTGTTTTTGATTTGGGAAGGTCGTTACGATACGAAAAAGCGGATGGCACTACGGAACGATGATGAGGGCCGTTTTGGACTGAAAGGGAAAAACCCGGTGAAGCGTCTAGCGATGTTAAAATTAGCTGATTTCACCGTAAGAACGTGGTTTCAAGCTTATGCAAAAATTATGGGACTACATGATTACCATTTACCCGATATGGATCAAGTCGCTGAGGTAGCAAATGAGCATTACAACAATCAGCTTCGAGGTGGCGAAGGGCATATGGAAGTGGGGAAATTAATACTAAATGTTGTGAAAAAGAAGGTGAACATGACGATCTCAGTAAAGCCTTTTGGCTGCATGCCATCATCTGGAGTGTCTGATGGCGTTCAATCGCTAATTACTGAACGTTATCCCGAAGCCATTTTTCTGCCTATTGAAACAACTGGGGATGGGGCGGTAAATGTGTATAGCAGAATTCAAATGATGCTATTTAAAGCAAAGCAAGCAGCACAAAAAGAGTTCAAGGATGCCCTAAGTAAAAAAGGGTTAAGTGAAGAGATGTTACGGTCTTTAGAAACAAGTAAAACAACTCATCCATTAGCAACTTGTAACCATGTAGTTGGGTGCACTGCAGCTAATATGGTTTATGGGGTCAATAAGTTATTTAAGCGGTTTTCGTTTAAAAAGTCGAAGTTAGAAGGTGCAAATTAATAATCAATCAAGAAGTAGCTAATAGTACAACTAGCTACTTCTTATTGTTGTTTACTTTGCGGAAGGTGTTTTGCATAATGATGAAAGTTATGAATTTTGGGATTTTGGGATTGGTGGAAGGGCTTGTGCAAATGTTTAACGGACATGAGATCCGTTATTTTTGAAAAAAACAGGTATTTTCGAAGCTAACGGACATGAGTTCCGTTATTTTCTTGAAAACGTCCCAAAAATAGATAATTTTGATAAAATAGCGGAACGTATGTCCGATAATCTCGCAAAAATGCTAAATGAACAAAAATAGCGGAACGTATGTCCGATAAATTTCCACTTTCATCGGTGTCTAGTGTAGTAAATAGATAGAACAAATAAAAAAAAGCCATCAATTCATGTACAATAGAAGGACCTACCACAGTACTTCCATTACCCCAACCAAGGAGATGAAAATGATGACTTATACTTTATTGAACCATATTCAAGGGAAAAACGGAAGTGAGTGGGCAAAATTTATTAAAGAAAATAAACCTGAAAATCTTTTAATTGTAGCGATTGATGCTGCCAAATACACGCATAAAGGCTTGATTTGTAATTTCTTTGGAGATGTATTAGTGAAACCATTTGATTTCGATGCCTCTTCAACAGGTTACGATCTGTTAATGAAAAAAATTAAGGATGAAGTTAAGAAGTTAAATCTGACAAAAGTTGTAGTGGGGATAGAAACGACCGGTCATTATTATGAAGATATCGTTCGTTGTTGCCATAAGAATGAGTTCAAAGTGCGTGTGATCAATGCAGCGACTACTGCACAAGAACGCCAAGCATTATTGAATTGGTCTAAAACTGATAATTTAGATTTAATGGCGATCGTCCAATCGATCCTTCACGGTCGAGGAACGTCCAATGAGCTACCTTCGGGTAACGTGGAAACTTTACAAAAACTGACGAGATCTCGCCGAACTTTAGTCGATGAACGGACCAAAATTCAAAATGGAATCCGTGTTCATGTAGACCATGTGTTTCGAGAGTTCCAAGGGAAAAGTGTTTGGATCGATGGCAAACGTGAACACGTCAAACCTTTCTCAGAACTTTTTGGTAAAGCTGCCTGTTATTTATTAAGGCATTATCCTCACCCAAGCGATATTTTAGCTTTAGGGGCCAAGGGTCTTCGAGAGCTTTCTAAAAGGGAGAATTTAAAGATTCGTGACCATTCCATTGATATATTGCTAGATTATGCAAGTACATCGATATCACGACCAAAAGAAGAACTTAAAGCTGATCTCTTTCTTCTTTCAATCAAGTTAGATCAACTTTTACAAATCAATGAGCAGATCAAAGCGATACAACACCTTATTGAAGAGATCTTTGTAGAAACAGAAGGGGCAGTTCTTTTATCTGTACAAGGGATTGGTGTTATCACAGGGGCAGAACTGTACGCTGAAATGGGGAATATCTCAGATTTTGACCACGCTGGACAACTAATAAAGATGGCAGGGACCAACCCAATTGTCAAACAATCTGGCGGTAGGAAAGCCACCTACTACGGGATTTCTAAGCAAGGAAGGAGGACATTTCGGAATATCGTTTACCAAGTTGGGAAGTCAATGACCGTCAATAACTATGAGATGAAGCAGAAATATGAAGAATTGAAGGCGCGTGGCAAACATTTTGGTCAGTCATGTATTGCCTTAGGAAATCGTATGCTTCGACTAGCATTTTCCATGATCCGAAATCAAACCCTGTATCGGACTAAACAAACAAACTATGTCCTTTATTCAGAAATCAAAAAGAAATTGAGAAAGAAAAATGTAGAGAAGTTTTTCCACAATTATTTTAGTGATGAAAATGTAGCCAAACAATCGGCCTAATGAGTGTAGAAGCAGTAAATTGCGAAGTTATGAAGTAAAGAAAAAATGGAGCTCCTCCAGGACGATAGATCACATAGTTTCTGGTGTCTGAGGCTTAAATGACCTCGTGTGTCAGCGAAATGGGTCTTGTCCTGCAAATACGAATAATACGTGAAATCTAAGTTTATACTTGCTAGGTGGTATCACTGTAGGTTTGAAAATAAGATCCTTCACGTTCTGGAAGAGCTCCAATTTATAATGTGCTGTGGTGGTTGAGGACTATAATTACAAAATATGGAATTATAGTCCTCTAGTTAAGATCGGCCTTTTTTAATTAAAAATTGTTCTTGACTTATTTAGCATTATACGCTGACACCCTTCGTGGACATTTTCGTTAAAAAGTCCGCGCCCAGTAAACATAATGCCTAAAAAAGTTTATGTTGTAAAAATACTGACGAAAAGTAACTAGCAAGGAGGGATCCTCTCGCTAGTTGCTTTTTCTTTCTTTTACAACCATTCTTACTCCGTGCTTAGGTCTAAGTGTGATAAGGGGTTGGGGCTTCACATCGTGATGACTTTTTGCGAGAGTTAGTTTATAACGTTGCGCGATACATGCAGTTACTAATACTGTTTCCATTAGTGCAAAATGATTCCCGATACAAACTCTCGGCCCGCCACCAAATGGAAAATAGGCGTAACTAGGGAGAATTTTCATAAAGTCATCTTCAAAACGTTCCGGAATAAACGAATTAGGTTTTTCAAAATAGCGCTTGCTACGGTGGGTTACATACTGGCTCATCACAACCATTTCGCCTTTTTTTAAATGGTACTTTCCGATCTGAACATCCTTATCTACTTGTCTGCCAATGATATAAGCTGGCGGATATAATCGAAGAGCTTCTCTGACGATATTTTGGGTATAGGATAGCTCTGTAAAATGGGCAGGTGTGGGTAAGCCTGATCTAATTACGCTGTCTAATTCTCGATGAAGCTTCTTTTCAACCTCAGGATGTTGAGCAAGTAAATAAAAAGTCCATGTAAGCGCGTTGGCGGTTGTTTCATGACCAGCGAGAAAAATAGTCATTAGCTCATCCTTGAGTTGCTTGTCACTCATTCCTAATCCATCATCTTCATTCTTAGCGCTCATTAAAACTCCCAGCAAATCTTCATGGTGCTTTTCTAATTCCTGCTTTCGATAATTAATAATCTCGTAGAGAACTTCATCAAGTGCTTGAATTGCTTTTTTTAACTTCCGATTTTTTTTTGTTGGAAACCACAATGGCAGTTTTACAATTGATCTCATTCTATTAACGCCTAGCTTCATAACGTCTTCCATAGGCTCGCCTATTGACTCTGCACCTTCTTCAAAATTCATATTAAACATGGTCTTACTAATGATGCCTAATGTAATATTCATCATATCCTTTGAAATGAGTTTTTCTTCACCTTCACGCCAGTTGGAAATATAGTTTTGAGTTGTGCTAATCATGTCTTCCCCGTAATTCGTAATATGCGATCGTTTAAAAGAAGGTTGTATAAGCTTTCGTTGACGTTTATGAAGGTTTTTCTCACTAGTAAGAAGACCATCACCTACAACGGTTTTTAATGTTTGAATATCTTTCGACTTCACAAAAGAGTTTTGCTTCGTAACAAGAACTTCTTTAATTAAGTCGGAATCATTAATGAGATAAATTTTTTGAAAGGGTCCCAAACGAAATTGGACAAAATCACCGTATTCCTCTGTAAGCTTAGTAAGAAATTTGAGAGGGTCAGCTTGAAACTGTTTTAAATGACCTGTAAATAGTTTTCCTTTTGGGCCAGGAGGCGAATTGGTGAGGTTGTGTTGACTCATTAGTGTAACCTCCTTGATGGTATGTCTTAAGACTTTTACAGTCTATGCAAAATATAGAAAAGAGCTTAGACAAGTGTGCAAATTAAAGAAAACCATGTATTTGCCCTTGGAAAAAATCGATTTAGGATCGCTCTGATAACCAGTTTTCAAAAAACTCAGGTAATCTGCCTTTAATAGCTAAAGTTGCATGACCACCTCGGACTTTTTTATACGTCTTATCTTCACTTGAAACAAGATTCATAATTGATACTGTTAACTCTTCTGGGACAAGTTCGTCATCGTTAGTGGAAACAACTAAAAGATTAGCTTTTATATTTGAAAGATTAACTATTTGTTTATTAATCATTAACTCATTTTTTACGAGCTTGTTATCTAGAGCCAAATCATAGATTAATTGTTTTAGAGTTGCACCGACAAATGGAATATGATCTCTTGCCCACTGATTAAACCTACGCCATTTATTCACATACTCTTGATTTTCTGCATGTTCCAATAAGGCGAGGTATGGAGACAACGTAATAGGTGAAGTTAGTAGTTTTATTCCTTTATCAATCACTTTAGCTGGTAGGATTCCGTATTGATCAATTAATTGCTCGATCGTTTTTTGTTCCATCTTTAGCATTTTTCTCCATTCTTCGGTTAATGGTAATTGACTGAAGTCTAATGGTGTAACAAAAAGGATTAGATTTTTAATCGGTTCTTTGGCAACGGCAGCATAAATAGTAGCGAGTGTACCTCCTAAACAGTAACCAATGATACTAATTTCACTAGAACTTGAATGTCTCAAAGATTGTTGAACTGCCTTTTTTATATATTTGCAAATGTAATCATCGAGACATAGATCTTTGTCTTCATATCCAGGAACACCAAAATCTAGTAAATAGACATCATAGCCTTTCTTGGTGAAAGCTTGGATCATACTTGAATTCGGGTCTAAATCAAGAATGTAAGGTTTACTTACTAATAAATATATAAGAAATAAAGGTGTTTGGAACTTTTTTTCTTTAGCGGGGTAATACCATACGACTGCTTTATTTTTCTTCCAAATGGCTGTTTTAGGTGTTTGTCCCACTTTTGGATCAGGTTTATTCCAAACTGAGGAAAAATCCTTCAAACCTTTAATTTTCTTACTAAAATGGTAGTTGTTATTAGTCACGTGTACCCCCTCGTTTTCTTAACGCGTATAACCTTATTAATAAAGGTTCTAAATCCGATAAATTGCCTCCATTAGAAAGTAAATTCATTGTAAGAAGTTTTTTTATCTCAGCTATCTCTTCGTTTATCTGAGTATTATCTTTTTTAAAGTTAAGGTTGTTTGTCTCTGATTGAAATGAGCCCTCATCAGCTGATCTAGTTTTCTGCGTTTTCAGAGAGTAATTGTACTTTTTCTTCTAATTCGTCGATTTTCTCTTCAATTTGAATACTTAACTTTGCAATGTTTGCGACATCTTTTTTAGTTGGTAAGTTTAATTGTTGTGCAATGGTCTCGGTATTTTTTTGCAATAAATTAACGCTGTTTAAATGTCTGTGCAGCACTTTTTTAACGAGATTAATTGTATCTTCGTCCTCTAATATGGAATGAATACAGTTTCGAAATTTCGCTTCAGATTTCATTCCTAGCATTTTTAATAATTCAAATGTAGTTAGATCATTACTCATCTAATATTCTCCCTTCTCATACTGGCAATTAAGATCTTGATTTGTACAGTATATTCATGGTAAAACGCTCTGTTCAAAAATTGCACATTTGGCCTTGATAGATAGTTGAACAACATTTTAACTAATTACTAAAAAAAATGAACAACCCCTATCCCTCATGAAAAGCTCTTATCCATCATAAATTGTGATAAGGACATCTGAGGAGGGATATCAATGATGACAAATGATCGTGATTTAATAAAAGCTATCGATGAAATTACTGAAATTGCTGAAGGATTTGGCTTAGATTTTTATCCGATGCGTTATGAAATTTGCCCCGCCGACATTATTTACACGTTTGGCGCTTATGGCATGCCAACTCGGTTTTCACATTGGAGCTTTGGTAAAGAATTTCATAAAATGAAGCTTCATTATGACCTTGGGTTAAGTAAAATTTATGAGTTAGTCATTAACTCAAACCCTTGCTACGCTTTTTTATTAGATACAAATTCACTTATTCAAAATAAGTTGATTATTGCCCATGTTTTAGCTCACTGCGATTTTTTTAAAAATAATGCACGGTTTTCGAATACAAGAAGAGACATGGTTGAAAGTATGACAGCTACCGCTGAACGAATTGCCCATTATGAAATGGTCCATGGCAAAGAAGAGGTCGAAACATTTTTAGATGCGGTATTATCGATCCAGGAACATATTGATCCAAGTCTGTTGCGTCCAAAACTGGCCTGGACTTTAGAAGACTTAGAGGAAGAGGAGGAGACGAAACGTAGCTCACCTTATGACGACCTTTGGGATATTGGAAAAAAGGATGAAGGTCCAAAACCTAGAAAAAAGAAAAAGCACTTCCCACCACAACCTGAAAAAGACATTCTCTTATTCATTGAAGAATACAGCCGTGAGCTAGAGCCTTGGCAACGAGACGTTTTAACAATGATGCGTGAAGAAATGCTGTACTTCTGGCCGCAACTAGAAACGAAGATCATGAACGAAGGCTGGGCTTCGTATTTCAAAGATGCTTGATGTATGTAAAGGTAGGAAATAGTAAAAGTAGTCAATTAAAGGATGGTGAGTAGTTATGTATATATTAGAGGTAAAAGTACCTACTAACATTAAAAATGAATTTATCTGGTGGCCTGTGAAAAAGGGAAATCAAAAACAAATTGAGAACTCGCAAAACGAACTTACACAATGTAATCCTAGTAAGGTATTTAGAATAAAAAAAATAGTGTAGAAAGAAGGGATTTTTTGTCATATTGTAGTATTACTACTATATAAAAAAGTATTGGTAGGGATAATATGACAGATAAAATTAATCACTAGTGTTGCATAAAATTTGACTGAATTTTCAGTCTTAAGGTTTTTCCTGTTTAGAGCCAAAAAAGTAAATACCTAAGCAAAGGTGGCTCCATCCATTTGGCATTTATTTACAATTAGACATTAGGGACGACGACAGTTTGTTTATTATGGAACGGCTTTTCCTTCAATTTTTCGAAGCCAGATATGTGCTGGCTTCCACAAGGCCGCTTTTAAGTAGCGACTAATTTGTAAGGTTTTTCGCTTGCTTTTCGTTTCGTGCTGAGCTAGAACATGTAGGCAAAAAACAATTAATGCGATAAACACTTGATTGTGGATTGCCCATTCGCTTTGACCGTAGAACTTTTTGATGCTGAGATGCTGTTTGATCCATTTGAAAAACAACTCAATCGCCCAACGTGACTTATACATCTCAGAAATTTCTTCAGCACTTAAATCAAACCGATTTGTGATTAAATGAAGTTCATTTCCTTTTGAATCAATTACTTTTAAAAGGCGAAAGTAGTTTTCAGCACGTTTTTGTGGTGTTCCAATTAAGATCATTTGATCCGATAAAACAGCCGAACTTTCTGGGAGTTTAAATTCGTAAACTTCCCGTATAACTGCGTTTTTACGTAGTCTAGAAAGAAAAAAGTAGCCTTCATCAGTCATGCGATCAAAGCGCTCATAATCAAGATAACCGCGGTCAAATACATACATGCATTCTCTGTCATCTACCATGATTTCTAGTTGACCACGATCATGTTCCTTTGCCGTTGTTATCACAGCCTTTTCAGGGTAGGAAATCCCTTTTTCCATAAAAACAAGGCGCAAATGTAGCTTTACCCCCGCTTTTGTTTTGCGGAACTTTGCCCATTTGTGATTGGTTAAATTAAGTGGCAATGTGCTTGAATCAATGATCTTTAGCGGCATGATTAGCTTGGTGTAGTGTGTTTTCGCATGGATTTTCGAGACTAAATCCAGAAAAAGCCTTTGAAATAGATCTGGATTCATGCCATTCAAACGCCGTGAGAGCTGAGAGATACTGATCGAATCAAGGTTGACACCTTTTTGAAGCTGGTCATCAAAAAGACAGTCACTCAGCGCATGAAGACTTTCTACTTCTTCGAGCTGGGCGTAGAGTAATAATTTTAAAAATGATTCCGTCGTAAGTTTTTTCGTGTAGAAATCTAATTTCAATGTTTTCACCTGATCATCAAATAATTCGAGATTTATTGGTGAAAACCATTGTCCAAATGAAGTTTTTCGTGTAATCTTATCCATGTGATTGTTCCTTTATTATTGGATTTGGACGGGATTACCACCTGACTTATCCATTATAAAGGACTTTTTTTATGCACGGAAGTAAATAATTGAACATTTTGAGTATTTTTAATAGTGGAATTTAATTAATGCAACACTAGTGAAAATTAATATTAAAAAAAAGAAACTAAATTTAATTGCAGCAAAGTTAAATATTCACGGAAATATCTTTGGAACAAATGTTCCAGATCTAATTAAGAAGATACCGCCAGCGATTAGAAACGCTAGTTATACAGAAGATTGTATAGTTACAAATGGTCTATGGAATTGGAGAATTATTTTAGATGATGAAAAGAATAGCTTCTTATTAGGAAGATTGTGTAAGGCAAGAAATGAAACTACTGAGGTATTAAAAGGAACTTCTGTTGGTGATTTCGAAATTCCTACAAAAGTTTATTACAGCTTTTTTTTATATGAACCGAAAGAGGAGATTTTAATATTTGAAGAGAATTCAAATATTAGTAAACACCAATTTGCTGAAAATTTTGATTTAATTCTTCAAAGAATAGATTATGTTATAGGTCAAGTTGTAATTGTCCCGTATCCAAAGAAGAATGAATATAGAAATTTACTAAGGAAAGCCCTTCAAGTAACAGCTTTAGAATTTGAAATAATCCCCCCTAATTTTAAGAAAAGAAAAAGCTATAAAAACATCCATGAAATTATTGCTGACCAAAAATCAAAGAAGCTTAATGTAAAGTTTGAAAATGAAGATGGTGTAAACATTGAAGGGGATTTTGTTGATGAAGGTTTTTCCTTGCTTGAGGAAGGTTATGTTCCTGAATCAAGAGCTGTAATTATTAATCGCGAAGGTAACTCTGAAATTATAAGTTCAAATACGATGATTAATCAAAGAGAATTTAAACTTAAAGAGGGGAATATTAACGAAGTCTTCAGATTACTAAAAATTATGTTTAACAATGCTAAACCAAGGATTGACACAAATGAGTAACCTCTCTAGGAAGGATAAATTTTATAATCCTGATAGTTCAAGTTTTTTATATCTATTGTTTAATTTTGGACTCAGACATATCTTTTTTTCATGGGATACTTTCTTGGCAATTATTGGGGTAATTTTTGTAGTTTTACTACGATTTTACTTTTTCACTTCAATATGTGTTTATACCAAAATGATAGATAAAATTGTTTACATCTATATAACAGTAGGAGCTTCTTTATTTGCAATAGTTCTAGCATCATTGGCAGTAATGACTGCATTAACTAATGGGAAATTAATTGGGCTTCTACTAAAAGAAAAGACTCTACATGATTTGCTGTTTCCTTTTTGGTTTGTTGCCTCTAGCTGGGGAACAACTATTTTAGTTGGTCTAGTTTTATATATTCTTGTACAAAATATTGAATATTTTATTATACCTATTGACTTTTTATTTCCAATTAGTACTTTTTTGTTTATTTTTTCTTTAGTTGCCTCAGTTTCTTTAACAGGGCATACAATAAGGATTATAACTGAAGTAGCTAAATATTTTGAAGAATAATATTAGTTGTTTTATTTAAAACATAAGGGGCAATATTATTAGATATTCCTAATTTCGGGGGTGACATTATGAGATTCTATAGGGGTTCATTACCAAAGAACTGTGTTTTTCCGTGTATTGTATTACATTATTCTAGTTGGGATGATTATGGTTTTAAAACAACACATGATATAACTTATTATGATCAAAATATGAAGGAAGTTGAATTGGGACATATCAAAATTCTTGACGAGAATTCTGCAACCACAATTATACCTAATTTGTTCGAAAAACTTGATGATAATTTTTATTCCTTAGGACAAAGTGTTGAGTTTTATGAAAAGCTACTAGATTTGGAAAAAGCAACTTATGAAAAAATATTAACTAATTTAAATGACGTTATTTATAATGAAGATTTGGCCAGTATGATTTTGACAATTGATGGATTCGAAACCTCTCTACTTAGAAATAGTGAAGCTAGGAAGGCTTTCCAAGAAGCAAAATACTTATTTCGGGATTCTAGCGAAATAAAACCTAATAACATTTTTAAATTTAAATTTGAAACCAAGTTAAGTAATGCAGATAGTGCTCATGAAGTAGAAATTGATTTTAATAAAGATATACTTCCGTATAGAATCAATGCTATTATCGGTAAAAATGGAACTGGAAAAACTCAACTATTAGCCAATTTAGCAGAAGCATTAAGTGGAATGAAGAATAACAGGGGAAATTTCAAACCCGAGACCCCTATATTCAGTAGAGTTATTACGATATCATATAGTTACTTTGATAATTTTAGTAAACCAAAATCTACAAAGTATTATAGCTATAGATATTGTGGTCTTTGGAGCAAAAAAAAATTAATGAATACCTATCAAATGGAAAAGAAGTTAGAGAATTCAATTCAACAAATAAAAGAATTAGACAGAATAGATGATTGGAGAAAAATACTATCTAATGTTATTGCCCCTGAAATTCTGAGTTTTATTGAAAGTAAACCATACTTAGAAGAACTTAGTTCTGGACAGAATATGATATTAACAACAATAACTGATGTTATCTCAAATATAAAAAATGAATCATTACTACTTTTTGACGAACCAGAATTATATTTGCATCCTAACGCTATTTCAAATCATGTTAATATGTTATCAAATCTACTAGAAGTTTATAATTCATATGCAATAATTTCAACTCACTCACCTATAATATTGCAGGAGATCCCCTCTAAACGTGTGAATGTATTTGAAAGAATTGGAAACCAACCTGTTGTGAGAAAATTAGGAATAGAATGTTTTGGAGGAGATATATCTTCAATTACAGAAGATATTTTTGGAACGGTAAACAACGATAAAAGGTATGAAGAATTATTTAGAAGGTTAATTGAGGTCAATAAACTAACGTATAGTGAGATTTTAAATCTATTTTCAAATAAATTAAGTTTTTCAGCAAAAATGTATATTAAAACACTTTTAGCGGAAACAAAGAAGGATTAAAAATGAAAAATTTAGTGCCATTAAGAACATCATATTTTAAAGAATTTGAAACAATAGTTGATGCAAAACAAGAGTCTCGAAAAAATATATTGAAATTTGCTTACGATATGATAGAATCTCAATATTTAAAATATGAACAGTCAGTAGATGAACTTGCTGAAATACTTCAATATAAATTAGATTATACAGATAATATTGATCTTAAAGATGCCCTTCTTCATTGTTATGAAGCGCCAACCAAACCCCTAGATTTAATTAAGAAGAAAATTATATTATTACAATCAAATGAGTTTCGTGATAAGTGTCATTATTGTGGGATAAACATGGTTGATACTTTTGATCACTATTTACCAAAATCATTATTTCCAGAATATAGTGTAATGCCAATTAATTTATTTCCATGTTGTGCTCAATGTAATAGAAAAAAAAAGGATGAATGGATTGATCAAAAGAATAATAGAACATTCATTAATTTTTATTTTGATTACTTACCAACAGAAAAACAATTCTTATTCTGTGATATAACATACGAAGATAGTATTCCTATAGCAGATTATTCACTGTTTTTTAGCAGTGGTATGAATAGTGTTGGGGGTCACCTCCAACGTCGTAATTGGTAAAATTTTAGCTGCCTTTTTTGATCGTAAAAAATATAATATAAGAGCCGTCAACTCTAACGACCATAGTATAATGGTCTGTTAGAGTTGACAACTCTTTAGAAAAGGAAAAGGTCATTTGTCTCAATAGCTTGGCGGCTGGACAAATGACCTCTAACTAACTATGATTATTTTACTAGATTCGCTTCCGTTCTATCAAGAAGTATAATGATCCCATTAATAAGTATGATGTTGAATTACGATGTCCGTGCTGCGGTAGAAGAATGAAAAAACACGGCAAATATAAAAGATGGGTTCATATGAAACACCAGTCCTCGATAATCTTTGTGTTAAGAAGGCGTTGTGGTTCTTGTGATCGTACGTTTTCGTTACTCCATTGTTTTTCTTACTCCTTGGTCTCGTTTTTCAAATGTTTTTCGTGAATTTATTGCACGGTGGTTGTTAATGGGAGTTCCGTTAACGCATCTCACTAAGCGACTTTCTCATTGATACAGTCCCAATCATTTCCTTACGGACTTTACGTCGTTGGAAAATGAAATTAACCTCTCGCTTTAATCAGTGGATTGCCAAGCAACGTGTTAGATTGGCGCATGATTACCAAGCAGGTGATGATTTACTTGAACTTTACCGTAAGGGAATTAGTCTTATCCAAGAGTGTGAGCTTTACTTCAAGATTTTGTTTCATGGAAAAAAACATATTCCTGGAAAAGGAAAGTTATTCTCATCACTCAATCTTCGTCAACACAAAGGGTTATTCTGGTAGCCACCAGGAATGTCGTTTCAATTGCATAAAATTGGTTTCTACCCCTTTTTCTACCTAAAAATATGTCTGTTTTCCTTTCTTAAAAACAGAAGAAAATTAAGAGTGTTTACATTTGTAAAAAGGAGAAAACGAGTGGATGAAAATTTACGCAATGAAATCGCAGCATTTCGTTTTGGGTTAATTGCCCAAGTTGTTCAGCGAAAGCTTAATGCTGGGGAGAAATATAACCCTTTTAAAAGGAGATTGCAGCACAAAGATATTCCATCCCAGGCAGTGAGAAAACCACAATTAGCCTTAGATCATTAGAAAGATATTTGAAAAACTATGAAAAAGATGGATTTGATGCATTAAAAGCCTCAAAAAAGAGAAAAAGGGAAGTCTTCAATATGGACCACTCTATATTGAAACTGAGCTGTGGAATTAAGAAAAGAACTTCCTAGCCGTAGTGTGGAACAGGTAATTCGAATTTTGGAATTAGAAGAACGTGTTCCGGTTAGGTTAATCCTCAAACACGTACGCTCTCAAGATATTTTCAAGAACAGGGTTGGAGTAAGCGAGATATTTACCGTGCGGTAAAGAAAGAATTTCAACATTTCGAACACGCAGCTCCTAATGATTGTTGGCAAGCAGATACACAACATGCCCTTTATTTACCCGATCCAAATCATTCGGGGCGAAGAAGAAAGCATACTTAATAGCAATTATTGATGATTATAGTCGTCGGATTATGCACGCTGAATTCTTTTTTGAAGAACGTTATCCACGTCTTGAAAGATGTGTTCAAAAAGCGGTATTAAAGTATGGTGTGCCCATTTGTTTTTCTGTGATAATGGCTCTGTCTATAGCGCAAAACAGTTTAAAGTGATTTGCGCGCGTATGGGGACGAAGTTAATCCATGCAAGCCCGTACTCTCGCCAGAATCAAAAGGCAAGGTTGAAAAGTTTTTCCAATATGTTGATTCAGCTTTACCGGTGAAGCAAATCTTCTCATTAATCAAGGCAAGTTGACGACATTAAAATCGTTAAATGAGTACTTGGCGATCATGGTTGGATGCCTACGATCATCGGGTTCACCCGCAGGACTGGACAAAAACACCAAAAAGCGATATGAAGCGAAACAAGAGGAACAACGGTTTCTTTCTCTGAAGAGTTAAAAGAAATCTTTATGGGAAGAAGACCGTTCAGTTAGAAAAACAGCGGTGATTGAATTAGAGGAAATCTTTACGATGTAGATTCGTCTTTACGGGGTAAAAAATTATCGTTCGTTATAACCCATTTGATTTATCCTATGTACAGGTTTGGAAAGATGACTTGCGCTACCCAGATGCAAACCAGCTGAACTGCGAAATCAAAGTCATTCAAAACTTCATGAACCATATGATGAAAAGTCCTCACCAACGGCTGTATCGGATTATTTAGATCGGTTGAAAAAACAGCAGGATGAGGAAAAGCGAAAACAACTAGGAACCACAAGTTTTGTCCAATGGAAAGAAAAATCAAGGGGGCGTAGCGAATGTTAGATTTCTTCGAAAATGAAAGGTGTTCCATTTACTCGTGAGATTTTAATTGAACAACTATATAGCTCATCTATAGCTACAATGAAGCAACAGCTCGATTAGAAGTACGCTGCTTTGAAAATCGACAGTTTTGCTTATTAACTGGTGAGGCTGGTATGGAAAATCAACGGCTGTAGATCATTAGTACAAAAACTAGATCGTACAAAAATACCGTTATTTATATTTATGTGACTCTGAACTAACTCCTAAACTATTTTATCGAGAAGTTTACAAAAACTTTGGAATTCACCTACATTTCGATCAACCGAAGCGAAACGACAGTACCAATCTTTAATGTTAGATATTTATGAGAATGAGAGAAAAACACCAGTTATTGTTAGTGATGAAGCACACCATTTCTGGAGCCGATGTTGCAAGGAGTTACGCTTCATACTTAACTTTAAAGAAAATTCCTATGTCTCCTCTTACCCTTATTGTCGTTGGGCAACCTAGTCTACGAAATCAATTAAAGTGAAGCACCTAGAAGCTATCGATCAAAGGATACAAAATGCGATACCAAGTAACAGGGCTAACTGAGCAAGAAACAAAAGCTTACATTAAACATCAATTGATAGTAGTTGAAACACCATATGAGATTTTTTCAGAAGAAGCCATTCAGGCAATTCATAACTTTGCTAGAGTTCGAGAAAAATTAATACTCTATGTAGTCAAAGTCTTTTAGATGCATTTCTTCAAGGAAATAAAGTTGTGGAGAATCCACATTCACCGTGTAATCATTATAAAGGGAAAGTAAATCGAAGATGATTAATAACTTAGAAGATTATAAGAACCAGCTTGAAGATGGGATCAAGCGAAATGGAGACTATGGTTGATCAATTAAGAGCTGAAATACACGATTTATTGGAGAAAAAGGTAGCATTAGAAAAAGTAGTTGAAGTGTTTAAAAACGATCTTAGAAATTTCATCTAGGTTCTTCGCTTTGGATGCGCCAAATTAAGTGACTAAATCAATCGCCAGTGGCAATGAGTGTGACTCTACATAACAAGCCACGTCATATCGTCACTGCAAGTTAATATGACAATTTTCGAGACTGCGGACAGAATAGCAGTCATACTTGATAATAATTCACATTTTGAAAAACTTGATTTACTAACTAAATATTCTAAGCATTCAACTGGTATTATTTCTACGATAGAAAGAACATTAAGGCGGAAATTAAATCGATTGGATAAAAATCAGATTGTTCTTGATCTAATTGATCATGCGGAAGGTACTGCTGAAATATATGGTTATAATTATTGGGAAGTTAGTCTTTATCAGAGGTTGGCTAAAAGTGAACAGTTTGTTAATTCGCTTTATGACTAATTAAGTAATAATATAATTGTTGTTAAAAAGAATATAAATGTTATTAAAATATCTGAAAGTGAAAAATAGATTACTACTCATTTAGTTTGTTAATTTCAGTTAAACATCACACATAAAAATATTACTAATACATAATAGAGAAATTTTCTAAAAGGAGTATAAATTTATTCCTGTATAAAAAAGGCAAGTAAAGGAGAACACTCAAAAACGAATACAGAAAAAGGGAAAAAGCGTTTGAAGCGTTTCTCTTTTTTTGTTATTCTGGTTTATTAGAGAACAAAGGTCGTGTTAATCATGCTTCATCATTCAAGACAAATAGAAACTTATCCTTCCACTCAGAGCTTTATAATCTCCTCATACCTGAAGACCACCAATTACGAATTATACATAATAAAGTTGACTTTAGTTTTATCCATGAAATTGTAAAGAAGTCCTATTGTGAAAACATTACGGTCGCCCAGCTCAACGAACCTGAACTATTATTTCGAGTTATTGTTTCTTCAAACTTTGTATGATCTCTCTGACGAACGAATGATAAAAAAAGAAGCTCAGGTGAATTTAGCTTACAAATGGTTTATTGAATTAACCCTGAAGATATTTTACCTGACCCGTCTCAGCTTAGTGATTACAGCCACTCGAATTTACCACCTCGCCATGTTTTCACTGAATGCCAAGGATTTTACCATGTAACGCCAGTGTATTTACCATTGAATAAAAAAGTCCTACAGATTAATAGTTTTATAATCTGTCAGGACTTTTTCTTTGTGTTCAATTAGTTTATTTGTTTTAGAAGTACTCCATGATCATCTTTCTGGAACCCTCCCAAATATCATGTTCGGTCCAGGTATAGGTAAAGGCTCCTTTCCATAAACACTCAAAAGCTTTCCTTTTAGTTCTTTAGGAAATGGATATGATCATTGTAACCACTCCAATAATAGTACTCTTCTAATTTACGTAGTTCCTTTCTCGTTAAAGTGGCCATATTAAACTTAGCTACCTAATCCATGACGCTCACGCTATAGATACTTCTCCGTCTATTAGAATTTGATATGAATCATGGATAATACGATCTAGAATACCTCCGCAATTGTTTCATTCCCCAATTTTATATGCCAACCACTAGGGTCAATTTGTGAACAGAAAATAGTCGAAGCTATCTTATGACGAGATTCCTATGATTTCTAATAGAATTGCTGCTTCATTCGTTGATAAATCTGTTTAGTAACCATTCATCAAGGATGGAGTAGATCTACTTTCGTATACTTTTTAATCAATTTTCGATAGCTTCCATCTGCAGCTAATTTTGCGAGAGACAGTTCATCTAATAATTCCGGTAAGCGAATGTCTTTAACATTATAGAATTGTCGACAAGCAGATACTCCAAAGCAGTTGCTAAAAATGTTTCCGAACCAGTAGGTCCTTTCAATAGATATTGTGACTGTCATGGATATAGGTACCGCTGGCCAGTTTTAATATCAAATTTTTATCTAATCTTCGGTCTTCGTGATATTCCATATCTTCGATACAAGCATTTAGAGTTTAAAAAAGTGGCTGTATTGATCAAGCGTTGAAGCTGTATTACTCTTACGACGGAATGTTCTAAATCGACAAGTAAACTAAAGCGTTCTTCGAAACTCAACTTTTGAAACTCTTTATTAGTTGATTGTTCCTTATAGGCTTCCGCCATTCCACTTAATTTCAATTCGTGTAGTTTGGTTAATGTCTGCTCATTCATCATTTATCCGTTCCTCCATAGTAAGAAGCTCCACGTGTGAAGCCATAATTATTTTTGCTAATATCTGTTTGACGTTTCAATTCTTGTTCGGCATCACTTTTTTGTTGTTCTTTAGATCGTTTGAATACTTTTGACCGTAGGTCTTTTAGTCACTAGAAACTACCATTTTGCAAACACGCTCAATCTCATATTTTGTGTAATTACGCTCGAGACTTTTTCAAAGAAAATATAGACTGTAACGCTTGTTTTTCATTTTGCGAAGTATCTAAAGATAGCGAATAACGCTTAAGGTTGATGCATACCAATACTTTCAGCCCATTCTATTGCAGTTTCTGGCGTTTGATCCGTATAACTTATGATTATCAGGCATGTGGTCACGAAGGTGGAAGATTGTCCAAACTTCCCGTATAGTCGTTTATGTGATGCCACACGCATATGATTAAAAAGATTTCAACGAGGTTATCGGAAAGTTTCACCTCGACTCTCGATTAATATATTCGTAC
Organism: Anaerobacillus isosaccharinicus; assembly: GCF_001866075.3. Lineage (GTDB taxonomy): Bacteria > Bacillota > Bacilli > Bacillales > Anaerobacillaceae > Anaerobacillus > Anaerobacillus isosaccharinicus. The sequence continues at coordinate 424,777 of NZ_CP063356.1, read as the reverse complement.
GGCACAGAATAAAACATGCCTCGATAGAAAGATGATAGTCAGGGCGTACTTTTGTTTTTTCCATTCAGACATTTTAAAATGTGCGATTGGAAGAGGAGAAAGCGCAAATTTCTCCTCTTCTTCAAATACTGACAATCGAGAGCCTTTTTCGAAGTAAAGGGACGGCGATTGAATTCATCTAATTTCTTCCAAACTTCCTCGTTCAATTCATCAATACTAAAGCAATGTGTATTTCTTAATGCTGCTATAATCCATGTAGAGATAACACCAACGGAACCTTCAACACTTGCTTTATCTTTCGGAGTACGAACACGTGCAGGCATAACGACTGTATTATAGTATTCGCCATTTCTCTGTGGTAGGATTCAAAATCAATTCACGTGTGGTATGTTTTGTTACACTCGTTTTTAGGTTATCCGGTACAACAATTTGTGTAGATCCTCAAAATACTTATACGCACTATTGTGAGCATTAATCCATGACTGTGAATCCATTGATAAGCTTGCTTCCGCATAAGAGAATTGACTACAAGGCAAAGTCGCAACGAAAATATAGGCTTTAACCTTCTCCCCAGTATCTCTATCAATGATAAAAGATGTGGAACCTGCCCAGTCAACTTCCATTATTTCACCTGGTTTTTCTGCGAATACGCAATGTAGCTTTGTACTTGTCAGCGTACCTGCTATAGTGCCGCAAAAAACTACGGTATGAAGTACGGTATTTTTTGACTGGCTCGACATTCAGCTTCATACTCATGATGCAGAAGCGAAAAGTGTCACATTAGGTTTAGCCAACTCTTCATGAATATAGTCAAAGTTCAATGGTTTTCGACCAGAAGCCTCCAAGCTCTTCTCTGGAAAAAGAAATTCCTCAATCCACTTATCCGTCATTTCTTCCTCTAATGGACAATCTAATCCTTTCTTTTAGCTGGGAAATAACCTCTGTTATTTTTTGGCGAGTGACCTGTACATTGGCGGCAATGCCCCTAAGACTGATCCCCTCATCGTGCAATTCCAATATCTTTCGATAATGAATCATACAAAAATACCTCCTATATAAAAAATGGCACACTCGAAGGTGTGCTCACTAATATACAAAAGGCAAACTGGTAAACAGCGTGGCATTTACTGGTACATTCTTTGTCATTCGATGGTAAGAACTATGTCACTGATGGTACATTTCGTTGGCTGTAATCAGCTTAGTCGCTTTCGCAAACATCGTTTGGGTGCTCAACATGTGGACAAAGTTCTTATTGAAATTGTGAAACAAGTGTCAAGAAAAGGGATAATCAAATCAAAATCACTTCTGATTGATTCTACACACATGCAAGCAAATGCGTCTAAAAGACAGCCATTAGAAGTCCTTCGAAAGGCCGCTTCGAGACTCCGAAGATCTGTTAAGAAGCACATAGTGCTTTGTATCATAAATTACCTTCCTATCCTAATGTCAAAGATATACCTGAAGAAGAACAAGGGAAACGATGGCTTACATTATCTGGCTCAACTTGGAGAAGAGGTAGAAGAAGCTCTCCCTGACGCAGAAGGATCAATAAAGAAAATTACATGTCGCTAAGCAGATCGTAGAAGATGAACGATTACTATCAAAAAAGGGCATTGCTTCAGCGGTTGACCCAGAGGCAAGGTTTGGATGGAAGTCAGAAATCACGCTCTTTTTGGCTATAAAACTCATATTGCCATGACTGAAGAAGAAATTATCACAAGTATAAAAGTAACAACTGGAACAAGTGATGATGGAAAACAACTAAGAGAATTGGTTGATCAAACAAAAGAACAAGGGATTGAGCTTGAGGAAGTTCTAGGAGATACCGCTTATTCATCAAAAGGAAATCTATCCTACTTACAAGAACACGACATAAAGGCATCTATCCCTTTAAATCCATCCGTTTATGGAAATAGAGAAGAAGACTTATTTCGTTACGACAAAGAGACGGACCAAGTAATGTGTCCTGCTGGGCATTGGAGTTTCCGTAAAGCTCGGCAAGGGGAAAAGAACGTAGGAACAAATCAAGCAGATACATTTTACTTTGACGTAACTACTTGTCAATCATGCCCTTTACGGGAAGGTTGTTATAAAGAAGGTAGTAAAACAAAAACATATTCTATTTCTGTACTATCGAAAGAACATGAACAACAAATGAAATATCTAGAGACGGAAGAATACAAAAAGAGAAGTAAAATAAGACCGATTATCGAGCACAAAAATGCCGAGTTAAAAGGTTTCATGGTCTGACTACGGCCAAATACCGTGGTCTATTTGGCGTGAAAATACAAGTCTATCTCGCCGCTTTTACAGTTAATATCAAGAGAATGATAAAGCTAGAACAACTACATATGCACTCGTAAGAGGTGCATCTCTATTACATAATGAAAAAGTTGCCAGTTTCTTCAAATTGAAACTGGCAACTTCTTTTTTCCTTTTAAAGTCCCCATTTTGCAGGACTCTCCAAAGCTTGCCTTTTTTATATTCTGTGAAACTCAATCTCCAATTCCCCCTCACTAATCAGAATTACTTTCTCAATAATCGTTTGTAAAAATGCTTTTGCATCAGGTATTGATAATGCGTCAAGAGATTGTAATATATTTTGAATGTGCTTTTGCAGCTGCTTTTCAAGTCGTTCTATATTGATTTCTTTTTTGTCGTCATCTCTTTTCGCGTTATTGATGATCTTTTCCATTTTCACTTTCTCTTCATTTAAATCCTCTAGCTCAATAAGCCCAGCAGTATATGCTTCAACTTTTCTTTTGTATCTTGCTTTCGCATTTTGAACTGCTTGTTCAGCATCTTTTTTTTGCGATTGCAAAACTTGTTCAACGAGTGTGGTTTTTGTTTGGTTTGTTGAGAATTCAAATAATTGAACAAGACCTTGCTTAAACCAATCTTCAACTTCATTTGCACGGTATTGTTTACTTGTACAAGTGCCTTTATTTTTGTTTGCGGAACAGCGATAGACACGATACCTGTTGTTTTTTGAACCTGACCAGCCTATACTCATGCTTGCCCCACACTTGCCACATTTTAAAATACCACCTAATAAGTGAGGGCTAGTCTTTGCCCGAGGAGCTATTTGTTTGGCATTCACTCTCTTTTGCGCGTCTTCCCATTCTTCTTTGTCGATAATTACCGGTAGGCAGTCATCGATCACTATCCATTCATCATTCTTTTTATCTGTTCGCTTTTTCTTACTAGAGTCTTTGCGGTTCCAAACAAAAGTACCTTTATAAACAGGGTTCGTAAGCATTAGTTTCACAGCACGGATTGACCAATCTTTTTTATATTTTGAAGGGATACCTTCTTCATTTAGTTGTTTTGCAATGGCATAGTAACCTAATCCTTTTTCCAAATAAAGATTAAACACTCGTTTTACCACTTCGGCTTCTTTTTCATCAAATACTAGCTCCTTATCGACTAAATTGTATCCATAAGGGCTTTGTGTTAACCACTTACCGGTAGTGGCAGCGTGGTACATATTTTCAAAAACTCGTTCTCGAATACGTTCACGCTCAAATTCTGCTACGGCACCTAGTACTTGCAAAGTTAATCTCCCTGAAGGAGTATTTGTATCGAAAGATTCACTAATTGAAATAAACGATACATTGTGTTCTTGAAAAAGATCAATAAGGTTAAGTAAATCGAGTAGCTTCCTGCTAATTCGGTCTAATTTTGTTACCATAACTTGAGATACTTCACCATTTTTAACAGCACGAATTAGTTCATTTAATTTAGGTCGTTCAATATTTTTAGCTGAATAGCCATCATCTACATAAATAGTTACTTCAGTATGCCAGCCCATCGCTCGGCAGTATGCTTTTAAACGTTCTTGTTGTTCATGAAGAGAAATACCTTCTCTCGCTTGTTCATCAGTGGAAACACGACAATAAAGGGCTATCATACGTATGTTGTTAAGTTCATCAGCCATAATATGTACCCCTTTCTTGTTTGTTTAATATATATGAACAAGTCAAATAAAAAATGAATTGATACAAGTTTCTTGGGTTGTCCTACTCTACTTCCAGCATAACGTTTAATGAGGGGGGAGGCAGTTGGAAAAGGTAAACGTTCGTTTTACTCTGAATAGTTCATCAGGAAAAATATCGTTCTCCGCTTTGAATGAAATAGAAAATGAAGAAATTGCCGCAGCTTTAACTGATAAATTATTAAGTTGGGAAATGCGAGTAAAAGAAGCCGCCATTAACAACATGATCAAAAATGAATTTGGTGAAGAACAAGCAAAAAGCATTAAAGTGAAAATAACGAAAGAAAATTAAAAGAGAGTCTTTTCCTTTATTTAAGGATTAGACTCTCTTTTTCTTTTGAGTATTATTCATCATGAAAAACAATTACCCACATAGTGAATAAAATTGAAAAGTTTAAGAAATTATAAGATCAACAAAAAACTTGATGAAGATAATTTCACCAAGTATTAATGGATTTCTTTATGTGAGGACTCCTTATGGGCAAGCTCAATTCCTTGTTCTACTAATGAAAGGAGATAATGAGTTAGCTCAGGTCGATTGTTTTCTAAAACTTTTAGTTGTTCGCTACATCTCTCAATTCGATAGTGGGTCTCATTAAAGGTAGCTTTATTATCTTTATCATTGTTTTTAAAAAACTCTGTTTGAGAAAATTCTAGTTCTTTTTCTAGTTTTTCAAGTAGTGATAAAGGAATAGTTTCTGTTTTTCCTCTTTCCAGGTTGCTTAAATAACCTGAAGAAACATTAAGTCTAAGAGCCAATTGGTTTAAACCAATATTCTTTTGCTCTCGAATAGTTCGTAACTTTTGTCCGAAATTTTTCATTGATATACCTCCAAAAAATAATGTAGGTGGTGTGATTATGAGTAAAGAAAGTTCAAAACAGCCATTTGAAATTCGCTCGCGTGCATATGAATATGATCCTAATTCCCATGAGAAGTGGTTTGATATTTGGGTAGGTATCGCTAAAAAAGAATTGCTTGATCATTTTGAAAATCAAAATTCAGATAAAAAGGACTAGCACCATTAGTCTAGGCATAAAGATTTATAAAAAGGTTTAAGGGGGTGCATGTATTTGCAAACTATTGCTTATTATCGTCGTTCAACAACATTGCAAGAAAACTCACTTGAGATGCAACGCTATAAAGCTTTTGAAGCAGCAACTAAAAATCACCTGATTATTGAAAAAGAGTTTACTGATGATGCGATATCAGCAAGAAAGACGGAACTTGAAGGTAGAGAGCAACTTCAGAACGTCATTTCTTTAGTTAAGCAGGGGAAAATAAAAAATCTACTAGTGTACAAAAGAGATAGGCTTGCGAGAAATGTTGTCCAACATATAAAACTTTATCGAATACTACGAGAACATAATATTAATGTCGTCTTTACAGCGGATGAAGAGCTACCGATGTCATATTCAACAAATGGCGAAATGTATGAAATTTTCATGGGGGTCATGGTCCAACTAGAAGGACAGCAAATTCATGAGCGTATACGAGCAAAAAACATAACGAACTTTCGGGCCGGTAAAGATCCCGGAAATCTACCTTATGGTTATGAAAGTGACAAAAAAAGTGAATATAAATATAAACGCAATGAAAAACAGCTTGAATTAATTAAAGAGTTATATGATTTGATTGAAAACGGTAAAACCCTGCATGACCTATCGGAATATGCAAAAGTCAAGGATCCAGATCGGTCATGGTCAACAAGTTACATACGAAAGTTACTTCAAAACACAACATATAAAGGTATTAGAACAAGAACTTTTAATGAACAAGAATATGAACAAGAATATAAATCACTTAAAATTGTTGATAAGGACAAATGGCAGCGAGTATACGATACCTTAGAAAAAACAAAGAAACATAATAAAAAAAGAGTGAAATTAGACCTTGATTACATACTAGAAGGGTTGATTATATTCAACTTGTAATGATAATCTCTATTTAGGAAATCTGTATCGTCCTTACTATCAATGTAATGAATGTAAAAAAGAAATCCCAAAAGATGAAATAGAAACGAAAATAATGAAAGACGCATTAGTCTTTATAAAAGCTCTTTTAGAAACTGAATATGTAAATTTAATTGAAAGATATCGAAAATCAAGTATTGCCAGTTTAGAAAAGCAGCTAATTACTATAGAAAATAAACTTAAAGAAAGTGAAGCAACACTTTTTGAACAGATTGATAAACTTATTGAAACAGATTTAGAGATAGCTAAAGAGGTAACAGTACAGTATGAGAAAATAAAAATTCAAATGAACGAGATTAATACAATCTCCGAAGAAATATTTAAGCTTAATAAATTGCCACATCGATTGGACCACATACGAAACTATATAAAAAATAATAAAATAACAATTGAGAAAATTGGTTTGAATTCAAAGTATATTTTAAATGATGTAATTAAAGAAATAAGAATTGATCATAAAAATATTGATCTCATTTATAAGCATCCTTTTACAGGCTTAAAGGAGGCATATAAAATTGGATATTAATGAATTACTGCAACCCAATACTAGATGTGCTTTCTACGGTCGATACTCAACAGATAAGCAAGACATGGATGGGCAAATAGATAAAGCTGAAAAGTTTGTCGAAGATTATGGTTTAAATCTTATAAAAAAGTATACCGATGAAGCAGTTTCAGCATCAAAAAAAGAACTGTCAAAAAGGCAAAGACTTAACGAACTATTAGATGATTTAGCTGAAGATCTATTTGATTTCGTTATTGTCTTTCGCATTGATCGTATTAGTCGTGATCCGATGGAACAAGATGAAATTCGTAAACTTTTTGCAGCTGCTGGAAAGCCAATCGTAATCTTATCTCCTACTCCTGCAATTGACGAAGAGCCTGGAGATGTTTTTGGCTTTATTAAAAGTGCTTTAGGCATGTTTGAAATTGATCAACTTCGTGAAAGAGTTCGATCAAAAGGAGAAACAGGTGCTCAAAAAGGTGAACATCAAGGTGGTAGAGCTCCTTTTGGTTACAAATACGATAAAAAACGTAAACAGTTTTTACAATTTCCTGAAGAAATCATCTTAGTTGAAAAAATCTTTGAAATGTATCAACAAGGGTTAGGTTGTCGAAAAAAGGGGTAAGAAAATGGTTGATCCCAAGTTCTTAGATACGAATTACCTCGTAAGAAATGTAGCAATATGTACCTCTTGTAATAACCACCTAACACCAATCAACCAAGAAACGAAAGGTAGAACATCTGGTAATAGACTGTACGCATGTAAAAGTGACAAATGCAAACAGCTTCGTATTAAGGCGGAAGTATTTGATAATGTCCTTAAAGAAAGAATTCGTTCTGAATTGAATAGGTTTGCTGGTACTAGTCTTGTAAATAAAATAAAAATTGGACTTAACAATGATATTGATAAATTGAATAAAAAATATAAAATTATTCAAGACGGCATTGAGCAAAATAATAAAAAGCAACGCGAAATTGAATATAAAATCCACAAACTAACTCATTTAGAGTTCAGTGAAAATAACAGAAATTTTATCGAATCCTTCACACTCTTTAAGATTGATCTATCTAAGAAAGTTGAGTTTCTTGAACAAGAGCTCCAAAATATTAGCAAACAAAAAGAGCTAATTAATGAAGTTCTCACAAATGAAAACTATTGGCTACCTATAATAAATGCTCTAAAAAAGCAACGAGAAGACATTTGTAAGCACGAATGGCGCTTGTTAGTAACAGAAATTGTGTCGGCGATTGAAATCAAAAAAATAAGCAATCAAAAATTTAAAGTTGAAGTAAGATTTAAGTACGATCTTCCATCTTTCCAGTTCACACATAATGAAGCTTTGGAGGAGAAAAGAGGTACCCAATACTTACTCTTTTAATAATTTATGCCCACTTGTCCAAACAAGTGGTTTTTTCATTTTTACTTATTCGGTAATTAGGCAATCACGGACTAAAAATTACTCGGCGAATAGGCCAGCACGGGATCCCGAGTGTGCCTAAACTCCGACCAATAACATCAAGGGATCTAGCTGGAATAGGCTTGTACATGTTCATTATTATGTACAGGTGGACAAGGTTATAAACATGGTTTCGGGGATTAGGTTGAAACTATTCAAAAGGGTTCGGTATTTAGGAAAAAATTAAAAAAGTACAGAAGAGAGGAAATCTATTTAAAAATTGGCATTTTTAAAAGTATTTTAGTATTATGATTACAAATCCTTAAAATAAAGAGTGAATATGCTTCCTATAATATATGAAGGTAAGAAGCATTTTGAAATGTATTCGTTTGAAAGTAATTTTTTACTTTTATTCAGTAATTATCCAAAAATAATAGAGGGAAAATATTACTTACAGTAGAAGTAATACAACAAAGCTAGTAGATTACAGATGTAGTTTTTAACTAAATCCAAACTTCTTGCTTTCATTAATCAAAGACAAATTGTTTAAGTGATAATTTAATGTTTATAATAGAATATAAATAGTGATTTTGAAAGGAGTGATAAGCGTGAGGCATATAGAAGAACTTTTTATAAAAAGATTTCGGCGAATAAAAAATGCTAAACTAACGAATTTAAATGAAATTAACCTATTGGTTGGAAACAATAACTCAGGAAAAACATCAGTCTTAGAAGCGGTTGAATTATTTTTAAACCCAGCTTCTCCAGCTAATATTTTTCAAGTTGCTCGCCTAAGGGAAAGAAATGCAATGCCTTCTGTAGGTAGGTTATCATTATTTGAATGTATTAGTTGGTTATTTCCATTAGATAATTATCAATCAAAAAGGGATGATATTGAAATTTCATTCTTATTAAATGGAAAAGAAATAGAGATAGGAATGAAACTCGAAGAGGAACTTTATTTTGAAGCTAGGCAGAATAGTTTGTTTGAAGAAAATGATCTCGATGGAGAAATCGTTTCTAGTGACTCAAGTGATGAAGAACAAAGAATCCAGAAAGTTAATGTTCGGTATAAGGATTCAAGCAAGAAGGAATATAATAAGAATATTTTTTTTACAGAAAAGGATAGAATTCCTTTTTTTAAAGATGAAGAAAAAATTATCTCATCAAATTTTGTAACTCCGATTGATCATAGAGTTAGGTCTTATATGGTTAGAGATTTAAATGAGGTTATTTTATCAGGATATCGTCCTAAAGTCATAAATGCTTTAAAGTACTTTGATAATAATATCGTTGGAATAGAACTATTAATGCCAAAATCCTCTAATAATTACCGTAGTTTCCCTATTCCTTTCATAGATCATAAAATTATGGGACTAACACCGGTAACAATGTTTGGAGATGGTGTAAGAAAAGCACTAACTTTAGCATCTGCGTTGGTAAGGTGCCAAAATGGTATTCTATTAATAGATGAATTAGAAACAGGTATTCATACAAGTGTTCTAGGTGAATACTTTAGTTGGCTTGTAAATGCTAGTAAAGAATTTAATGTTCAAATTTTTGCAACAACCCATAGTCTAGAAGCGATTGATGCAGTACTTGGTGCAACTGAGGAGATATCTAAAATTAGCGTTTATAGGTTGGAACAATCAGAGGATGGAAATATTGTGAAAAGGTTCTCTGGTGAAAAATTAAAAGAACTTAGGTACCATTTTGGGCAGGATGTGAGGTAAGTGAAGTATTTTTATTTTGTGGTTGAAGGCCCGCATGACGTGGCTGCTATAGGCAGATTGTTAAAACTATTTAATTTAAATTTAATTAGGGATATGGATGATTTAGATCCTTTTTGGAAGAGAATTATCCCTAATAAATTTCCATTTCAAGGAGATTTATTAAAAAGAATGCCTGTACCTTTCTTTTACCAATCTAATGAATATTCAATAGCTATTCAATCGGCTGGTGGAGAAACAGAAATATTTTCTGCAATTGATGTAACACTTGGAAATATTAATGTTTCTGAATTAATAGGTGTAGGAGTTTTTTGTGATGCTGATAAATATATAGCCAATGAAAAATTTAATAAAGTAAAAGATGCTTTAATTAATATTGAAGAGGAGAAATTTTCAAAGGCTTTTGAGGAAGCAAGACTTGGAAAAGTATTAATCACCAGTGCAAAAGTGAAAGTAGGAATATATGTATTCCCTAATAATGCTGATTTTGGAACTCTTGAAAATTTATTAGTACAAGCAGCTGAAATAGAATATCCGGACTTGTGTAAACATGCACTAGCATATATTGAAACTGTTGATCATGTATACAAAAAAAAGTGGAAATCTGCAGATGAATTAAAAGCAATTGTTGGTTGTATATCAAATGTTCTTAAACCTGGTAAGGCAAATCAAGTTTCCATTCAAGATAATAATTGGATCTGTGAAAACACAATTAAAAATAGTGATATTAATTTATTATATACCTTTATTAATCAAATGCTAAAATAAGCACCTTTACTGAACGAAGGCTGGGCTTCGTATTGGCATCAGCGCATCTTACGGGAGATGGATCTCACCTCAGACGAAGCAATTGAATTTGCTAAACTAAATGCTGGTGTAGTGCAACCATCGAAAACTCAGATCAACCCGTATTATTTAGGATTGAAGATTTTTGAAGACATTGAAGAACGCTACAACAACCCAACAGAAGAAATGATAAAGCGTGGCGTTCAACCGAACAGTGGTCGTGAGAAGATGTTTGAAGTGAGGGAGATCGAAAGTGATATTTCATTCATCCGAAATTATTTAACGAAGGATCTTGTTCTACGTGAAGATATGTACCTCTTTCAAAAGCAAGGCCGCGATTACAAGATCGTTGACAAAGCATGGCAGGAGGTTCGCGATCAGCTGATTAGTATGCGAGTCAACGGTGGTTTTCCATTCATCTCTGTCACCGATGGAGATTACATGAAAAACGGAGAACTTTACCTTACTCATTATTATGAAGGCATCGAGCTTGATATCAAATATTTAGAGAAAGTAATGCCATACCTCCATCAACTATGGGGCAGAACGGTGCATATGGAATCGCAAGTTTCAGAGAAGCAGATTGTGTTTTCGTATGATGGGAAGAAAATTCATAGAAGGTATTTGTAGAAGAAAGGGGCTGTCTCGGGGGAGGCAGTCTTCTTTGTTTTTTGAAGTTTGGCAAAATTCAGTTGTTACAGTGAAGGGATGCATACAATAGGTCCAGGTTACGGAAGAGAGTCTATGGCGTAGTAGAAGAATTTTATTAAAAGTCAAGTAAATAATTAAAACCTTTTATAATGTAATTAATAATATAAAATGTCACACATTATAATAGACAAAAGAAGAATGATAGGAGAGCAGTGAATATATCTGCTCAACCTATCCTTTTTCGTACTACGAATGACCTCATTTACCACAACAATAATCTGTTTTTTGTTGTGGTACTTACACCTCGTTTGTAGAAGAAGGCAGATGATACTTACGGTGTGTCACCTACTTAAACATCTCAAAATAATTAGCCACCCATTTTGAATTATTTTCTGCAATGTATTGTTCCGACTGGATCAGTCGTTGTACCAGTTCCTTTTTTGATAATTTCATGTATTTTCTTTGTGCACTCTCAATACTTCGATTGGGTTTTAACTTACGAAAATCTATATCTATATCAGTATTTAAGGTGAATTTTACATTTTTGCTATTCTCTTTCTGCTTATATGTTAAACTATGTTGTTTATAATGGTCATACAACTGTTCATTTGTCCGTATGGTATTCGGATGTATTCCATTCCCTTCGGGATCAATTTCTTTAGAAATAGCGGCTACATTTGTATATGTTACAGGTTTACCTTTCTTAACTAATAAATTTATTGCTTGTTTTCCTAATTCTACAGAACGATTCCTTCGCTTTTGATGTGTTCTTTTTAGCCACTGCCTATCATTTGCCGAATTGATGTGACCGTCAAGTAAAAATGAACACTTTTTGCTAATTAATTTTGAACATTTCCTTTCTTGAAAATGGAAGTTCTGTGCTTCATTCGGTAACTATCATCAGTGAACTGTATGATCTCGGCACGATGAATAATTCTATCTAAAATTGCGGTTGTAATTGCTGGATCACCGAGAAGTTCTCCCCATTCACTTGGCCCTTTATTTGAGGTCAAAATGATAGAGGAAGAGTTATATAAATCATTAATTAAATGAAAGAATAAATTAGCTTCTCGTTGATCCATTGCCATAAACATTAGATCATCAATTATCACTAGATTCGAGGTTCGTAATCTCTTCAATCGCAATTGAGATTTTCTCGTTATTTCTTCTGTTTTCAGCGTATGAATAAGTTCACCCATTGTGATAAATGTGACCTTATAACCTCTTTGAATTGCTTCTATACCAAGACCTATTGATAAAAAAGTCTTTCCAGTACCTGTCGGTCCTAATAGTAGTATGTTATAAAGTTGATCAATCCAGGTCAGGTCCCTAAGTTGGTTGAATTGCCTTTGGCTCAATGAATTTTGTTCATTTAAATTAAACTCATCCAAAACTTTAAAGTAAGGGAAATCTGCCCATTTCAAGCGTTTTTCAAACATTTTTTCTTCTCTTCGTTTTTGTTCATATCCCATAACTTCGAGTAAAAATTTTTGATAAGATAACTCCTTTGTTTCAGCCTTTTTGATCAGTTCCGGAAGCTGAGCAGCGGTTTCAGCTAATCTTAAGGTTCGAAATAAATCTTGCAATCCTTTTAAATCCGTCATCTTCAGCTCCCCTCCATAATAGAGATGTATTCATCAATATTCCGGAGAATTGGCTTTACATGGAGAGCAGCACTTCCTTGTACATGTAATGGTTGAACAACTTTATCACTAGCGGTTGGTACTGTATTGTTTACTTGTCGTTGGCGTTTGACGTGTTCAATCATATCAGCGAATTCAGATGCGCTAAACAATTTTAATTTCATACACTTATGAAGTGCTTCATTTTTCTCTTTTGACGATGCCAGATCAATATGTTTAGACATTAACTGAAGTTGATCACGAATATATCTAGGATATGCTTCACGAACTTTTACAATATACTCAAGGGCAAGTTCCTTATTTTCGAAATGATTAGCTACCAAGTCAACGAATTCAGCTATTCCTTTATTGCGATCTCTGGTATGTTTACGATCTTGTATAAGTTTACCTGCTTCCAGTGAAATTTCATGTTCACCTATCATTTCACCAGTTTCTTGATTAATAATTTTTAACGACGGTTCTTCTACCACTAGTGCAACGACTGTTCCAAATGGTGAATAGGTTCCGAGAGGAACACTATAACGGTTTGATTTAAATAGAATAGTATTGTCCTTACGAACCGTCCTTGTTATACTTGAATTAAGATTTGTGTAATTTTGCTTATTGTTGTTGGTCGCATCAATAAGCGGAAGGGCCGGTCGTAAATGTTTCTTTTCTTCTAGAAACACTTCGACTGGTCTTTTTTTGTTATATTATGGATCTTACCATTCCCAGTTCTCTCTAACCAACGTAGGCACTGCTCATTCCAGACATCGATATTAGTGAAAGTGCGATACTTTGCGAAGTTTTTCTTTACAAACCCTACCACATTTTCAATTCTCCCTTTACTTTGGGGATCAAAAGCCCTACACATATATAATTTCAGTTGACGCGAGAGACGAATGCTTCAAACTCTTTCGTCATGATAAGATCTCCATAGTTTTCGCTAACAATAATAATTCGATCTTGATCATACACGATTTCATAAGGTATTCCACCAAAGTATTGAAAAGCATTTTCGTGAGCCATAATTAAATCTTTTGTAGTGAAAGGACGATTCAACCACTCCACATATTTGTACCTGGAGTTGGATAGAACAAACGCTACAAAGTACAGTTTCACTATCTTTCCTTCAATAGTTTTTACTTTTATTTGTCCAAAATCTACTTGGGCCTGCTGTCCCATTGGCATATCTTCAACTGCTTGATATTGTCTTTCCCCCTTAGTTTTAGGAAGATCATATTCCTTTCTCAAGTTACGAACGTAACTCCTAACGCTACTTTCACCAATCTTATATTCTGGAAAACGGTCTTGAAGCCAATCAAAAATTTGAGCTGCAGTAACATCAGGACAATCTTTCAGCCAATTTATAATCATCCCTTTAAACACATCCAACTTTTTTCGTCTCGTCTTACTAGAAGCTAACCAAGTACTCATTTCATCAGGAGTCATGTTCAAATACTTGTACAATGTTCCTCTTGAAATATTAAACTTTTCTGCAACCTTAGCCTTCGAATACCCTTGCTCTAACATTCGTTTAATTTCCACATACTTCAACCACTTTTCCACCTTTCAAAGCCCCCCAACAGTAAAAATAATATAAAACTATCATACTGTTAGAAGAATATTTGGTAAATAAGTGTTCAAAATTATTTGTCGGAAACTGTCTATTTTAGTTTAGCAGTTACAATTGAATGTGTGGCTCATAGTCTTGTTCCTCCCGATATTTATCAATGAGTTCTATTTCTTTTAATTCATTTCGTGCGTGCTTCCTCATTGCTTTTGCCTTTTTCACTTCTACTGGCAAGTTCATTTTCATAAAACGTCTCTCCATGTCCTTGGAAAGCTCTATTATTTCTTCTAATTCGTGCCTCTTTTCAGGTTGCGGGACTTTGGCATGGCATCCTAAACACTGCATTTTAGTGGGACATACAAAATCTGATACACAAGTTCCACCCAAAACATTATTAAATACACCAACTTTTTCTTTGTATTCCTCAAGTTCTTTTTGTAGCTCTTCAGGACTCCTTAATACGACTTCATCTAAATCTACATAATCAGCAATAACGTCATGTAAATCACTAACAGCTTGAGCAACTTGACTTGGGGTAGGTTCCGAGTAATAACCAGTTACCTTAACATCTCGTTGGTGTAATAGCTTCGCTACAATATCAATTGGTAGTTTTGTCGTTGAACAGCTTCAGTAGCAAAAGCATGACGTAATAAATGTGTTTTTATTACAACCGTATCTCCGTTTTCTAATTCAAATCTTAATCCGTGCATAAGAAATCTAAGACATGCCTCAACAGTAGGTTGCGTAAATGCTGTATTGTTATATTGAAAGAAGTATGGTTTAGGCTCTAGAAACATATGTTTTCTTGAATCTCTATAAAAAACACTTGGTATTCTTTCACTACCATAGTGCTCTTTTAAAAGTTTACTAACCCTTTGAATTAATTTCATTGTCTGTTCACTTCACTAGTGTTGCATTAATTAAATTCCACTATTAAAAATACTCAAAATGTTCAATTATTTACTTCCGTGCATAAAAAAGTCCTTTATAATGGATAAGTCAGGTGGTAATCCCGTCCAAATCCAATAATAAAGGAACAATCACATGGATAAGATTACACGAAAAACTTCATTTGGACAATGGTTTTCACCAATAAATCTCGAATTATTTGATGATCAGGTGAAAACATTGAAATTAGATTTCTACACGAAAAAACTTACGACGGAATCATTTTTAAAATTATTACTCTACGCCCAGCTCGAAGAAGTAGAAAGTCTTCATGCGCTGAGTGACTGTCTTTTTGATGACCAGCTTCAAAAAGGTGTCAACCTTGATTCGATCAGTATCTCTCAGCTCTCACGGCGTTTGAATGGCATGAATCCAGATCTATTTCAAAGGCTTTTTCTGGATTTAGTCTCGAAAATCCATGCGAAAACACACTACACCAAGCTAATCATGCCGCTAAAGATCATTGATTCAAGCACATTGCCACTTAATTTAACCAATCACAAATGGGCAAAGTTCCGCAAAACAAAAGCGGGGGTAAAGCTACATTTGCGCCTTGTTTTTATGGAAAAAGGGATTTCCTACCCTGAAAAGGCTGTGATAACAACGGCAAAGGAACATGATCGTGGTCAACTAGAAATCATGGTAGATGACAGAGAATGCATGTATGTATTTGACCGCGGTTATCTTGATTATGAGCGCTTTGATCGCATGACTGATGAAGGCTACTTTTTTCTTTCTAGACTACGTAAAAACGCAGTTATACGGGAAGTTTACGAATTTAAACTCCCAGAAAGTTCGGCTGTTTTATCGGATCAAATGATCTTAATTGGAACACCACAAAAACGTGCTGAAAACTACTTTCGCCTTTTAAAAGTAATTGATTCAAAAGGAAATGAACTTCATTTAATCACAAATCGGTTTGATTTAAGTGCTGAAGAAATTTCTGAGATGTATAAGTCACGTTGGGCGATTGAGTTGTTTTTCAAATGGATCAAACAGCATCTCAGCATCAAAAAGTTCTACGGTCAAAGCGAATGGGCAATCCACAATCAAGTGTTTATCGCATTAATTGTTTTTTGCCTACATGTTCTAGCTCAGCACGAAACGAAAAGCAAGCGAAAAACCTTACAAATTAGTCGCTACTTAAAAGCGGCCTTGTGGAAGCCAGCACATATCTGGCTTCGAAAAATTGAAGGAAAAGCCGTTCCATAATAAACAAACTGTCGTCGTCCCTAATGTCTAATTGTAAATAAATGCCAAATGGATGGAGCCACCTTTGCTTAGGTATTTACTTTTTTGGCTCTAAACAGGAAAAACCTTAAGACTGAAAATTCAGTCAAATTTTATGCAACACTAGTGTGTTCACTTATATAAAAAGTTTCAACTGAATCTCGTCCTTTTGGGATAACATTAAATGAATATTTTAGGCTTTCATTAACTCGCAGAGTTTTAATACATTCTTTTGTATTTGTTAATTGCAACAATTCATTTACCCTTGCACCGGTTGTTGTAAATATATCTAAAGCTAACAAACCAAAAGTTGTTGCAGTATAAAGGGGTTCTATATCTAGCAATATTCCTTTTGAATGTCGTTGTTGTTGTTTGATAAATGTATTCGGTGATATTATTCCCCGTATACGAGAATGAAATGGACAATGAATTTTATCGCTCCCTTTTTCTCCGTATCCCCAAGAGAGCAATAATTCACTTTTTTTTCTTTCTTTGAATATCATCAATACTTTGATGCCAAAATCCAAAAACACCCTCATTTAAAATTTCTGTAAACCAAAACCCATCAGCTTCTTCATTTTTATTAATCACTTCAGCCTTTACAAACTCTATAAAGTAATGATTATTTTCCTTTGAATAGCTACCCGTTCTTTTTTCAGCAGAATTTAATGTCGTCAATCCAAATTTATCTTTATGGTGTAGAATAAATGATGCTTTGTCCCAGAGGCGAAAATATAGACGTTCGCTAATTCTATCCGGTTCATCATATTGAAACTCAAATGGTAATTCTATTTTTGAAGTAGTTACTTTTTCACGAGCATTTAGGAAGGCATTTCTTAACCTATTGACTTGATTCCATCTAAAATTACCTTCTGCTCGAATTTGTGGTAATAAATTAACTAGAGCATCCGTTTCCTGTTTACGGGTATCTTTACTTTTTTGGTTTGATAGCTGAAAAGACGAAAACTCTCTTGAGTCGAAAGAAGGAGTATTGAATAAGTACTTCTCCAAATGTGTTTGAGAATTACTATCCAAATTGGATAGTATCCATCTTTTTGTTGATGTAATTAGAGGTTTATATAAAGTTAATAATCGCGATCTCATAATATCTGTATGTTCCTTTAATACATCAGCTTTTAAATATTGGTACATATGATTCTCAACATCAAAACTATCCATATTTTCTAAAGAAAAAACTTCGAATATATCTTTAAATCTTTTATTTATAGTAGTTATTATAGACTCAATATAAACAGGATCAGCTTTATTTTCTCCGTATATTAGAACGCCTAATAATAAGTGGTTTTTCCAAGGTTGATCCATTACACGATTTATGAAATATTTTATATTCTTTTCTGTTTGTTTATCTACAAGAAAACTCCCTTTCTTGTCCCTTAAATGAAGGATATAATCATCCACTTTTCCTAATAATTGTTCATAAAATGGCGATTGTGGCTTATCTGTTAATACAGTCAGTGTAATCACTCCAATCCATCCAGCAATTCTTCTATTTCGTTATCGATCTCAATGTCATCAAAGTTATTTTCTATGACTGTTAAGTTAAGTTTCTTCTTACGCTTGCTATTCTTTAGTTCCATGTATTCTCTCTCTTTTTCAGCCATATTCTCTAACATTTCATCGTGGGCTTTGCGATGGCTTTCTTCGTCAAAATAATGCTCGTAAACCTTGATCATTTCTTCATCTTTCCACTTTATGTATTTAATCAGTTCATTCTTCTTTTGTTTGATCTCTGCTTCTGTTTTGGAAGTATTATAGACTTCTCGCAACCTTGACGTGATAAACCAATGTCTTGTTTTATGTGGATTTAACTTGATATCACATTCTTTCATCGCTTTATCCCAATGGTAGTACCATGCTTCATAGGAAAAGGGTGTTCCAAGTTCCGTAAGGAAAATAGGTGCTTCATTAGGTAAGGTATCAAAATGCCGTTTTAATTCATCATGTTGCTTACGTTCTGAATTGATATATCGCATGAGCAGTTTTACTGTATCCTTGCTAAATCGGAGGAATTTCACCCTTTTTCCATGACTACCTTTACTGAATGTATCAGCTTCTTGGAATGATTTGCGAGAACGATAATCTCCAACTGTTAATTCAATCACTTCGGATGCTCTCGCCCCTGTTTCAAATAACATACGAGCAATGATAATTTCCCTTAATGACCAGTTCACCTTTTTTCCTGCTTGATAGACTTGGTAGGGGAGGTGAATATCTCCAATAATTTGTGGTTGCCATTCTTCATTAATTAGCTTGAAATACGAGTCTGTTAATCTTCGATGTGGAGAGGCATCCTCTGTTCCTGCTTCTTTCGGCATTCTCAGTTTTCCTTCACGCACACCTTCGGTTTGGCTTTGATACTCATTTAAAAGAGCATGAGAGTCTATGAGTGGATTAGAGTATGGATATTGTTTTAAGCGAATGAGAGATTTATAGAATGATTTTAGTGCTGATAGAAACCGACTAACTGTATTTGGGCTATTATTAGAACGATTGACAAAGCGAAACGAGTCCTTTTCACGAACCTTACATGCCATTTCATCCATGAGATAATCCTCAATGGCAATTCGTATGGCTCGCGGTAAATCGTCCCATTTCACTCGTTCTCCTTGATAATTACAGTATTCGTCTAACCAACTAAAAAAGGGAAGAAGGCATTGAATATAGGATAATGCTGAACTTTTACCAATCCTCCCGATACAATCATGATAATGTTCTGTTAATGGGAGAAAAGGTTGATTGTTCCCCGCGAAAACGAGCAATTCATAACGACTTTCAACATCTTTTGGACAATAAAAATAAGTATATTTCTTCTCCATATTAATCACCTTTTGTATTAACTTTCTAACCAAATGCAACTTTGAAATTCTTTCTGAATTTGTTTTGAGCTTTTTCATGTCCTCAAATTCAGAAGTTCTTTTATCGATATTTTTGCGTAGGGAGGTTGATGTCCAACCCTTTGAACACCACAAGTAAGAACGTTAGTTCTCGTATCGCACATTCTTACTATATCACACCCTTGTTGTTGTAGAAGATTAATTCTTAAGAAATGTTGTTGTTGTTAAATGCGGTCACTTTAATAGTTCATAAAAAAAGAACACCACCTAATCATTTAAGTGATGTTCTGATTGAATATAATGTGTAACATTAAAGACAACCCCCTACTCCTATAATAAGAATAGCTAATCACTTGTCTTTAATTTTACAAAGTATACTACGCAGCAAATAATTTCTTATGTGAAAGAATAATTTTCGGTAAAAGGAAGTATCTTTACATTTATACCTGATTGGTTTAAACAGACACGTGCCTAGATTGTATAGGATGTAGTTTAGTATTAATTTTCACTTCTGGTTGTCCCCTTTTTGTGTTGAGAAATTTAAGCTTAAATATTTTTGACTATTTTAGGGGATTTATTTGCTGTACCTCTTATACAGCGAATTAGAATTTTAAACTATAATAGTAAGGGTAACTTGGTAAATTTACGGAAACGGAAAATGGTATAATAAATGTAAAATTGGAGGGAGCTAAATGAGCTATACTGAACTAACTTGTTACTTAGATTACCAAACCTATAGTTTTAAAAATCACGAACAAATAGAAGCATTATTATCTCTAAGATTAATGAAATATGTGCAGTTGAAAATAAGTTAATTCTACCATTACAGGAGTTTGGAGAAGTAATTGTTAAAGCTGAATTAATTACAAAAGAAGCTCTAAAAAATGAGATTAGGCTTGTAAAAGCAGTAAATGATAGTAAAACTTTTGGGATACAAAATAAAAAAAGCTTGTTAGAAACAGATTTGCTTAAGCTAAGTATAAATGTAAAGATTCCTAATACCGTAGATCCTGATTTTGAGAAAATGATTACAGAAGTAGACCCAAAATTTTTTGATAATGTAACAATAGAGGAGCATAATAGAATCCTAATTAATATTGCTTTTCAAAAAAGAATTTTTGATATTGTTGTAACCGCTAATCTCTCTCAATTTGGAAGTTTGCCTGTTGTTAAGGGGATTATTCTACAGGATAAAGACGAGCGAAGTACGGGAATAAAGGAAATATATGCTTTCAATCTTTATACTGCATCAGAGTATGCAAGTAAATGGGGCTATCCCCTATTGATAAATCTTGATTTCAACTTAACTTGGAAATGGGTGACTAAACAAAAGGATTATTTAACTGGATTTAGCAATTCTCGTACTGTGTCCGCAGTCTCGAAAATTGTCATATTAACTGCCAGTGACATTGACGTGGCTTGTTATGTAGAGTCACACTCATTGCCACTGGCGATTGATTTAGTCACTTAATTTGGCGCATCCAAAGCGGAAGAACCTAGATGAAATTTCTAAGATCGTTTTTAAACACTTCAACTACTTTTTCTAATGCTACCTTTTTCTCCAATAAATCGTGTATTTCAGCTCTTAATTGATCAACCATAGTCTCCATTTCGCCGATCCCATCTTCAAGCTGGTTCTTATAATCTTCTAAGTTATTAATCATCTTCGATGTTACTTTCCCCTTATAATTCATTGATTACACGGTGAATGTGGGATTCTCCTACAACTTTATTTCCTTGAAGAAATGCATCTAAAAGACTTTGACTACATAGAGTATTAATTTTTCTCGAATCCCCTGGCTAAAGTTATGAATTGCCTGAATGGCTTCTTCTGAAAAAATCTCATATGGTGTTTCAACTACTATCAATTGATGTTTAATGTAAGCTTTTGTTTCTTGCTCAGTTAGCCCTGTTACTTGGTATCGCATTTGTATCCTTTGATCGATAGCTTCTAGGTGCTTCACTTTTAATTGATTTCGTAGACTAGGTTGCCCAACGACAATAAGGGTAAGAGGAGACATAGAATCTTCTTTAAAGTTAAGTATGAAGCGTAACTCTTGCAACATCGGCTCCGAGAAATGGTGTGCTTCATCAATAACAATAACTGGTGTTTTTCTCTCATTCTCATAAATATCTAACATTAAAGATTGGTACTGTCGTTTCGCTTCGGTTGATCGAAATGCAGGGTGAATTCCAAAGTTTTGTAAAACTTCTCGATAAAATAGTTTAGGAGTTAGTTCAGAGTCACATAAATATAAATAACGGTATTTTGTACGATCTAGTTTTTGTACTAATGATCTTACAGCCGTTGATTTTCCCATACCAGCCTCACCAGTTAATAAGCAAAACTGTCGATTTTCAGCAGCGTACTCTAATCGAGCTGTTGCTTCATTGTAGCTAGATGAGCTATATAGTTGTTCAATTAAAATCTCACGAGTAAATGGAACACCTTTCATTTCGAAGAAATCTAACATTCGCTACGCCCCCTTGATTTTTCTTTCCATTGGACAAAACTTGTGGTTCCTAGTTGTTTTCGCTTTTCCTCATCCTGCTGTTTTTTCAACCGATCTAAATAATCCGATACAGCCGTTGGTGAGGACTTTTCATCATATGGTTCATGAAGTTTTGAATGACTTTGATTTCGCAGTTCAGCTGGTTTTGCATCTGGGTAGCGCAAGTCATCTTTCCAAACCTGTACATAGGATAAATCAAATGGGTTATAACGAACGATAATTTTTTTACCCCGTAAAGACGAATCTACATCGTAAAGATTTCCCTCTAATTCAATCACCGCTGTTTTTCTAACTGAACGGTCTTCTTCCCATAAAAAGATTTCTTTTAACTCTTCAGGAGAAAGAAACCGTTGTTCCTCTTGTTTCGCTTCATATCGCTTTTTGGTGTTTGTCCAGTCCCGCGGTGAACCCGATGATCGTAGGCATCCAACCATGATCGCAAGTACTCATTTAACGATTTTAATGTCGTCAACTTGCCTTGATTAATGAGAAGATTTGCTTCACCGGTAAAGCTTGAATCAACATATTGGAAAAACTTTTCAACCTTGCCTTTTGATTCTGGCGAGTACGGGCTTGCATGGATTAACTTCGTCCCCATACGCGCGCAAATCACTTTAAACTGTTTTGCGCTATAAACAGAGCCATTATCACAGAAAAACAAATGGGGCACACCATACTTTAATACCGCTTTTTGAACACATCTTTCAAGACGTGGATAACGTTCTTCAAAAAAGAATTCAGCGTGCATAATCCGACGACTATAATCATCAATAATTGCTATTAAGTATGCTTTCTTTCTTCGCCCCGAATGATTTGGATCGGGTAAATAAAGGGCATGTTGTGTATCTGCTTGCCAACAATCATTAGGAGCTGCGTGTTCGAAATGTTGAAATTCTTTCTTTACCGCACGGTAAATATCTCGCTTACTCCAACCCTGTTCTTGAAAATATCTTGAGAGCGTACGTGTTTTGAGGACACCAACCGGAACACGTTCTTCTAATTCCAAAATTCGAATTACCTGTTCCACACTACGGCTAGGAAGTTCTTTTCTTAATTCCACAGCTCGTTTCAATATAGAGTGGTCCACATATTGAAGACTTCCCTTTTTCTCTCTTTTTTGAGGCTTTAATGCATCAAATCCATCTTTTTCATAGTTTTTCAAATATCTTTCTAATGATCTAAGGCTAATTGTGGTTTTCTCACTGCCTGGGATGGAATATCTTTGTGCTGCAATCTCCTTTAAAAGGTTATATTTCTCCCCAGCATTAAGCTTTCGCTGAACAACTTGGGCAATTAACCCAAAACGAAATGCTGCGATTTCATTGCGTAAATTTTCATCCACTCGTTTTCCTCTCCTTTTTTACAAATGTAAACACTCTTAATTTTCTTCTGTTTTTAAGGAAAGGAAAACAGACATATTTTGTGTAGTAAAAAAGGGGTAGAAACCAATTTTATGCAATTGAAACGACATTCCTGGTGGCTACCAGAATAACCCTTTGTGTTGACGAAGATTGAGTGATGAGAATAACTTTCCTTTTCCAGGAATATGTTTTTTTCCATGAAACAAAATCTTGAAGTAAAGCTCACACTCTTGGATAAGACTAATTCCCTTACGGTAAAGTTCAAGTAAATCATCACCTGCTTGGTAATCATGCGCCAATCTAACACGTTGCTTGGCAATCCACTGATTAAAGCGAGAGGTTAATTTCATTTTCCAACGACGTAAAGTCCGTAAGGAAATGATTGGGACTGTACAATGAGAAAGTCGCTTAGTGAGATGCGTTAACGGAACTCCCATTAACAACCACCGTGCAATAAATTCACGAAAAACATTTGAAAAACGAGACCAAGGAGTAAGAAAACAAGGGAGTAACGAAAACGTACGATCACAAGAACCACAACGCCTTCTTAACACAAAGATTATCGAGGACTGGTGTTTCATATGAACCCATCTTTTATATTTGCCGTGTTTTTTCATTCTTCTACCGCAGCACGGACATCGTAATTCAACATCATACTTATTAATGGAATCATTATACTTCTTGATAGAACGAGGCGAGATCTAGTAAAATAATCATAGTTGTTAGAGGTCATTTGTCCAGCCGCCAAGCTATTGAGACAAATGACCTTTTCCTTTTCTAAAGTTTAAGAGCCGTCAACTCTAACGACCATTATACTATGGTCGTTAGAGTTGACGGCTCTTATATTATATTTTTTGCGACAAAAAAGGCAGCTAAAATTTTACCAATTACGACGTTGGAGGTGACCCCCAACAGTACTGGAAGGGCTTTAAGTAGTTTTAGTTTCCTATTAGGGAAAGATTACACGAACATACTTTTTAGGTCAGTCATGGGAATAGAAGCTCTATACGCAAAAGGGACAAGTAGTTTGCAAGAACAGGTAAGAGAGAAGAGCCAGTTGATTCTTGGAAAACAAGAGGCATTTAAGAAAGTATACACCAATATGTATAATTTTAGATCGAGATATATCCATGGAGATTTAGATTTTCCTACTGATCACAGCCTTGATATGACTAATTAAAACAATGAAATACAACAAAGACATTCAAGATGCAACATATTTTTCCATTTCTATGTTAGGAGCTTCCTTACAGGAGTTAGTTATTAGAGATTGGAAAGGTTTTGACTTTAGATATGTTGTAAATGAAGAAGCTTAGGGAGTTTTGGATACTTGCTTTTAACAAAATATAAATAAGGGAAAATTGACGAGAGACAAGAGCCTCTCGTTTTTTCGACTGTTAGGAATGTATTACTACCGAAATTAATCCATTGCCTTTAGATTGATACGGTGAACTATTTCACAAGTAAGGAAAATGAAGAATTCTATTATAAGCAGTTAGTATTATTCCGAAAAAGGTTTATAAATTAAACTTTGATTGCTGAACAGTTCAACGATACTAATAACCAGATTAATTAATTATAGACGATCACTTTTTAGGGTGGTCGTCTTTCGCATTTGACTAAATATTGTGCAGCAAAGATCCTCAATTATTGAAGCCTTTGTGAAAAACCAAATGTTGAAATTTAACTACTTAACGTTGTTCACCCTTTAAATAACCTTCTAAAATTATTCAATGGAAGTCCTATATATAGATCTTTATATGGACATACTGGAGTGATTGTGGTGTAATCAATCGTACTTTCATCAAACACCAATGCGTGATTTTCCCAAAAAAGTAAAGACTCGATGAGCTCTCGTTTTGTTAGAATGTTAGGATCTTCAGGTTCTTTATAAGCCCCAGTGCCGGGAAACATCGTGACTAATAAGTATTGGTTGTTGTTATTTCTACTTTTGCTAAGGATTACAACAAAGGAATTGGTTATGCTACCCTTTCTATTCTTAACAAACCTAGTATATATATTTCTCTCTTTTCGCTTAGCGTAGACGATTTCTGAGTTCTCATCCGTGTTTATCAATGATGAAATCCCAATGGGTTCGGGTGTATTTATAATGAGTTTCTCAGATTGTTTTGAAAGGTGATTGAAATAGCCTCCTTGCTCATAGCTCTCTAACATTTCTTGCCAATCAAATAAAAAATCATTTTGATGAACTTCCATATGTATTTTACTTCTATTAGAAATAATTATTTTCTTTTTCATTATCCATTTAACTCCTTTTTCTTTCTATAGGATAATAGCTGTTTATATAGTTGTATATTAATTTCTTACGGATTTCTTTATTTATACCAAATTTATCATTTGAAGGTTTATAGTTAAATGATTAGTACAATCATACTAATCAACAAAAAATGTAATTCTACAACTAGCTAAATTACGAATTTATAGTCTAATTCCTCAGTAAGAAAAGAGGGGTTAGGCTTTTTTTACTTTAAAAACGATTTTACTTATTTTATTGGTAACCACGTTGACAGGAAGAGGTGGGACAAGGGGTACAGATCACAGGTACCTTGTCCCATGCTTTAAAAAAACTGGGACAGTGAACCTGTCCCCATGTCCCATAAATTTAGTCGCTAATAGCCTCAATAAATCCTAAAAGCCATTTCCCCTTAAAAGTTGATTATTACTGAGATTATAGCATAAATAATGTAGAGTTATGACGAAACCTCAAAATTTTCATTGTTGCAGATAACCTATTATTCACATATCCAATTGATGACGATAAGAATATGACGAAATTCCTTAAACATGTAAGATATTTGCCTTCTGATGCAAAAGAAATTTTATGAAAAATTTATCTATCTTTCTACTTTATTTTTCTTTATCATCTTAGTACTAAACCTGTATGACTAATATAACCGACTTATTTTTAATCTTTAAGTTTAATAGCGAAATTATATATTAATAAAGTACTTGAAACGGTGTGGAGAAGTGCTAAAATATTTAAGACTTGTCTTAGGTGATATTTTGCTTAAAATTGACTAATACGTGTCAGTTCAACTAGCCAGTTTAACGGGAGGACATATGAAAGAGCAAAAGTCCATCATGCATCAGATAGATTACACAATTCTTTTTTTATTGTTTATATTAATGTGTTTCAGCTTTCTGGCAATATATAGTGGTTCAGGACAATATTACAGTAATGATCCAGCGTTCTTTGTAAAACGACAAGTTATTTGGTTTATCATAGGCTTTATTGTTATGGGTGTAATAATGATGATTGACTATGAAATAGTAAAAAAATTTTCCTATTATTTTTATGGTATAGGGATTTTTCTATTGCTTCTAGTATCATATTCTCCATTAGGTATTTATAAAAATGGTGCCCAGTCATGGCTTAATCTTGGATTCGGTACCTTTCAGCCATCAGAGTTTATGAAGATATTCTTAATAATGGCTTTAGCACAATTACTCTCAACCATCACGGTAAATGAGGGAATTAATAATATTAAGTCTGACTTTAAGACTGTTTTTAAGATTTTGGCTATCGCTCTACCTCCATTCCTGCTAATTTTAAATGAGCCTGATTTAGGAACTGCAGTGGTAATAGCAAGTATTATTTTTACAATGGTATTCATGTCTGGTGTTTCATGGAAGGTACTATCGGTATTTGCATCACTTGTGATTGTAATGATTGGCACTCTTGTATGGTTGTTTTTTAATTTACCAAATGTTTTTGCGATTTTTATTAAGGACCATCAACTCGAAAGATTTTATGGGTGGTTAAAACCATGGGAATATTCCTCAAGTTATGGTTATCAGTTAGTAGAGGCAATCCAAGCTATTGGTTCTGGCCAACTTGTTGGTAAGGGCTACTTAGAAGGAACACAAACTCAAAGAAATGTTATTCCTGAACTCCATACTGATTTTATATTCGCTGTTATTGGAGAAGAGTTTGGTTTTATTGGTGCTATAATTTTACTCATTACTTACTTTCTATTGATCTATCGCATGGTTTTAATTGGTTTAAATTGTAAGAACTTATATGGAACATATTTAATTGCAGGTATTACTGGTTTTTTAGTTTGTCAAATTTTTGAGAATATTGGAATGACTATTGGGTTAATGCCAATTACTGGTTTGCCTTTACCATTTGTAAGTTATGGTGGGACATCACTTTTAACTAATATGATTGCTATAGGTATTGTATTAAATGTGGGGATGAGAACAAGGCATTATATGTTTGAAACAGAAGATTATATTGACTAACCTAAAACATGGCTCATGTAAGCAGCGATGTAATATATACTGGAAGTGTTTCGCAGATTGCGCTAAATAAATAGGGTAAAAATTGGAGCAAACTTTTATAATTAATGGGCAAAAAGATTTATATCATAACGTAATAAACTATTATATAGTATTGCTAGGAAATTATAAGGAAAATTATTTTCGTTAAGGGGTTAAGTTATGGATATATATACGATCCTAAAAGCAATTATTCTTGGAATAGTAGAGGGGTTAACAGAGTTTGCTCCGGTGTCTTCAACAGGGCATATGATCATTGTCGATGATATGTGGTTACAATCCGAACAATTTCTTACAAAATATGTAGCTAATACATTTAAAGTAGTAATTCAGCTTGGCTCTATTTTAGCGGTTATTGTTATCTTTAGAGAACGTTTTATCGACTTATTAGGGTTAAACAAAATTGCTCGAGGTACACATCAACGAACAAATCGATTGAGCTTAAAGCATGTAATTGTTGGCTTATTACCAGCGGGTATTCTTGGGTTGTTACTTGAAGATTACATTGACGAATACTTGTTTTCACTGACTACCGTATTAATAGGTTTAGTCATAGGTGCCTTATTGATGATAGCTGCCGATTTGTTTAGTTCTAAAAGCACGAAAGTCCATACAGTTGATCAGATCACTTATAAACAGGCACTGATCGTTGGCTGTATTCAATGTTTATCACTTTGGCCCGGCTTCTCTAGGTCAGGTTCTACCATTTCTGGTGGAGTATTACTTGGAATGAGTCACCGAGCAGCAGCTGACTTTACATTTATTATGGCAGTACCTATTATGGTCGGAGCAAGTGGTTTATCATTGCTTAAAAATTGGGAATATTTCACGTTAGAAGCACTACCTTTTTTCATTGCAGGTTTTATCAGTGCGTTTATCTTTGCTTTATTGTCGATTCGTTTTTTCTTAAAACTTATTAATCGCATCAAGCTTATCCCATTTGCGATTTATCGAATTGTATTGGCATCCGTAATTTATGTAGTTTATTTTTAAATGATAAATGAATGACAGGGGTTACCTATTACGGTATCTCCTGTTTTTTATATTATTATTAAAATCTTCACTTGAAATTTAAACTAAAGTTCTTGTCACATCTTTGATTACGTAGTTCAACGACAGTATTGAATTATAACGAAATCTATAAAATTTTTACATTTTCGTGCAGTAGCTTTATTCTTAGCAAAAGTAGTCGGTCTTTTTCTTGGTAGAATAATTTAATAGGGATGCAATGATATCCCTCTAATGGCAAAATTTACATAATGTTAATAAATTCATTGCATGGGCTTAATATTCCTCTCTTATTATAAAAGTATATTATAGACTCTCGGAATAAATGATGAGTTTATCGAAGATTTGTAAAAAATTTACTGGGAATTTCATTAACAGGACAGCAAAGTGATGTGTTTTCATAGTGTTTTCAAAAAAGTGTATACCAAATAAGCCTACGGCTGCTATTTTTTAAAAATGACTAGGCGCTCTTAGAAAAGATGATTTCTTGGATGTTCAAAGTCTCTTTCTGACTACTGTACCAAGCATCTATGTGTTGACACATCATGATTGAATATAAGCGGACATACCACATTTTTGTAGAGCGATGACGCCCAGATTCTAAGTGATAGTCGACTTTTTCTCTTTTGTTCGAACGTTCAACTGAAGTTCTTCGTTTATAAATCAGTTTCCACTTTTCAGAAGACCTCGGTGTTTTAGTGAACAGACGAAGATTATCTTGCTTAAACGTATGAAATGTCCGGCCATACTTCGCTTTAGAACACGGAGTGGAACATGTATTTTTTGTTCCGCAAGCTAGTGGACAACGCCACTTTTGGCGGTTTTGAGATTTGTCAAACCCATTGGGTTTCATTTCCATTCCAATTGGACAAATAGGAACGCCTAGGGGAGAAATCTGAATATCACTTTGCGTACTGAAGTTTTTCTTTGTTCGAACATTAAGATCAATAAATGGTTCCACATTATGATGGTCCAGTAATTCGTAAATCGGTTCTGCATCATGTGCGGCATCGAGAAGGATTTTATCAATTGTGCCCAAGGTGTACCGTTGCGAAAATTCAATTGAACCAACCACTAGGCTGACTGAATCATGCCGGGAAGCAGGATGCAGCCGTGGATATAGCGGCAAGTCGTATTGGCTATCGCTAGTGGATATCATGTAGAGATGATATCCGTTGAAGTACCTCTCCCTTGAACTATCCCAACCTGAGTCGATGTCAGGTTGAGAATATCGACGAGGATGAGTACAATTCGTTAGTCCTTGGGCACTACAATCACAAATAGGTTTGCTCCTTGGGTATCTCGCTGTTTCCACGGGTGTCCCATCTCCAACAACACCAAGGGAATGGGGATCCCCAAGCAAACCCAATCTCGCTGAAACTTCAAGAAATTGAGATTGAAAAAACGCGTATAATTGATCTCCCGGCAATTGTTTTTGTTTTGAGCCATTGCGTAAATGACGATCCACTAATTTTCTAATAATACCAGGGTTTCTAGGAGTTGCTTTTTCACCCTTTTTCGGTTTTTTCTTCTTCTTCTTTTTTCGTTTGAGCTTAATAAAAGGTTTTACATTAGCCTTCTCAAAACCTGATAGCCGTCTGAAGAAGTCATAAAAAGTACCGACACCTGGAACATCCCCAGGTTCAAAGCCGCTAAGGATCGTGTAAAGAGGAACACGATGGAGTTGGTTCACCCATTCTGTAATACTCAGGGTCGGACTTGTCAATAAACACAAAAGATAAGAGCGAAGCATGGAAGCAGGATCACGTGGCTCAGGACCTTTAACTGAATATGAATCATGAAGCCACGTAGTGGTAAACGAAAGATCCGTGATCCATAACTTCGAGATAATAGTCCAATCTTTTTGTACGAGAGTCAGTATACCGCCTGAGTAATGAGTATTTAATTGGTCTAAAACGAAGTTTTGATATGAGATATGTGGTATTAGCGCAGGTTTCATTTAAATCCCCCATTTCACCGTATTGTTAGGAAGTCAATTCCTCCTCGGCGATTATTGGGGTTCCACTAAAAAGTCAAGTGTTTTTTTAGTTTTTTTATGATATTTTTCAACAATTAATTTCCAATTGAAGAAGAAAACTAAAGTAAAAATCCCACCTAGAAATAGGAGGGATACAAATAAATTGGTTCAAGAAAACCTTGAGCCACAAGGCTCGGCAAATGCCGAGAGTCTATTATTATTTAAGGAGGAGATTTTATTGAAAAGTCAATTTAAAAAAATTCAAGTTCTTATTCTAGCATTTGTAATGGTCCTCTCTTTATTTGCACCATTTGCAAGTGCAGCTGAGAAAGGTTCAGCGAAAAATGTAATACTACTAATTCCTGATGGGTTAGGTGCGAGTTACATGACAGCAACAAGAATTTACAAAGGTGAAGAGCTTAGTTTTGAAAGGTATGTAAAAGGTTTAATGAATACTTGGTCTTCAAATACTAATGTAACAGATTCTGCAGCGGCTGGTACGGCCATGGCAACAGGTTATAAAGCGGATAACGGGAAGATTTCAGTAACGCCAGATGGAATGGAACCAGACTCAATTTTAGATGCTGCAAGAGACAAAGGTAAAGCAACTGGTGTAGTTGCAACTTCACGTGTTACCCATGCGACACCTGCTGTATTTGTAGCACATGATTCATCACGTGGTAATGAAGTTGCATTAGCACAGCAATATATTAATAATGTTGATGTTATTCTTGGTGGTGGACAAGATATGTTCACTTTAGAAGCTGAAGGTGGAAAGCAGCCAGAACGTAATCTAGTTCAAGAAGCAATAGATGCTGGTTACAACTACATAACTACTAAATCAGAAATGGCTGATACAAGTAATGGAAAAGTGTTAGGTTTATTTGCTAAAGCAGCTATGACCTATGAGATTGATAGAGTAGATGTTGAGCAACCAAGTTTATCTGAAATGACTAAATATGCAATTGATGTTTTAAGTAAAGATCAAGATGGTTTCTTTTTAATGGTTGAAGGAAGCCAAATTGACTGGGCTGGACATGCTAACGATCCGGTTGCAGCAATTCATGATACGCTAGAGTTTGAAGAAGCTGTGAATGAAGCATTAGAATTTGCAAAAAAAGATAAAGAAACACTTGTAGTTATTGCTGGCGACCACGAAACAGGAGGGCTGGTTATTGGTTCTAATGTGGGTGGATATGCTGACAATATCGAAATATTAAAGAATGTAAAAGCGAGTAATATAGCTATACTTGAAACATTAGCTGACAATGTAACGATAATTTCATTAGCAAATGCTCAAGAAATTGATGGTACTCATTATATTCACATTCGTGATGCTGCAGCTCAGTTGCAAGCAGACTTGGATTATAATCCAAGTACAAAGCTAGTGACAATTAACAAGGATGACCAAACTGTTATATTTGATTTAAAGAAAAAGGAAGTTAATAAAAAAGCATTTGATATGTTTTTAAATGATAGTAAAACTAAACAATATATCAATGTAAATGACTTCTTCGAGTTATTTGGATATGATGTAGCTATTGGAACAACAAAGGATAAGCCAGAACTAACAACAGCATATTTAGCGCATATTAATAACACTGTTTCACCAATTTTAGGATTTGATTTAACAGAAGAAGATATTACTACTTTAACGTCTGTAAACTGGAATGGAAGATATGATCTTTCAAACACTTTAGGTAAAGTTGTATCAAATCATGCTTATCTTTCATGGGGCACAAACAATCACTCTGGTGTTGAAGTTCCAGTATATGCATATGGTGTAGGAGCAGATCAATTTGTTGGTTTAATTGATAACACAGAATTACCTAGAATTATTTCTTACTTAATGGGAACAGAACTTTTTGATGATCAAGATGAAACAATTAAGAGATTAGAAGAAAGAAGAACTAACTAAAGAAAGAAAAAGGTAGCTCTATGAGAGACTGCTGAAAAAGTCTCAATATCGCCTTCGTGAGAAAAGGAAGAGGAAACTCTTCCTTTTTTCATACGCATTATTTAGCTGGTGAAGGAAAAATGGTATTATAGAGATAGAAAATCATTAGAAAATTGGTGAAACTATGCTACCTAAAAAAGAACTAATGCTCAGTTCGTACAGTGAACTTTACGATATACTAATCCCAGAAAATCATTTCTTGAGGAAGTTTAATAACTTAGTTGACTTTGAATTTATCTATGACGAATTAAAAGATATGTATAATGAGGCATTTGGCGCTACAGCCAAATGTCCAATTATGATGTTTAAGTTACTATTACTCAAGGTGATGTACCCAATGTCTGATCGTGATTTGATTGAGAGAGCGACGTTTGATATGTCATTTAAATACTTTTTAGATGTAGCACCTGAAGATAAAATGGTTCATCCAACAAGCTTAACTAAATTTAGAAAACTTCGATTACAAGACGAATCATTATTAAATTTACTTATTAAAAAGACGGTTGAGATTGCCTTGAAAGAAGGGCTTATTAAATCCAACCAAATCATTGCGGATTCCACTCATACAAATAGTATGTTTAACTCTAAATCACCTATTGAAATCTTGATTGAACAGTCCAAACAGTTAAGGAAGAGCGTTTATAAACAGGACGACACTTATAAAGATAAAATGCCTACTAAGCCAAGTACGAGTGAATTAGTTGACCATATTAACTATTGTAATCAATTAGTAGATATCATTAAAAAGGACGAGCAGTTATACGTTAAAGAAGACGTAAGATTAAAAGCTCATTTATTAGAGGAGATTGTCAACGATGATATCGAACACTTAAATTCAACTGTAGAAAAAGATGCAAAAGTTGGACATAAGAGTTCAGACACATCCTTTTTTGGATACAAAACTCACATCGCTATGGTTCCAGAGCGTATTGTGACATCAGCTGTTGTTACAACAGGTGAACAGAATGACGGAAAACAGGCAAAAGAATTAATTGAGAAATCAATTGAAAATGGAATTGAAGTGAAAGCATTCATTGGCGACGGAGCTTACTCTGAGAAAGATATGATTGAATATACAAAAGAAAAAGAAATTAAGTTAGTATCGAAATTAAGTAAAACTGTATCAGAGGGCACTAAAAGGGCAACAGGTGAATTTGATTACAATAAGGATGCTGGGCGATATGTATGTACAGCAGGGCATATGGCAATTAAAAAAGCTTTACATGGGAAGAAAAAACACGCAACGGAAGGAACCGTATTACGAGAAACCCATTACTTTGATATTGAGAAATGTAAGGTATGTCCACTAAGAGAAGGCTGTTATAAAGAAGGATCTGCAAGTAAAACATATACCGTAACTTTGAAGAAGGATAAATTTCATGAGGAACACCAACTCTATCAGGAAACAGAAGAGTTCAAAGAGTTAGCGAAAAATAGGTATATGATCGAGGCTAAGAACGCAGAGCTAAAGAATCGCCATGGGTTTAAAAAAAGTCATTCCCATGGTCTCTTAGGTATGCACATACAAAGTGCAACAACCATCTTCGTAGTGAATATGAAACGAATTATCACGTTAATGGGTTAGTAATAGCCCATTAATTTACTCTTAAAGAGCCAAAATACAAAAAAGATTAGGAAATGTGATTTGAACACTTCCTAATCTTTTTAATTTCAGTGTGAGAACTTTAAAATGCTTATAATTTCAGCAGTCTCGCTCTATGAGTTACCTTTTTCTTTAAAGAATAGCATAGCATTTAAAACAAGCAATTTTTATTAAGATCTCAAGCTATAAAGCATGTTTTTAGAAGAGTGAATTGATATGATAATTGCCGAATTCCAATAACCAAACTAAATCCCACTAAAAAAGCGTAAGTTAAATTCTTGTTGACAATTTTTTGTAGTTGGTATATCTTATACTTAATTTACGGCTCTTCGCTAATTTCTATTGGTACACGAGATTTCATTAAGAATAATAGTCTAGTAATCTTCTCAACTTTTACTAGGTTTTCATACTTAAAATCGACCGTCAAGGAAACCACTTGACCGACGATTTTAAGTATGAAAGTGCATAGTTAGGTTGAGAAGGAGATAATCTAAGCATGAGGCTTCACTCGTAAAGTAAACTTATTAGCCGTTGCGTAGATCATGGCAATAAAGTTTTCAATTGATCGGTAGCCTCTTGCTTTCCGCTTTGATGCTTGAACAAGGCTATTAATTCCTTCAAGTAAACCATTGGTCATTCTTGAAGCGAACCAACGTAATATACCTTTTTCATGTCTTTTGAGTGTCCGAGCAACATCAACTATTGGCTCTAAACGTGAACGTATTGCCCAATTGTACCAATCATCAAAATACCAACCTGAAAACATTTGGCTAGTTGACCAAAGTCCTTGTAGAGCTAATCTCAACCGATAAGCCTTAGCTGTATTTAAATGGCTATCTTTTAACTTCATAAGTTTTTCATGTTGAGACTGGGATAGGTTTTGTGAGTTCTTCAACCATAAATAACGTGTTTTTTTTAGCAATGGCTCATCATTCTGTTCCTGTCTGCGAACCTTATCGACAGCTTCGTTGACTAATTTCATAACGTGAAATTTATCGAACGTAATGTGTGCCTTTGGAAAAGCTTCTTCAATACCTTTAATAAAAGCCGGTGACATATCGCAACAGCACTCCAGGATTGAAGTCGCTTCTATTCCTTTATTTTCAAGGTGTTGCTTGAATGATTGGATCACAGAGGCATCTTTACCTTCAATGGCGAAAATGACACGTTTAGAATCAACATCTACAAATAACGTCACATAGCGATGGCCTCGTCTGCTTGAAGTTTCATCAACTGCAATACGAGTTATGTTTGAGAGATCAAGCTCATCCATATTTTTTTGTACATAATAATGGAAGACTCTCCACAATCTCGTATCATGTTCATTTACTTCACGAGCAACTGCGGCAACAGGCATTTCTTTCATTAACTGCATAACTTGGGCTTCGAATAGCCATGTGAACCCAGCTTTTGGTCGAGACCAATCAACTTGCACAGTTAGAACCTTATCGCAAATATCACATTTTATTCTTGGTAACCTTGCATGTAGATATGTCTGGTATTGCCAGAAATCCTTATGACGCCACATCCTGTCGTCATTTGCGATATCATGAACACCATTATGTTCATTTCCACAATGTGGACATGGGAACTTAGCTCCACGTTTGAAATCTAAAAAGACATGAAACTGATCTGAACTTTTTACTAATTTGTAGTCTTCAATATACCATGGATCTTGGATATCTAATGCCTCTTGAAATAGACGGTATTCTTTTTCGAAATCTTGCATTCTTACACACTCCTGACCGTTTTATTAGACTTTTTATCTAGTATGGTCAGGTCTTTTAATCTATAAACAAATACTAATTAGCGAGGAAGCTAATTTACTATTCGATAGATGTCTATTTTTACCTTCTTAATATCATTGTGGCTTTAGCATTCTATTAATATTTTCGTATTGATTGTATGAAAAAGCTTCTAAAATATATAAGAATGAAAAGGTAATATAAATCGGTATAATTGTATTTTTGAACTTAAACTTAAAATGGGTAGTTCTTCAAAAAACTTCGTTGAAGTTAGTTGAAGAAAAACCGACAATTTCCAACATTCAATGATTTTAATCATCATTGAAGTTTTGAAGTTGTCGGTTTTTTTATTTGGTTAAATTCAAAAAGTAACAAAAATGTATGGTTGTTAGGAAGATAAATTATACAGTAGATTGACTGTAAAATTTCGCAATGGATTGTTGGATCTGTACAGAGAAAGCAAGTTGCTATTATGTATCATATAGACTCTCGGAATAAATGATGAGTTTATCGAAGATTTGTAAAAAATTTACTGGGAATTTCATTAACAGGACAGCAAAGTGATGTGTTTTCATAGTGTTTTCAAAAAAGTGTATACCAAATAAGCCTACGGCTGCTATTTTTTAAAAATGACTAGGCGCTCTTAGAAAAGATGATTTCTTGGATGTTCAAAGTCTCTTTCTGACTACTGTACCAAGCATCTATGTGTTGACACATCATGATTGAATATAAGCGGACATACCACATTTTTGTAGAGCGATGACGCCCAGATTCTAAGTGATAGTCGACTTTTTCTCTTTTGTTCGAACGTTCAACTGAAGTTCTTCGTTTATAAATCAGTTTCCACTTTTCAGAAGACCTCGGTGTTTTAGTGAACAGACGAAGATTATCTTGCTTAAACGTATGAAATGTCCGGCCATACTTCGCTTTAGAACACGGAGTGGAACATGTATTTTTTGTTCCGCAAGCTAGTGGACAACGCCACTTTTGGCGGTTTTGAGATTTGTCAAACCCATTGGGTTTCATTTCCATTCCAATTGGACAAATAGGAACGCCTAGGGGAGAAATCTGAATATCACTTTGCGTACTGAAGTTTTTCTTTGTTCGAACATTAAGATCAATAAATGGTTCCACATTATGATGGTCCAGTAATTCGTAAATCGGTTCTGCATCATGTGCGGCATCGAGAAGGATTTTATCAATTGTGCCCAAGGTGTACCGTTGCGAAAATTCAATTGAACCAACCACTAGGCTGACTGAATCATGCCGGGAAGCAGGATGCAGCCGTGGATATAGCGGCAAGTCGTATTGGCTATCGCTAGTGGATATCATGTAGAGATGATATCCGTTGAAGTACCTCTCCCTTGAACTATCCCAACCTGAGTCGATGTCAGGTTGAGAATATCGACGAGGATGAGTACAATTCGTTAGTCCTTGGGCACTACAATCACAAATAGGTTTGCTCCTTGGGTATCTCGCTGTTTCCACGGGTGTCCCATCTCCAACAACACCAAGGGAATGGGGATCCCCAAGCAAACCCAATCTCGCTGAAACTTCAAGAAATTGAGATTGAAAAAACGCGTATAATTGATCTCCCGGCAATTGTTTTTGTTTTGAGCCATTGCGTAAATGACGATCCACTAATTTTCTAATAATACCAGGGTTTCTAGGAGTTGCTTTTTCACCCTTTTTCGGTTTTTTCTTCTTCTTCTTTTTTCGTTTGAGCTTAATAAAAGGTTTTACATTAGCCTTCTCAAAACCTGATAGCCGTCTGAAGAAGTCATAAAAAGTACCGACACCTGGAACATCCCCAGGTTCAAAGCCGCTAAGGATCGTGTAAAGAGGAACACGATGGAGTTGGTTCACCCATTCTGTAATACTCAGGGTCGGACTTGTCAATAAACACAAAAGATAAGAGCGAAGCATGGAAGCAGGATCACGTGGCTCAGGACCTTTAACTGAATATGAATCATGAAGCCACGTAGTGGTAAACGAAAGATCCGTGATCCATAACTTCGAGATAATAGTCCAATCTTTTTGTACGAGAGTCAGTATACCGCCTGAGTAATGAGTATTTAATTGGTCTAAAACGAAGTTTTGATATGAGATATGTGGTATTAGCGCAGGTTTCATTTAAATCCCCCATTTCACCGTATTGTTAGGAAGTCAATTCCTCCTCGGCGATTATTGGGGTTCCACTAAAAAGTCAAGTGTTTTTTTAGTTTTTTTATGATATTTTTCAACAATTAATTTCCAATTGAAGAAGAAAACTAAAGTAAAAATCCCACCTAGAAATAGGAGGGATACAAATAAATTGGTTCAAGAAAACCTTGAGCCACAAGGCTCGGCAAATGCCGAGAGTCTATATAAATAGACTCTCGGAATAAATGATGAGTTTATCGAAGATTTGTAAAAAATTTACTGGGAATTTCATTAACAGGACAGCAAAGTGATGTGTTTTCATAGTGTTTTCAAAAAAGTGTATACCAAATAAGCCTACGGCTGCTATTTTTTAAAAATGACTAGGCGCTCTTAGAAAAGATGATTTCTTGGATGTTCAAAGTCTCTTTCTGACTACTGTACCAAGCATCTATGTGTTGACACATCATGATTGAATATAAGCGGACATACCACATTTTTGTAGAGCGATGACGCCCAGATTCTAAGTGATAGTCGACTTTTTCTCTTTTGTTCGAACGTTCAACTGAAGTTCTTCGTTTATAAATCAGTTTCCACTTTTCAGAAGACCTCGGTGTTTTAGTGAACAGACGAAGATTATCTTGCTTAAACGTATGAAATGTCCGGCCATACTTCGCTTTAGAACACGGAGTGGAACATGTATTTTTTGTTCCGCAAGCTAGTGGACAACGCCACTTTTGGCGGTTTTGAGATTTGTCAAACCCATTGGGTTTCATTTCCATTCCAATTGGACAAATAGGAACGCCTAGGGGAGAAATCTGAATATCACTTTGCGTACTGAAGTTTTTCTTTGTTCGAACATTAAGATCAATAAATGGTTCCACATTATGATGGTCCAGTAATTCGTAAATCGGTTCTGCATCATGTGCGGCATCGAGAAGGATTTTATCAATTGTGCCCAAGGTGTACCGTTGCGAAAATTCAATTGAACCAACCACTAGGCTGACTGAATCATGCCGGGAAGCAGGATGCAGCCGTGGATATAGCGGCAAGTCGTATTGGCTATCGCTAGTGGATATCATGTAGAGATGATATCCGTTGAAGTACCTCTCCCTTGAACTATCCCAACCTGAGTCGATGTCAGGTTGAGAATATCGACGAGGATGAGTACAATTCGTTAGTCCTTGGGCACTACAATCACAAATAGGTTTGCTCCTTGGGTATCTCGCTGTTTCCACGGGTGTCCCATCTCCAACAACACCAAGGGAATGGGGATCCCCAAGCAAACCCAATCTCGCTGAAACTTCAAGAAATTGAGATTGAAAAAACGCGTATAATTGATCTCCCGGCAATTGTTTTTGTTTTGAGCCATTGCGTAAATGACGATCCACTAATTTTCTAATAATACCAGGGTTTCTAGGAGTTGCTTTTTCACCCTTTTTCGGTTTTTTCTTCTTCTTCTTTTTTCGTTTGAGCTTAATAAAAGGTTTTACATTAGCCTTCTCAAAACCTGATAGCCGTCTGAAGAAGTCATAAAAAGTACCGACACCTGGAACATCCCCAGGTTCAAAGCCGCTAAGGATCGTGTAAAGAGGAACACGATGGAGTTGGTTCACCCATTCTGTAATACTCAGGGTCGGACTTGTCAATAAACACAAAAGATAAGAGCGAAGCATGGAAGCAGGATCACGTGGCTCAGGACCTTTAACTGAATATGAATCATGAAGCCACGTAGTGGTAAACGAAAGATCCGTGATCCATAACTTCGAGATAATAGTCCAATCTTTTTGTACGAGAGTCAGTATACCGCCTGAGTAATGAGTATTTAATTGGTCTAAAACGAAGTTTTGATATGAGATATGTGGTATTAGCGCAGGTTTCATTTAAATCCCCCATTTCACCGTATTGTTAGGAAGTCAATTCCTCCTCGGCGATTATTGGGGTTCCACTAAAAAGTCAAGTGTTTTTTTAGTTTTTTTATGATATTTTTCAACAATTAATTTCCAATTGAAGAAGAAAACTAAAGTAAAAATCCCACCTAGAAATAGGAGGGATACAAATAAATTGGTTCAAGAAAACCTTGAGCCACAAGGCTCGGCAAATGCCGAGAGTCTATTCATAAGTAAGGAGGCAAACAGATGGAGTTTTTATTTGATTTCTTGATGCGCTTTGTTGCGCAATTTCAATCCCCAACACTTGGGTTTCTTATCGGCGGCATGGTGATTGCGGCCCTTGGTAGTAATTTGAAAATACCGAATGCGATTTACCAATTTATTGTGTTCATGCTTTTAATGAAAATGGGGATTAAGGGCGGTATTGAAATTCGTGAGGCTGATCTGAACGCCATGTTGCTACCCGCTGTTTCAGCAGTTATTATTGGTATAACAATTGTCCTGATAGGAAGCTTTTTCTTTTCTCTCTTACCAGGTATTAAACGAGAGGATGGCATTGCGACTGCTGGACTATTTGGCGCGGTAAGTGCTTCGACACTGGCAGCTGCTATGGTGTTATTGGAGGAAGAGGCAATTCATTTTGAAGCTTGGGTTCCGGCGCTTTATCCGTTTATGGACATTCCGGCTCTTATTTTAGCTATTGTTCTAGCAAACATTCATCTAAAAAAGCAAAATGAAGGCAAAGATAGTAAAGTTGATGTTTGGGGAATTGTCAAAGAAAGTCTGCGCGGCTCTGCTTTATCCGCACTTATTCTTGGTCTTGCCCTTGGCTTGCTGACAAAATCGGACGGCGTACTGGATAGTTTTTATGAGCCGCTCTTCAGCGGTTTTCTATCCGTGTTGATGCTGGTCATGGGAATGGAAGCCTATGCTCGCATAAATGAGCTGCGAAGAGTTGCGCACTTGTATGCTGTCTATGCTTTTTTTGGTCCAATTATCCACGGATTAATGGCTTTTGGCCTGGGATATATAGCACATGTGACAGTTGGATTTAGTCCCGGTGGTGTAATCCTACTAGCTGTGATCGCGGCCTCAAGCTCTGATATATCTGGTCCGCCAACTTTGAGAGGAGGTATTCCTTCTGCCAATCCATCGACTTATATTGGTGCCT
Organism: Anaerobacillus isosaccharinicus; assembly: GCF_001866075.3. GTDB lineage: Bacteria > Bacillota > Bacilli > Bacillales > Anaerobacillaceae > Anaerobacillus > Anaerobacillus isosaccharinicus. The sequence continues at coordinate 383,845 of NZ_CP063356.1, read as the reverse complement.
CAACAAGCGTGGGAACACCTGTTGCAATTGCAGTTTGTATCCCGCTCTTTATCGCGCTGGCGCAAGTGGTCTTTGATCTATAGGAAAGGAGAATAATAGTTATGACTCTTCATAAGGCAGAAAAAGTGGTGATTATTACAGAGAAAATGATCTTAAAAGGTGTATGTAAGATTATTGAGGATTGCGGCGCGACCGGCTATACTATTGTTGCGGCAGGCGGTAAAGGCAGCCGGAATGTCCGTTCAACCTCAGACCGTGCCTTGGTGATTGATGATTTTGCGAATGTTAAAATTGAAGTCATTGTGAAACACAAAACTATGGCCGAAACCATTATGGTTCAGGTTGCAGCGAAATACTTTGAAAACTATTCAGGCATAACTTATGTCGAGGATGTTGAAATCCTCCGCCCAAAGAAATTTAATTAATAAATTCAATGCCTTTGAGAAAATAGTTGCAAGCAAAAACTGCCGTTTGGTCAATTGTAATAACAAATATCCTTTAGCAATGGCTGTACTTTACAAAACTAGCCATCTAGGAAGATAATCCGGTCAACAGAATAATTGTAACAACTGCTCGGTAGCTGATAGCGCCGAGCTTTTTTGCGGGTGGAAGCACATGCGTTTTACAGGTAGAGACAGTTGTGTTGAAGTACGAGCATAATCTTAAATTCTTTAATTTTTCTGAGCCTTTTATTATACTTAAATGTTACAAGGGTAATTGTTTTTTAGTCTTATTAATGAATCCTCCCAACAGTAGGTCGTACTATAGTGAAAACCGAACAATAAAGTGGAAGAAACTACTATTGTGTTTAACTTAGCTTTATAATACGATTTTTATTAGAAGATAGGATTAGGGCGGTAAAATAAGCTGAACGTAAGTCAATATATTCGACCTAGAAGCAAATAGGGAAATGTCCTTGAGCTGATCATACATAAAAAAGGGGTGCAGGAATGTCAAAAAAAGCTTTATTAAACATATTTTTACTTCTATTATTTACTATTAGTTTAGTAGGGTGTAGTAAGCAAGTAACGTTACCAGCAGAAGTTAGTAATCCTGAGGATCAGAAAGTGGTAATGGATAATGAAAACGGAGTAGAAGAACAAGACGAAATAAAAGAAGAAGAACAAGGCGAAATAAAAGAAGAAAAGGCAGAAGAAATAAGTGAAGATACAGAAAATGGTACAGATAATAAAGAAAGTGATAAAGAAAATCAAGAAAATGTACTTTATATTAGTGCAAGCAAGTTGAATGTCAGAGCGGACAGTAATACCAAAAGTAAAGTGCTTGGAAGTTTAGCCAAGGGGCAAGAAGTCAAAGTGATTGAAGAAGTAAAAACTGAAGAAACAATCTGGTATAAGATTGAACTTGAAAATACAGAGAACAATAATGAAGGTTGGATTTTATCCCAATATACAGTTCAGGATATGAATGATCTTTTAACATCACCAACCCTTTTTGATGATAAGGATATGAATGATTATTTTACATCACCAACTCTATTTGATGATAATACAATTATCGCCTATTACGGACACCCCAATTCAAAAATAATGGGAATTGTCGGACGTCACTCTAAGGAAGAGCTTATATCTCTGGTGCAAGAGACATCTGAAAAATATGATGCCCTTAACGGTGATCAAGGCGTCATTCCAGCAGTGTACCTTGTTTATGGAACAGTTCAGCCTGAAGGCGAAATTAGTAAAATGAATTTTGACCTTGTGATGTCATACATTGAGGCAGCCTATAAGAATGGTATCTTAATATATCTTGACCATCAAATGGGAAAATATTATCCCACTAATGCACTTAATGAAATCTTGCCCTTTCTAAAATATCCGAATGTCCATCTGGCTCTTGATCCAGAATGGCGTACTAACAAGCCAATGAAAGAGGTAGGGCATTTAACGGGTACTGAACTTAATGAAATTCAAGAAACTATGCGTGACTATATCATCTCCAATGGAATCCAGGGAAAACGACAATTTGTTTTCCAACAGTTTATTGAGACGATGATACATGATATTGAAGCGGTATCCAGTAATTATGACCCAGTGTTGCTGGTACATAACACATCTGGCTGGGGTCCCCCTGAAGGGAAGGTAGCAACCCATACGAAAAATGCAAAGGCAACTAATATACCATACAAAGGCTTTAAATTATGGTATTTCTATTCTAATAAGCCAGGGGTTCACTTTGATAATCCGCTAATGACTCCAGAGCAGGTATTGGAACTCAATCCAAAACCGGGGCTTATTATTTATCAATAACAAATTGTACCCCAAAAAAAACTCGAAAATAGAAGGTATTTATAAAATAGAGGGCTACTTCATTATTGGAAGTAGCCCTCTTCTTGGAATACCGGGGTGCTAGTGACGGTATTATTTAAGAGGATAATAGATATTGGACTCAACAAGTATTAATTGTTCAATGTTAAAAAGGGTGCAACATATTTATTTAACAATGAACCTTTCTCGTCTTCAGAGAGTTCATTATATGGCTTATCGGTAGGTAGTATGAGATGGCTCAAGAAGATACCACTCAGCTGCCGTGCCCAATAATTTGAGTCGATAACTAGATTATTTTGTTGGGCGTGTTGTTCAATACCATGAGTAAGTGATGTGAAAATCATGTCAGGTAAATTTATTTCTGGCGGAAGGTTCTCCATTAAACTCTCAGCAATAAGCATTCTTACAAGATTACGGTTTCTTGACAGGACATTTAAACGGTTATCAATAATTGAACGGAGGAACTCCTCGGTATCGTTTGTTTTAGCCTGTTCCATTAAATGAGCATAAAATTTTTTTTCAAGTACTGACTTAACGACAGTAATAAACAACTGTTGTTTGTTACCGAATTTTCGAAAAAGTGTTACCTCCGCAACTTTAGCTTCGTTTGCAACCTCTTGTGTTGTTGCTTGAAAACCTTTTCGTATAAAAACTTGTAACGCAGATTGAATAATCTGCTCAGTTTTGTCTTTCATGGTATCTCCTTCCCAGATTAAAGCTAATATTATACTGATTGTCTTAGCTTTTTTCTGTATATCCATGGTCCAACAATCATTAGCAATGCAGGCAGGACTAAAATGGTACTAATTAAAGCTAATCCAATGTTAATTAAGGTCATCATACCAAAATCACTTAAAATTGCAAAGTCTGAGAATAGAAGTGCACTAAATCCACCAATGGTTGTTAGAGCTGAGGCAAATATAGCTTTTCCAATTTTCTGATTAGCTATAAGGATTGCTGTTCGGTTAGAAGCTCCTGCTTGACGCTCTTCATAATAACGTTCCATCAGCAAAATGGTGAATTCTGTACCAATACCTATAATTAAAGCACCTAACGTAGCAGTTAGCGGGGTATATTCAATACCTAGTCCGTACACTACGAGTCCTGACCAGCCAACAATTAACAGCACTGGCAACAAGGGAATTATTGCTTTTTCAGGGCGGCGATAGATAGCTAGAAGTCCAAGAAATACAAGCGCCATCCCAAGTAGTGTCATTTTGTAACGTCCAGTAGTGAGTGCTGTTACCATCTCCAAGTCGAGGATTGATTGCCCTGTTAATCTTGTTTCTAAAGAGCCAATACGATTACCTTCAATAAATGCCTTTAGCTCTTCAACAAAAGACTCAAGTTCTTCTGTGGACATTTTCTTAATGCTAATATGAATTACACCTTTTGTATTAGTTGTATTAATAAAGCGATTACGCTGATCTTCTGGTAGCCATTCAATCAAATCAACTTTATTAACAGAAGGTCTTTGTTCTTGTTCGATTGTTTCCAGAAGTTCAGGTAGTGATTTGACTGTCACAACTTCATTTGGGAATTCAACTGCAATATCTTCACTAATCCTCTGGACCCAAGTAAGAGTGGAATCACTTAATATGTCTTCACCTTCATAGATAAGAGACACTTGGCTTGTAGATCCAAGTACTTCCCGTACATAGTTGATGTCTGCCAGAGCCTCAGATTCTTGAGGCATGAATGTCTCAACATCAGTCTCTGCTGGAGCTTCTAAATCAAGAACTATACCTAGCGCAGCAAGACCAATGGCTACTATAACAATTACCCATCTAAACAGCATGACTTTATTCGTCCACCAATTTAAGAAACGATCAAAAATTGATATAGAAGTAGACTTTTGGTCTTTTATGACCTCACTCTCCCTAAAGAATCCATCTCGTATATATAACAACGGAATTAAAAGAAATATCCCAACAATGAAACTGATGATCATTCCTAACGATAACATTTTTCCAAAGTCTTGGATCATAGGTACAGGTGAAGTATATAAAGCGATAAATCCCAAAGTTGTTGCAACAAGCGCCGTAAGTACTGCTGGAGCCATCTTTTGAATGGTGACTTTCAAACTATTTCTTGCTTGACTTCGTGTTTTAGTGACCTTACCCATCCGTTTTCACTTCCTTTCCCATTTCTTCTGTATAGCGACTTTGAAATTGGATTGCATAGTCAATACCTAAGCCAATAAGAATTGGAAATACTGCCATTGAAACCATTGTTACTGGTATCCCAATCCATCCCATTACTCCGACGGTACCAAGTAAAGCTATGAAAATTATTGCAAGTGGAAGTAGGCGCCAGGAAACACGAAAAACAATTAATAGAATAAGTACCATAAAAACAGAAGATAATGCAAGCATCTGTTGAATACTCTCCTGCATTGATCGACGGATATCATCGTCGAGTACCGGTTTTCCAGAAATGATGATATCTAGCTCAGGGTAAAGTCTCTCATTATAAGATTTCGATAATCCTTTTATAAAGTCATTTTTATCACTGTCTGAAACTCCACCACGAAAAGTTATTATCATAGAAGTATAGCGGTCATCGGTAACCATATCTGCAAAACCACTACGAAGTTCACCATTTCCGTTATGCTCATATAATAATTTATTGAGTGTGTCTTGTTCCTGTGGAATTCCTTGATAGAAGGCATCACTTTGACTAGCAAATTTGTCGATTCGACTACCCATTTCTTTAAGAGATTGTGATGTTTGCTGATTCGTACTCGTCAGTTGGTCTGATATATTTACCAACCCATCTGTTACTTCATCAAGTCCCGATTCTGCAAGATTCCGCTGTTGTTTCAGAATTACCTCAAGCATAGTGTAAGGACTGACAACACTATGAATGATGTTCTTTTGCTTTTTCGAAAAAGTTGTTATCAATTCCATTACTTCAAATGTATCTACTGATAAAAGTGACTCTAAGGATTCAGCTTCAAATAAGATAATTACAGATTCTCCCCCAAACTCGTAACCAAGCATTTCATTATCTAGATAAACTGTGGTGTGAGGTTCTACTAGCGTATCGTTTCCCGTTTTCATCTCAATAAATTGAACACCAGTTAATAGAATCACGATTATAAGTAAAGAAATAAATACGCTCTTCGCGGGTTTTCGGATAAGTAGTCGGGCTATTAGACTTTTCATACCTTTTGTTGTACCTCCTCGTATAATGATTTAGAAATTTCAATACAAATTTACATAAATGAATGTAAGTACTTACTTACAATAAGTATATTAAATGCTATTTTATTAAATGTCAATGATATCTTAATTTTATAAGTGGAAACTGTACACCTAAACTGACAGGTACTTATGGCTAAGAAGAAAGATGAAAAAACAGCAAATTCAATTGCTACGCAGTCATTCATGTATTTTAAAACAGAAATACACCACCAGAATGAAAATAAGTATTTTCATGGTATTACAACGGTACTACGCAATAAAAATGAAATTCTACATACAACATATTTAAACCTTAAAATGGGAATTATACTTGTAGGATTTCAAATAAGGGGTAAGAAAAGAAAACATAAAATTAATCGTAGAGAAACGAAAATGATTTTAAATGTTGTTCGATTAGGTGATTTTTTACAAATTTTTTTAAAATGCAATTTCACAAAACTTATCTATCGATAATTAAGGCAATGGAAATTTTGAATGATGTAGAAAAATGAAAGGAGCTCATACATGATGACACTTGACATTTTAATCACTTTTGGTGTTCTGATATTAGCTATAGTACTGTTTGTGACGGAAAAGTTACGGACAGACCTTGTTGCAGTACTAATTATGGTTATCCTTCCTTGGACTGGAGTTATTACTGCGTCAGAAGCATTCATGGGATTTTCCTCAAATGCTGTTATTTCAGTAATTGCTGTTATGCTAATAGGCTATGGGGTTGATCGCTCAGGCATTATGACAGTTGTGGCTGAATTCATTACAAAACGAGTTGGAGAAAAAGACAAAAATGTAATGGTTAGTACTTCAGCAACGGTTGGTATTATTTCTTCTTTTATGCAAAACATTGGAGCGGCAGCACTTTTTCTTCCTGCTCTTCGGAAAATCGGTAAAAAAGCCAATATACCTGCTTCCAAACTGATTATGCCAATGGGGTTTGCAGCAATACTTGGTGGAACCATTACAATGGTTGCATCAGGTCCACTTATCATCTTAAATGATTTGCTTTTAAAAGCGGGAAATGAACCGTTCAATCTTTTCAGTGTTACGCCAGTTGGCCTTGCTTTACTTGGTGCGGGTTTACTATACTTTTATCTTTTAAGTGATTGGGTGCTCCCTAAAGCCCAAGGAAAAACAATACCAAGTGTAACTGAGGTAATTCGTAAAACCTATGAATTACCTGAAGATATTTATGAATTGGAAATTACTGTAAACAGCTCTCTAAATGGAAAGTCTATTGAGGAACTTGACATTTGGAAAAAATACTCAATTCATATTATTGCCCTAAGTGAAGAAGGAAGCCACTTATATAGTCCGTGGCGCAAAACACGACTTCAAGCAAATCAGACCCTTGCAGTTTTAGGCAATAAAGATGCTGTCACAGCTTTTGCCTATGACCATCATGTTAAGCTGAAAGATGAATTAGCCATTTTCTCAAATTTAGATAATGAAGATCATGTAGGTTTTGCAGAAATTATGATACCACCTAGATCTGAGGTAATTGGCAAGAAACTTGAAGAAATAGGTTTTAGAAAAAATTACAAATTAGAACCAATTGCTATTATTACACGGGAAGGAGAAAAACATAATATAAAGGAAGTTCCTTTTGAGTCAGGTATGATGATGATAGTTTTCGGTACCTGGGAGAATATAGCTAGTATGAAAGCGACTCGAGATTTTGCGATTATTACAGACATTAATCCACCTGAACTTGATGCGAAAACTGATAAGAAGAAACACGCGTTATTTTCTATTGCGGTTGCACTCGGTCTTGTTTTATTTGGATTTCAGCTTTCACTCAGCTTTTTTACAGGGGCTTTACTAATGATTCTCCTGGGTGTTATTCCTAAAAAAGAAATTTATCCGGCAATTGATTGGAAAACAGTATTTCTGCTTGCAGGGTTAATTCCTTTAGGAACAGCCTTTGAAAAAAGTGGTGCCGCTGAGCTTACTGCGACAAGTATTGTCAACCTTGTTGGGGGTTGGGGAACATTAGCCATATTGTTGGTTATCGGAATTTTAACAATGTTTTTCTCTCTCTTTATGTCAAATGTAGCCGCTACCGTGCTGTTAGTTCCAATTGTAATTATGATGGCAAATTCCTTTGGAATAGATCCCACTGGTCTTGCTTTATTAGTAGCTATATCGGCTTCTAACTCCTTTCTTTTGCCAACTCATCAGGTGAATGCTTTCCTCATGAATTCAGGAGGATACAGAAATGCTGACTATTTAAGAGCTGGTAGCCTTATGAGTCTTATCTTTCTTATTGTTTCCGTTTTAATGATTTACTTTTTCTACATTTAAAGTCACCCGAACAGTGGTCGTGAGAAGAATTTCGTAAAGAAGAGGGCTACTTCTTTGGAAGTAGTCCTCTTCTTTTATGAGAATTTATAAATTCCTGGTGTCAAAGTGACAATATTATTAATAAAACTTTACTGGATTTTCTTTCCAAAGTATCTTCCAAATAAACAAAACATTAATGTTAGTTGTAATATTAATTATCAAAATATTTATTCCCTCGACGTGACCAAACCACTACGGGAATAAGCAGCAACGACAAAAAACCACCTAATAAAGATAATGTTGTATAGCTAGAGCTAGCAACAACTATACCAGACATTGCTCCACCGGATGCCCCAGCTAAAGCAATAAAAACATCGATTGTTCCTTGTGTTTTGGCACGAGATGAAACCTCTGTGGAATCTATAATAAGTGCTGTACCACTAATTAAACCAAAATTCCAGCCCAACCCTAGCAATGCTAATGCAATAACTAAATAAAATAAAGAATCACTTGGAGCGAGTGCAGCAATCATTCCGGATAGGAGCAACGTCACCCCAGAAGCTATGGCCATTGACGTTCTACCTATCTTATCTACTAAAACACCTGTAATTAGTGATGGCAAATACATCGAACCGATATGAACGCCAATAACAAAGCCAATTTCACTAAGTCCGTGACCGTGATGGCCCATATGGACCGGTGTCATCGTCATAATAGCGATCATTACCATTTGCGAAATAATCATAACCGTTGCTCCAACGGTAATTCCGCGCTTATTTTTCTCTTGTTCAGATGTTGTAATTATTTCTTCGTTATTCTCAATATTCACATTCATAGCTTTTACTATTAAAAAAGGGTCAGGTCTTAGAAATAAAAAAATGACGAGACCAGCTAATATAAATGCTGAACCAGATAAAATAAATGGACCACTAAGAGCAGGAATTCCAATTTGAGTTGCAAAATCGCCCATCACTCCTACTAGGTTGGGACCCGCAAATGCTCCCAAAGTTGCAGATACCATGGCAATGCTTATTGCAGTTGCACGTTGATTCTTATTAGCTAGGTCAGTTCCAGCATAACGAGCTTGTAAATTTGTTGCCGTACCCGCGCCATATATAACTAGGGAAATAAATAAGAGGAATAGACTATTAATAATCGCAGCAGAAACTACACCTAAAGCTCCTATTCCACCAGCCATAAAACCTGCTGTTAATCCAATACGTCTACCGTGTTGCTGTGATAGTTTCCCAACGATAAATGCTGCTCCCGCAGAACCGAGAGTAAATAATGCAGCTGGGACACCAGCCCAGGCATCTGTGCCCATCATTTGTTGAGCTAGAAGTGCACCTACTGTTATTCCAGCAGCTAACCCCGCTCCACCAAAAATTTGAGAGATGCTAACGATGAGTAACGTACGTTTATATAATTTTTTTTGTTTCTCTGCGGTCTCGACATATTTCGCCACCGAGTCATACGCATTAGTCATTCTGAGCACCTACTTCGTTTCATTTAGTCACCCTCTTCTTTAGAAACGTATTGTCAAAACTTTATATAGAAATAGGCTATTAAATCCTAGCTTAGAGGGCTTTATAAGCAAAAAACTTGCCACCCCCAGAATTCTAAGGTATTAGTGAGGTAACCACACACACACAAATCCCAAAGAAAGAGGAAGTGACAAGTTGTTACCTCAAATTATAACCTATTTACTTACTTTTATAAACTACCAAGAACAAGTCATTCGAACATTGCTTACCCTACTAATCGGGAAAAGCATGTTTGATAAACCGACTGAAGCTCCAGTTAATAAACCTTATCGCAAGCTTCAAGTTGATGATCTACCGATCATTGAAGTTCCCCAAAAACTAGATTTTAGACTTTTATTATCTGAACACCTGGAGACTAAGGGGAAGCCTCTCAAACCAGTACAAAGACGATCGAAGTCAACACCCGTTCCTTTATCAATGAAATGTCCTACGTGTGGTGCTCCAGCAGATTACTTGTATGCGAACAATGGAGCGAAAGGACAATATCAATGTAAGGTGTGTTCGTGCCTTTTCAGTGAGAAAAACCGTTATCTCAAGGAAGCAATCCTGAAATGCCCTCACTGTTCAAAAACACTCGAAAAAGTGAAGGAAAGAAAAGACTTCCATGTGTACAAGTGTAAAAACGACGCTTGTTCTTATTACCAACAGAAACGTAATGCGATGACTCAAAAAGAGAAAAATCGGTTCAAAGAAGATCCTCAAGCCTTTAAACTTCGCTATATTTACCGCCAGTTTCACATTGATTTTCAACCATTAGCGAAGCATTCACCAAAGAGACCGAGAGTTGATCTATCAAGAATTTATGTGTCTCCACATACGCTTGGACTGATTTTGACTTATCACGTCAATTATGGACTTTCAGCCCGTAAAACAGCAGCGTTGATGAAAGATGTACATGGTGTATCAATTTCTCATCAAAGCATTTTAAATTACGAAAATAGTGTGGCATTGTGGTTGAAACCTTATATTGATCACTATCCTTACGAGCTTTCAGATCAATTCTGTGGTGACGAAACATACATCCGCGTAAATGGCCGTTGGCATTACCTGTTTTTCTTTTTTGATGCCGTGAAGAAAGTCATTCTCTCTTATCCTGTGTCACCCAATCGAGATACAGCTACGGCTATTAAAGCGATAGACGAAGTGTTGTTAAAGCTTAGGAAAATCCCAGAAAACCTAACTTTCGTTGTCGATGGCAATCCCATTTACTTATTAGCACAACACTTTTTTGCCCAGCATCAAATCCCGTTTGAGGTGATTCAGGTAATTGGCTTAACCAACGAAGACGAGGTATCAAAGGAATATCGACCTCTCAAACAAATTATCGAGCGGCTAAATCGTACCTTTAAAGGAAACTATCGATCCACTCATGGTTTCGGGTCAGAACATGGTTCTGTTTCTTTTGTGACCTTGTTCGTTGCTTACTTTAACTTTCTAAGACCACATTCAGCTTTAGAAGGGAAAGTACCAGTAACGCTTCCTGAGCTAGATAAGCTTCCAAACATGCCTGCTAGATGGACAACTCTTATTGGTCTTGCCCAGGATTGGATAAGTAAGCAAACTGCCTAACTTTTGTTTAGCTGAGCCCTTCCTAGCCATCGGCGGAGCGCACTCTTGACAAACCGAACTTGCCAATGGTTTAAAATGGAAATACCAAGGGCTTATTTAGCTATGCCTTCTTTTGTCCTCTTCGCCCTTGTTAAACCTCTCGCTAAACCATTGGCGTGTTTGTCAAGAGCGATGGCGGGTGTCTCAGCTAACCAAAATGGTAGTATGTGTCAGAGATCCTTAGTTTTCATAGAACTTTTGACACTACCTTTAGAAAGTGACTACCTTATCCGCCCATTCTACTAAATCAACACAATCATTCATTGTTGAAATTGGACATACCCTTTGATTTTCAAGTTTTCTTGAAATGATGCACGTTCCACAAGCAAATAATGTACCATCGTTTTCAAGGTATTTGTTCAACTCGTTTGCAACATTATATTTTTCGTGAGTTACTTGTTCACACTCTACTGCTTCCCCCATTAAGAATACACGTAAGTCATGCTCTCTTCCTAAACATGCATTTGCAAATCGAAAAGCGTTCCAAGCCTTTTCAGCTTCCTTTGTTTCAATAATATTTAATCACACCCCTTAAGTATTTTACTTGTATTTTCATTGTAAAATGATTTCTTTGATAAGTGAAATGCATTATTATTATATTTATAATGCAGAATATGCATATAATACCTCCACCAACTATGGGACAGAACGGTGCATATGGGATCACAGGTTTCAGAGAGGTAGATTGTATATTCAGAAAATATCTTATCATATAAGGGGAATATATTGATAAAATGGTATGAAATAATAATTGACATCATTATCATAATTATCTATGATTATGACATACAGTTTAATATCTCCTTAAAGGGGAGTAGCTTTTACAACATAGTCGTCACTTCGGAGTTTAATGCTCTCGGCTATGTTGGCAACGAAATGTTGTTAGCAAGACCTTTACCGGATTGTTGGTAAAGGTCTTTTTGTATTTATTAAACCTTTACCAAATTGGTAAAGGTTTTTTTCATTGTATAATAGTCTATAATTTCAAAGTCATGACAAATAGAAATTATTGGAATAATAAAGGAGTGTTTCGATGCAATCATTCAGTGAATTGGCCCAAAGTGTCATATTTAGAAGAAAAGGTTCAAAACTAGTACTGAGTGAGAAAGCTGACGAGTTGCAATTTATCGGTAATGGTAGAAGTGCTGTAGTTTTTAGGGTAGGGACAACAAATAAAGTGTTAAAAGTATTTCTGCCTCCTTTTATTCATATTGCAAAAGAAGAGGCTGAAATATACAAAGCTTTAGGTGAACAGCCCTTTTACCCTAAATTTTATGAGGTAGGACCGAATTATTTAGTCATTGATTATATTGAAGGACATACTTTATTTAATTGTTTGTTAAAGGGAGTTACGATTGAATGGAAACATATTAAAGAAATTGACTATGCCCTCATACTTGCAAAGACCAATGGCTTAAACCCTTCTGATATCCATTTACGTAATATTTTTATTACACCAAATGGGTCAATAAAAATAATCGATGTAGCTCGTTTTCGACAAAGAAAAACATGCTCACAGTGGAGTGATCTAAAAAAAGCATATTCTAAATATTATCAGCACAAACTGTTTCCAAAAAAAGTCCCGGCATTCTTTCTTAATCTTATTGCTTTTCTCTATAAGAAAAGCTTTCTGCAATCTTTTTTTACAAATCGTCTTCGTATGTAGACGAGAAAATTGTAAAAAGTATACAAAAATTAGAATCACAATCGCTTAAAGAAAAAATACGGTCTGATAAAAAATTAGAATATAGAAGATGATGAAATGGAGTACTAAATGGAGAATTTAATCATTGATATAGTTGAACGATTTGGATATGTAGGTATTTTTCTATTAATTATGCTAGAAAATATATTCCCGCCAATTCCATCAGAGGTTATCCTAACGTTTGGAGGTTTTATGACTACTACTACAAATCTAAGTGTTTTAGGAGTCGTTACGGCGTCAACTTTTGGCTCAGTGTTTGGGGCTGTTATTCTCTATGGGATTGGTTCATTCATTAATATAAGTAAGATAGAAAAATTTGTTGATAAATGGGGTTATATATTTAGATTAACCAAAGGTGATCTTAATAAAGCGAATGCTTGGTTTTTAAAGTATGGGGTTTGGACTGTTTTTTTCTGTCGTTTTATTCCATTAATACGCAGCTTAATTTCGATCCCAGCAGGTATGGTAAAGATGAACTTTGGACTTTTTCTAATGTTCACGACTTTAGGAACAATAATATGGAATTTTACACTTGTGTTAATTGGTACTCTTGCTGGTAGATCATGGGCGACTATTCTCAGTTATATGGATCTTTATTCAAACATTTTATATGTAGTCATGTTGATTGTACTTGTATTATTAGTATTGATGTTTATTAAAAAAAAGTATATGAAATAAGAAATAAGGATCATAAACGACTATGAGGTGGACTTGAATTAGGATTTAGGTGGTCTGTAAAGTCTAATAAGGTAAAAGTTTACTAAGTCATTCGTATTTCGTGAGTGTTCAATTAGGTGTATACTGTCGAATTAATGGGTAAATAATTATATAGATAAATAGAAAAGGGGTAAAAACATGACTTATGTCTTATTACTAGTAGGATTTGTTCTGCTGATTAAGGGGGCTGACTATTTTGTCGAAGGTGCTTCAAAACTAGCACAGTTTCTGAGAGTGTCACCACTATTAATTGGCTTGACAATCGTAGCCTTTGGTACAAGCGCACCTGAAGCTACGGTAAGTTTTATTGCTGCATTGGAAGGGAGTAGCGATGTTGCTATCGGTAATGTTGTTGGGAGCAACATCTTTAATGCAACTTTCATTTTGGGGGTAACGGCAATGGTTTTTCCTTTGGCTGTGCAGAACGTTACAGTACGAAAAGAAATACCATTTGCTTTGTTGGCAGCCGTTGCATTATTGATCCTGATTAGTGATGTTAGTCTCCAATACTCAGAAATTAATTTGATTACGAGAACTGAAGGCTTTATTTTGTTACTTTTCTTCGCTGTTTTTCTTTATTATATCTTTGAGATGGCAAGGGAAAATCGAAGTCAAATACCTGAAATTCCTACTGATACTGGAAATACATCATTGGTGAAAAACCTTGTATTTACATTTGGTGGCCTTTTGGCTATCGTATTTGGTGGTGATCTTGTAGTAAAAAATAGCACTCAAATTGCTCTCTCACTTGGCATGAGTGAAACTCTTGTCGGTTTGACCATCGTCGCTGTTGGGACATCTCTTCCGGAATTGGTCACTTCTATAACAGCTGCCTTAAAGAAACAGAGTGAGATTGCTTTAGGAAATATTGTTGGGAGTAATATATTTAATATCTTCTTCGTATTGGGTGCGTCCGCTGTTATCCATCCTTTAGCGGTTGATTCAAAGATCTTTCTAGATATGTGGGTAATGGTTATTTTGACAATACTATTACTAGTCTTCTCAAGAACGCAGTTCAAAATTTCTAAGATAGAAGGGGCTAATTTAGCAATCATATACATCATTTACCTTGCTTTCATTATCCTCCGAAATTAATCATCAAAGAAGTTTATTTGCACTTTTAAACTGAAAGCATAAAACTAATAAGGTTGTCCCACAAGTGAAAGCTCACCTTGAACTCTATTTTTCGGGTTTGAGATGACTGTTACTTTATTGGGACAATCTTTTTTGATTCAGTAATAAACTATAGGTCAAGAAATCAATTAGATTGGCTCTAGCATCTCGCAACCCATTAATACCTAACTAAAACAATATATACATGACGTAAACAAACGAAACTAAACAAAAGTAAACTAAACTATTGATTTTTTTACAAGTCTAGGTTATCTTAAATATTGTAATAATTACAGAAATTATTGCAAAAACAGAGATGAATACCTAGGGGGAGAATTTAATGACGTTTAACAGTAAACTATTATTCAGTTTGTTTGCACTATTAATGTTAGTAATGGTAGCTTGTACAAATAATGAAGAGCCTACGACAGAAAATGCAGACAATAAGCAAACTAGTGAGGTTACAGAAACTACTGAGACTAAAGAACCAGCGCAAGAAATGATTTTAGCAACGACTACTAGTACACAAGATAGTGGATTATTAGACGTTTTAATTCCAATTTTTGAGGAGAAACACAATGTCAAAGTGAAAACAATTGCTGTTGGAACTGGACAAGCGTTAGCGATGGGGGAACAAGGTGAAGCGGATGCTCTACTAACGCATGCGCCTTCTTCTGAGGAAAAATTAGTAGAAAGTCAAGATGTAGTGAATAGAAAAAGAGTTATGTACAATGACTTTATCATTGTCGGTCCAAAAGCTGATCCAGCAGGCATTAATGGTGCTGACGTAAAGACAGCTTTCCAAAAAATCTTTGAAACCGGTGCAACTTTCGTTTCTAGAGGGGATGACTCTGGTACCCATAAAATGGAGTTAACCCTTTGGGCTAGTGCCGAGTTAGATCCGACAACCGAAAGCTGGTATTTAGAAACTGGCCAAGGTATGGGGAATACTCTCCAACTAAGTACTGAGAAAGAAGGCTATGTACTAACAGATCGAGCAACTTATTTAGCTCATGCGAAGAACTTTAATCATATGGTTATTTTAGTAGAAGGTGACGATGTTTTATTAAACATTTATCACGTTATGCAAGTAAATAATGAAAAGCATAACCTTGTTAATGGTGGAGCGGGTAAGCTTTTTGTTGATTTTATGGTGAGTGATGAAGCACAAGCGGTTATTAAAGAGTTTGGTATTGATCAATATGGCCAACCTTTATTTTTTCAATACACGGAATAACTGTATCATTGAAATCTTTCTAAAAAAGGAGAAAAATGATTATGAATGATACTACCTTTACACCTGATGAGATTGCAAAGATGTTTAAAATATCAAAACATACTGTATATGAGTTAATAAAAAGAGGGGAATTACACGCGTTTAAAGTAGGCAATAAAATGAGAATTAACCCTGACGAGGTGGAGCGTTATAAAAATAATTCTCAAGCTTATCAGAACAACACTACTAATTCTGTCACCTCTCAACAAGCTGCAAATACAACAATTCGCTTAACGGGTAGTCATGATTTTTTAGTAGAGCAATTAACAAAGTATGTTAGTCAACATACAAATTTGCAAATACAACCAACCTATATTGGAAGTTTAGAGGGAATGATGATGATTTATCGAGGAGCTGCTGATGTTGCAGCGGTTCATCTCCTAGACCCTACATCTAAAGAGTATAATCTCCCATTTATTAAGCAGCTCTTTGTACTTGAGAGGATTTCTGTTATTAGTTTAGCTTCAAGGGAACAAGGCTTTATTGTTGCTAAAGGAAATCCGAAAAGCATTACCCATTTTGGAGATTTAACTAGAAAAGATGTAGTTTTTATCAATCGACAAAAAGGTTCGGGGACACGATTTTTACTTGATGCATTTTTAGCACAACAAGAAATTCAACCTAAAAATATTAAAGGGTACGAAAATGAAGAATGGAACCATTTGGCAACTGCCTCACAAATAAGTAGAGGAAGTGCAGATGTAGGCTTCGGTATTAGATCTGCAGCAGAACAATTGGGACTAGCTTTTATCCCTGTCACCGAAGAGCAATTTGATCTTGTATTTAGATGGACGGATGAAAATGAAAAAGAGCTAAAAAGCTTGTATGCACTTATTTGTTCTGAAGAATTTAAGGGAAGTATTGCAAAAATCCCAGGTTACAAGCTAAATGGGTTAGGAGATATTAAGTATCAAACACAGAATCAAGGGAGTGTCTAAGTAAAATTAACGTTAAGTGAGTGTTGCAAAATGAATCTTTTTTTTGAGGGAATAATGAAAGCGATCGAAATGATTTTAAGTGGCGACAAAGAAATTTTCGATATCACTTTTACTACATTGAAGGTGTCTTTAACAGCGATTTTTATTAGTACTGTCGTTGGTATTCCTTTAGGCGTCCTATTAGGCTTAAATTCGTTTCCAGGTAAAAAAATAGTTCTTGTTTTTGTTAATATTGGTATGGGGTTGCCACCTGTTGTCGCTGGTCTTTACATTACTATGCTTTTATGGCGTTCTGGCCCATTAGGACACCTGGGTTTACTTTATACGACTCACGCCATTATTATCGCACAAATAGTAGTTTCATTACCGATCATTATTGGTCTTACATCGGCTGCTTTTCAACAGATTGATAGTAAAATGCTGATGCAAATAAAAGCTCTCGGAGCTACCAATTTTCAAAGGCTTGGCCTGCTTCTAAGGGAAACAAAGCTAGCCATTTTGGCAGCAATCATGGCAGGGCTTGGACGAGTCCTTGCTGAAGTCGGGGCTGCTATGATGGTAGGGGGGAATATCAAAGGTGACACTCGTATTTTAACAACTTCTATGGTGATGGAAGTATCAAAAGGTAATTTTGATGTAGCTATCGCCCTTTCATTTATTTTAATGACATTAGCATTTATCATTACATTTTTATTAACGTCACTACAACAAAGGAAGCAACGTGTATGAAGATTTTACAATTGATTGACGTAAAGGTAATCGCTGGCAAACAAAGACTTCTGGATATACCTGAATTTTCATTAGAACAAGGAGATTTAGTAGGAGTAATTGGTCCAAATGGTGCAGGGAAAAGTACGTTGTTAAAGGTATTATCATTTTTACAAGCGCCGAGTGAGGGACATGTGCTTTATAAAGGTGAGGAAAAACATGCTAATTCTCTTGAGTTAGAGCTTAGGAGAAGATTTGCCGTTGCATTACAACAATCATTGTTGTTTGATGCGAGTGTAAATGAGAATGTAGGACTAGGGTTGAAGCTTAGGAAAGAAAATAAAAAAGTGATTCATGAAAAAGTAGATTATTGGTTAAAGAAGTTTAATATTGACCACCTTGCCATAAAGAATGCTAGATCTCTATCTGGAGGAGAAGCTCAACGGGTAAATCTTGCAAGAGCATTAATTCTAGAGCCTGAAGTTCTATTTCTTGATGAGCCGTTCTCTGCCCTCGATTTTCCAACAAAAGCCCAGCTTATTCAAGACTTTAAGGAAATATTACATGATACTAGTACTACTACCTTTTTTGTCAGTCATGATCTATTAGAAATTAAACATTTAACAAAAAGTTTAGTAGTGATCATTAATGGAAATGTTAACCAAATTGGTGATACAAAAGTAGTGATTGATCAGCCAAATGAGGCTGCAGCTCCTTTTTTAAACAAATGGAAAGAACTTTATACGCTATAAAAAACGAGGACTAACTAGGTGATAATTAGTCCTCGTTCTTTTTTTGTAGACGGGGTATACGAAATTTTAGCCGATCCACGAAAAACTATTACCGTAAAAATAAATTAGAATTTTGTCGTAACTGTTATTAAAACTGGTATAATTAACTCATCTATGACATTAGAGCATTTTTTAACTAATTCAAACACTTGGAGATTAATATACTATGCATATGCTGATTTTGGCTGTTTTTATTTTGGCGCAAATAATCCTGAACATTTTCCTAATAGGGTCTTTAGTTGCATTAAATGATCAATTAGAGGTGTTTGGTATTCCTATTCATTTAATTATGATCTTTTTGCTAAATATTGCCTCACTTTTACTACTAGCAAAATTATACATGAACGAAGAAAAACGTATGATTCAATTTACAGAATCAACACATGAAGAACAGTTTCGTGCCCTAGTTGCTTCGGTTCGATCTGACCGCCACGATTTGAACAATCATTTAACGGTTATAGCAGGTTTAATTAAAATTAACAACTATACAAGTGCAGCAAATTATATAGATGAGATAATTGGTGAAGTTAAAATTAATAATAAGGCATTATTAATTCAAAACGCCGTTCTTGCCTCGATTTTATTTACAAAAATGGAATTATATCAAAAGCATGAAATCCCGTTTGTCACTAATATTGAAAGTGAAGGTATAACAAGTAAGCTCTCATCTACTGACTTAATCCGATTAATAAGTAATTTACTAGATAATGCGTATGAAGCTACGATGGAAGTAACAAAGGAGCTCCAGAAAGTTGTTATTGAATTGTCTGAGAATAAGCATTACTATACAATTATTGTTAAGAACTCTAGTAAACATGAAAATCTACCACATCAATTACTAGAAGAAGGACGGACGACAAAGACTACAGATAAAAGAGCAAGAGGCTTTGGGCTATCAATAATACAAGAGGTTACTAAAAAGTATGGAGGGGCTATCGACATACAAAATGAAAATTCACTAATTGTTTTTCATTTGTCATTCCCTAAAGGGGAGAATTAATGATTTCTCAATTGAGTCATAAATTAGCGATTAAGTTATGTCAGTATTCAAATAGAAAACAAGAAGTAGAGTACGTTCGTTTCGGGCTTGAGATTGTTTTAGGTGGATTGTTAAAGATAATCCTGCTATTCATTCTTTCTTCTCTTTTTGGTGTTGTTCATATTATGTTTGCAGCGTTTTTGACATTTGCTTTTTTTAGGTCAATAACAGGTGGACAACATTTCTCTACCTATTTGCGCTGTTTAGTGGCAGGATTGATATTACTACTTGGGATATCTATCATAACAACCAAATTTTTGATGAACCTTAGTATCGATATTCACCTAGTTTTACTAGCTATATCAATCTTATTCGCTATGACATTGACATATTTCTATGCTCCTTCCAATCACTTTTATAAAAAAAGTACTCAACAACAAAGGAATAAGTTACGACAACTTGCTTTTTTAATGATATGTTTATGGGGAACAGTAATTCTTTTTCTGTTTAAAATGAATGTTTTTCCTGATATATTATTAGCATCAATACTAGGTTTATTATTTCAAATTAGTAGCATTCATCCTTTAGCGTATACAATCTTAGATAAATTTGAAAAAATATTAGATTGGAGGTCTAAAGATAATGAAAAAAATTATCCGTGTAATTTGTAGCGCTAGTGTAGGTTTGATGGTCCTCGTCGCTAAAGCAGAGATTAGTTCAGCATCAAATTTCCTTTTATACCAGCCAAAATCACCAGAAAAGCAAAAAAACGATCTTTAAACGGACCGGATTTTCTTATACAACTATTGCGATTACATAATTAAAGGAGAGATTTTTTATGGCTTGGTATAGCTATTTCTTAATGAACGTCCCAGAATCACTGATCATGCTTGCACTTCCATTTGTATTGTTTGGTATTTCTATTAGATCAAATCTAAAATCAATGCTTATTTTCGCATTCTTTCAAGGTTCTGTTGCATTTATTTTAAGTACATTTTTACAAACCTCATTAAAACCTTTTTTAACGTTGTTTTTCTTTTTCTTTCTAGTATTTATTATTTTTCGTTTTCAGTTATTGAAAAGTGTAGTAATTACTTTAACATCTTTTATTTTCCTGGTTATCTTTGAAATTATTACCACTCTATCAGTTGTTCAATTTTTGAATTTAAGCTATGAAGAGTTATTTAACAATTCGTGGATGCGGATAATGGCTAGTTTAATTATGGTGCAAATTCCGATGATATTGACAATTATTTTATTGTTAAAGTTCAATCTTAAAATTAAACTACCTGCGTTTCTTAGATAAATTCTAGGTGCGCCACGAAATAGAAGTGATAAGGCAAACGGCAGTGATGTTCCGTTTGCTTTTTTTATTTGTCATCGTAATCACGATCATGTGGAATTATGAAATTTATTAAAGTAGATAGATGTGGTACTATATTTTTATTTAGAACTTCTAAATAAAATGATGTTGGAACGAAAATGAAAAGTGGGGAACGACCATGTGGAAAAATAGAAATGTATGGATCTTATTATGTGGTGAATTAATAGCTGGAATTGGGCTATGGACGGGAATTATAGGTAATCTTGAATTTTTACAGCAACATGTTCCTTCTGACTTTCTTAAATCGCTAATTTT
This sequence comes from Anaerobacillus isosaccharinicus, assembly GCF_001866075.3. GTDB lineage: Bacteria > Bacillota > Bacilli > Bacillales > Anaerobacillaceae > Anaerobacillus > Anaerobacillus isosaccharinicus. The sequence continues at coordinate 363,059 of NZ_CP063356.1, read as the reverse complement.
GTTTACCGGGTTGCTGGCAGGTGTTATAGTAGCACCACTTGCCGGTAGAATAATAGATTCTAACAGTAAGAAGAAAGTTATGATCTATGCTAGCTTTGGTAGGATGATTAGTGTCCTTTTTATGTTTTTAGCGATAGAATTTGGATCTGTTTGGTGGATGGTTTGTTTTATGATCTCGATACAGTTATCAGCGGCATTTTATTTCCCAGCACTACAGGCGCTAGTACCGATGGTTGTTAAAGAAAACGACCTTCTCCAAATGAATGGTGCTCATATGAATATGACAACGATAGCGAGAATTATTGGTACAGCATTAGCTGGAGTTATGCTTGTTTTTATGAGTTTGTACTCTCTTTATCTCGCATCATTTGTTGCTTATGGTTTCTTACTTTTCTCAACGTATTTGTTGTCTGTAGAAGAAGATGACAAGATGGTAAATATGCCTAAAAAAGATAAGAAAGCGGCTAGTTTTAAAGAAGTTCTTCCTGTATTAAAAGGGTTGCCTATCGCAATGACAGCTTTAATTTTGACAATGATACCGATGCTGTTTTTAGGTGGATTTAATTTAATGGTTATTGCAATTAGTGAACTGCAGCAAGATCCTACAATAAAAGGATTGATTTACACCGTAGAAGGATGTTTTTTCATGCTAGGAGCCTATCTCGTAAAACGAGTGGCGGATAAGATAAATCCAATTACACTCATGTTTGTGATAACAGGAGTTGTAGCTGTTATCCATCTCTCGTTATACTTTGCTGAGATCAAATGGCTAGCACTTACTTCATTCGGATTTTTTGGTTTAGCGATCGGTTTTTTCTTTCCGATTACGGCAACGATTTTTCAGACGAAGGTTCCAAAAGAGTTTCATGGGCGCTTCTTTTCCTTCAGAAGCATGTTAGATCGTGTCATGTTCCAAGTCGTTTTATTAGCCACAGGCTTATTTTTAGATACAATCGGTTTTCAGTATATGGTTTTAGTTTTTGGAACTATTTCATTGATTATAGTCGGATACTTTGCTTTTAAGCATTGGAAGCCGAATACAACTATCCAAGAACCATTACCTCATGAACAAAAGGCGAGTTCTGTATAGGTCGAAAATAGAGACTATCTCATTTGATATGAGCAGTCTCTATTGTAAATTAATGAAACATGTCTCTAATGAGTGAAAATTTCTGAATGAGAAAGAGACTCGTTCTTGATGATGGTGTGTTACAGGATATGTTATAACAACAAAGGTATCGAGGAGAAAATTAATTAGGTGCCAGATAAAATTAGATTATAAACAACATGATCATCAAGTCGGAAAAAAATGAAAACTACCTATTAAAAATAAAATAAAGCTCCGAAAATCCAAGTCAGTACAGCTAACGTACCGATACCAAATGAAATAATTGCTGTTTTTTTCTTATTTTTAATCGCTGAAAAAAAGCCAATCGTTGCGCAAATAGCAGCGATAGTCCAACAAACGAGTGCCAGGATTACAATAATCATTTTTTCGTCTCCTAAAAAGATTTATTTATAATTCAACATAGGTTCACCAAATAATTTTAGTCAAAATTATTTTACACAATTCCCCTAGAAAATCCAAACAAAAGAGGCAGCCTAGTGTAGGCAACCTCTTTACGAATGTTATTGCTGACTTTGTTTTAGTAGTTCATCTAACTTCTTTCGTCTTCGTTTTTCTTTCCGTTTTTCTTCTCTTACTTCTTCATTTAAAGCTTTAATTAAGGAGAAAACCATGAAAATCATAATAATAGCAAATGGCAATGCTGCTACTATTGAGGCGGTTTGTAACCCTCCTAATCCACCACTCCATAAAAGAACGGCAGCAATTGAAGATTGTAAAAAGCCCCAAATTAGCTTTGTTGAATTTGCTGGATTAAGGACACCTTTAGAGGTCAACATTCCAAGTACAAAGGTAGCAGAATCGGCAGAAGTAATAAAAAATGTAATAATTAAAAATGTGGCTAGAAAAGCAAGAATCATCCCTAATGGAAATTGTTCAAGGGTTATAAAAAGGGCTGTCGTCACGTCGGAGCTTACAGCTTCAGAAATACCACCTTGTTGAAATAAATCAAAGAAGATTGCGGAGCCCCCAAAAGCTGCAAACCAAAAGGTTCCAAAAATACTCGGAACAAGCAACACTCCAAGAACAAACTCTTTGACAGTACGTCCTTTTGATACGCGGGCAATAAACGAACCAACAAATGGTGCCCAAGCAATCCACCATGCCCAATAGAATAATGTCCAAGCACCTACCCAAGTACCTTGCGAAAATGGCGTCATTCGAAAACTCATTGGAATAATGTTTCCTAAATACCCGCCTATTGTTGTTGTGAAAGCATCAAGGATAAAAGATGAAGGACCTACAAATAAAACAAACAGTAATAAACCAATAGCTAGTCCTAGATTAAGATTACTTAAATAGCGGATTCCTCGATTTAACCCTGTTGTTGCCGAAACCATATACAAGATCGTCACGATTAAAATGATAAGCATTTGAACAGTAATTGTATTTGGAATTCCAAAAACGTATGATAATCCACCATTTATTTGCAATGTTCCCAGACCTAAAGAGGTTGCGACCCCAAATGCTGTGGCAATCGCAGCTAGTGTATCAATGCCTTTCCCAACTGCCCCATCTACACGGTCCCCGATTAGTGGTCTAAATGTTGAACTAATTAAACCAGATTCACCTTTTCGAAATTGAGCATAAGCAAGAGCTAAAGCAACAATCGTATATATAGCCCACGGGTGGAGCCCCCAGTGAAAAAATGAATATCTTAGTGCATACCGTGCAGCATCAGGTGTAAGCCCCTCAGCTATACCAAAGGGAGGAGTAATAAAATGATAGATAGGTTCTGCCACGCCCCAAAATACTAATCCAATCCCCATCCCAGCAGAAAAAAGCATGGCAAACCAGGTGTAATAAGGATACTCAGGTTCATCATCATCTTCACCTAATTTAATCTTTCCATATGGTCCAAAAGCTAAATAAAAGGCAAATGCTAAAAAGAAAAATGTGGCCATTAAATAAAACCATCCGAATGATTCGGTGGTGAAGGCAAGGGCGCTTGAAGCTTGTTGCTCTAGATGATCTGGAAAAATAAATCCCCATAAGACAAAGAGGGTAACAATTGTAACAGATATATAAAATACCGAGCCTAATTTCAGTTCTTTCACAAAATCATCCCTTTCAAAACAATTAGTACGAGCCATGTAAAATATGTAATATGCTTTTCTTATTATAGTAAAAAGATGAATTTTAATACAAGTAACGCGAAGTTATTAAAAGGTATGGAGTATTCAAGTCTAGAGAACTGCAATTTTTTTATTTGAAAAACAAAGCAATGTTATTTAAAACGAAAAGAAAAAACTAATCTAGATTTCCTTCGAATAAACATCATAGAAACAGAAAGTATAGATCTGTAGAACTCTTATTCAAGATTCTAATTAAGTTACAAGAAAAATTTTTATAGGGCTGTCTCATAGAGATAGCGTTTTATTCATACTTTAAAATGTTGAAGGATTTTTTTACTGAAAAATAGACTAACTTTAGTTAAATAGTAATAGTATGTATTCTTAGTAGGTGTGTAAAAATGGTACTATCCAGAAAATTTAGGAGTCGAAATGAGAGATATTATACTATCGTTTTTAGAGAGCTTTAAACAACTGTCCTATCTTGGTATTGTCTTGGCTTTGTCCTGTGAGATCATTCCGGCTGAAGTTGTCCTTCCTCTAGCTGGATTTTGGGTTTATGAAGGAAATATGATTTTTTGGATTGCTGTTTTTTCAGGAGTAGTTGGTGGAACAATAGGACCTTTAATTCTTTATTTTATCGGTCGTTTTGGTGGTCGACCGTTTATCTTAAAGTACGGCAAATACTTGTTTATAGGTGAGAAACAAATTAAAAATGCAGAAGTTTTCTTTCAGAAATATGGTGGTGGTGTAGCTTTTGTTGGGAGGTTCATCCCTGGAATGAGAACACTGATACCGGTGCCGTGTGGAATTGCTAAGATGAATGTCTGGGTATTTACTTTGTATACGGTTTTAGCTATGTTACCGATTACGGTGCTCTATGTTTGGCTTGGACAACGCTTTGGCCCAAGGTGGGAAGAGGCAGTTCCATTTGCGAGGTACTTTCTCTTAAACAATGTATTAATATTAATAGTCATTGTTTTATTTACCCTTGGGGTTAAACATGTAGTCAAAAATTTGACGACTTCCTAACTACTAATTGTACTGTCTCATAATGAGGCAGTTTTTTTTATACTTTGTACTTTTATGGAAATGATAACGTTAATTCGTATAAAATTTGACCGTTTTTGATTAAAATATGAATTATTTTGAATGGTTTTGAATGAAAATGATTGAAAAATGAAAAGGCTTACGTTATGATGTAAGTATAAGTATGAGTGATATTAAATTTTGGGGTGAAAAATTATGTTAACTCCTGAAAGACATCGGATTATTTTAGAGTTGTTGGCGGAAAATGAAGTTGTGAAACTTCAGGATTTTGTAGATGCAACGAATTCTTCTGAATCGACAATCCGTCGTGATTTAATTCAGTTAGAAAATGAAAAGAAATTAAAGCGGGTTCATGGAGGCGCTTCTCTTTTGAGTCAAAAAGGTGAGGAGCTCAGCATTTTAGAAAAATCCACGAAAAATTTAGTAGAAAAAGAAGCGGTTGCCAAGTATGCCGCATCACTAATTCGTGATAATGATTGTATTTTTCTTGATGCAGGGACGACAGCGTTTATGATGATACCTCATATAAAAGCAAGTGGGGTTAAGGTAGTGACAAATGGTTTAACCCATTTAGAAGCGTTGCTAGAATATGAAATTTCTACCTATTTAATTGGTGGCTATATTAAGAAAAAAACTCGGGCTTTAATTGGTCGAGGTGCTGTCGAAGGTTTAGAGCAATATCGTTTTGATAAATGTTTTATTGGAGTAAATGGCATTCATAATGAGTATGGGTTTACAACACCCGATCCAGAAGAAGCAGCCGTAAAAAAACAAGCAATGAACTTGTCCCAAGAAACATTCATCCTTGGTGATTATACGAAATTTAATGAAGTAACATTCTCTAAATTTGCTGAGTTAAATCAAGCAACAATTATTACAAACCCAATCGATCTAGAGATGTTAGTTGAATATAAACAAAAAACAAAGGTAGTGACAACATGATTTATACATGTACATTAAATCCGTCCATTGATTACCTAGTAAGGCTAGAGGAAGTAAAAATAGGTGTGTTAAATCGGGCGAGTGAAACAGCATTTTATCCTGGTGGAAAAGGGATTAATGTCTCAAGGGTTTTAAATAGATTAGGAGAAACAAGTACAGCTTTAGGATATGTTGGTGGATTTACTGGAGCTTTTATCTGCAATGAATTGGAGCAAGCTGGAATATTACTAGATTTTGTCGAAGTTGATGAGCCGACTAGGATAAATATTAAACTTAAGTCAGGAAATGAAACAGAAATTAACGGTCTAGGAACAACAATAACAAAAGAAAAAGAGCTTGAACTTTTCAAAAAAATTTCAACACTATCTGATGAGGATTTTCTGATCTTAGCAGGAAGTCTTCCTCCAGCAGTTTCACCAAACTTTTATAGCTCTATCGCAAAACTTTGCTCTGAAAAAAACATTCGTTTTATTGCGGATACATCTGGCGACGCACTTAAAGGTGTTTTACAATACAAGCCTTTTTTGGTGAAACCAAATGAGCACGAACTGGGAGAACTATTTAATGTAAAGATTTCAACGGTTGAAGAAGCTAGCTTTTATGGAAAAAAATTACATGAAGAAGGTCCGGAGAACGTCATTGTTTCATTAGGGGCGAAAGGTGCTCTTTTTATTAATAGTAATGGAGTAGTATTTGCGAATGTTCCAAAAGGAGATTTAAAAAATTCAGTTGGTGCAGGAGATTCATTAGTTGCTGGTTTTGTCGCTTCGTATGTAAAGCAAGGTGATTTCATTGAGGCATTTAAATTTGGAATTGCTTGCGGAAGTGCGACAGCGTTTTCAATAGATTTATGCGATAAAGCAACAGTCGGAAAGCTTTTACCAGAAATAAAAGTAACAACAATAGGCTAAGGGGGAAGGGAAAATGAGAATCACAGATTTATTAACAAAAGACACAATTTTGCTTAACATTCAAGAAACAACAAAGGAAGCAGTTATTGATGAGCTTATTCGTAAGTTAGATTCAGCTGGTAAACTTGCCGATCCTAAAAAGTTTAGAGAAGCGATTTTAGCCCGTGAAGCTCAAAGCACAACGGGAATTGGAGAAGGAATTGCTATTCCCCATGCAAAAACGAGCGCAGTAAAAACTCCTGCCATTGCTTTTGGGCGTTCAAAAGTTGGTGTTGATTACGAAGCACTTGATGGGCAACCGAGTCATTTGTTTTTTATGATCGCAGCTAGTGAAGGAGCGAATAATACTCACTTACAAACATTGTCACGATTATCGACATTTTTGATGGATGAGAAGTTCCGAAGAAAACTTGATACAGCTACGACTGTTGATGAAGTGCTAGAGGCAATTAATCAAAAGGAAGCTGAAGTAGTAGAAGAAGAAAAGCCAGCTTCTAATAAAGGGTTAATCTTAGCAGTGACAGCTTGTCCAACAGGTATTGCTCATACGTTTATGGCAGCAGATGCATTGAAATCAAAAGCAAAAGATTTAGGTTATTCAATTAAAGTCGAGACAAATGGCTCTGCTGGTGTTGAAAATGAACTAACAGATAAAGAGATTAAAGAAGCTGTAGCAATTATTGTTGCTGCTGATACAGCAGTAGAAATGGATCGCTTTCATGGAAAGCATGTCATTTCAGTTCCGGTAGCGCAGGCAATCAAAGCTCCAAAAGAGCTTATTGAGAAAGCAAGTAAGCAGGATGCACCAGTATACAACGGTAAAAGCGGACAAAAAGAAAGCCCAACGAAAGAAAGAACTGGTTTTTATAAACATATAATGAGTGGCGTTTCAAACATGCTTCCGTTTGTTGTCGGTGGTGGTATTTTAATAGCTATATCATTTATCTTTGGAATAGAAGCGTTTAATCCAGAACACGAAACTTACCATCCAATTGCGGAAGCATTAATGACCATTGGTGGCGGAAATGCATTTGGATTAATGATCCCTGTGCTTGCTGGTTTTATCGCAATGAGTATAGCTAATCGTCCAGGTTTTGCGCCAGGGATGGTTGGTGGTTTAATGGCAGCAAGTGGTGGTGCTGGATTTTTAGGTGGACTAATTGCCGGTTTCTTAGCTGGTTATGCAGTATTAGGTTTACGAAAAGTATTTAGCTCATTACCTAAGTCATTAGAGGGGATTAAACCTGTATTATTATATCCGGTATTTGGTATTCTAATTACAGGATTTGTTATGCTATATATCGTTATTGAGCCAGTTGTCGCTTTAAACACAGCTATGGAAAATTGGTTAGGAAACATGGGAACTGGTAACCTAGTTTTACTAGGGCTAATTTTAGGTGGGATGATGGCTATTGATATGGGTGGCCCTATTAATAAAGCAGCCTTTACATTTGGTATTGCCATGATAGACGCTGGGAATTTAGCTCCACATGCAGCGGTAATGGCTGGTGGTATGGTTCCGCCTTTAGGAATTGCTCTTGCAACAACATTCTTTAAAAATAAATTTACTAAGGCTGAAAAAGATGCTGGTAAAACAAACTATATAATGGGTGCATCATTTATAACAGAAGGTGCCATTCCATTTGCAGCAGCAGATCCAGGTAGAGTCATTCCGTCTGTTATCGTTGGTTCTGCAGTAGCAGGAGCGTTAACAATGGTGTTTGGGATTGGATTACCAGCTCCACACGGTGGGTTGTTTGTTATTCCATTAGTAAATGGAAATCCACTTATGTATATTGCTGCGATTTTAATTGGGGCTGCAATTACAGCATTAATGTTAGGATTTTGGAAAAAGGATGTAAAAGAATAATAACCAGTCTTAGTCTTAGTCACCTAAAGGATTTTAGGTGACTAAGATAATCTAATGAAAAAAATTTTATTTGGAGGTAATACAAATGGTTGAAAAAATCTTTGAAATTACCAGTGAAGCTGGGCTTCATGCACGCCCAGCTACAGCATTGGTACATTCAGTAAATGTATTTGCAAGTAACGTAAATATTGAATATAAAGGTCGATCTGTGAATTTAAAATCAATTATGGGAGTTATGTCTTTAGGTGTTCCACATGGAGCAGAAATAAAAATATCGGCTGATGGAAGTGACGAACAAGAAGCTATTCAAGCAGTTATCTCAGCAATTGAAAAAGAGGCATTAGGAGTAGTGAAATGATTACAGGTATAGCAGCATCAACTGGAATATCAATAGCTAAAGCCTATTTATTTGAACAGCCGAATTTGAACGTAGAGAAAAAGTTGATCGAGAATGTAGAGTTAGAAATAGACCGATTAGAAAAAGCACTTGACCAAGCAAAACAAGAGTTAATTCAAATCAAAGACCATGCTCTAAAAGAGCTTGGGCAGGATAAGGCTGATATTTTTGCGGCACATTTGCTTGTGTTAAGTGATCCCGAATTAATTAATCCAATTAAAGAGAAAATTCAAATGGAAAAAGTTAATGCTGAATTTTCTTTAAAGGAAGTCTCCGCACTTTTTATCGTGATGTTTGAACAAATGGACAATGAATATATGAAAGAGCGGGCAGCGGACATTCGTGATGTAACAAATCGTGTACAGGCACATTTATTAGGTGTAACTATTCCAAATTTAAACCTAATCAATGAAGAAGTGATTATTATTGCTGAAGACTTAACCCCTTCTGATACCGCTCAGTTAAATCGTCAATTCGTAAAAGGTTTTACAACAAACATTGGTGGTAGAACATCGCATTCTGCGATTATGGCACGTTCTTTAGAAATTCCAGCGGTAGTCGGAACAAAAAATGTGACCAAACTGGTCAAACCTGGAGATTTAGTTATCGTCGATGGGTTAGATGGTAAAGTGATAATAAATCCATCTACAGAAGAAATTGACCATTATAACGAAAAGAAAGTTAGCCTTGAAAAGGAAAAACAGGAATGGGCAAAATTAAAAAACTCGGCAACTGTTTCCCTTGACGGTGAACATGTAGAACTAGCTGCTAACATTGGTACTCCTAATGATGTTCAAGGTGTTCTAAATAATGGTGGCGAGGGAGTAGGTTTGTACCGTACCGAGTTCTTATATATGGGCCGTGAACAATTACCGACTGAAGAAGAACAGTTTGTTGCCTATAAGACTGTATTAGAGAACATGCAGGGAAAACCAGTGGTTGTGAGGACATTAGATATTGGTGGAGATAAAGAGCTACCTTATTTACACTTCCCTAAAGAAATGAATCCATTTCTAGGTTATCGTGCAATTCGTTTATGTCTAGATCAACAAGAAATATTCCGTACGCAATTACGGGCACTACTTCGAGCAAGTACGTACGGTCATTTGAAAATAATGTTTCCGATGATTGCGACGCTAGAGGAATTTCTTGAAGCAAAGAGCATTTTACTAGAAGAAAAAGAATTACTTGTTTCACAAGGAGAAGAGGTTTCTAGTACAATTGAAGTTGGGATGATGGTTGAAATTCCTGCAACAGCAATTATGGCTGATCAATTTGCAAAAGAAGTAGACTTTTTCAGTATTGGCACAAATGATCTAATCCAATATACAATGGCAGTAGATCGGATGAATGAACAAGTAGCTTATTTATATCAACCATATCACCCAGCCATCCTACGCTTAGTAAAGATGGTCGTTGATGCGGCTCATAAAGAAGGAAAATGGGTTGGAATGTGTGGAGAAATGGCGGGTGATCAAACGGCTATTCCAATATTATTAGCGATGGGCTTAGATGAATTTAGTATGAGTGCTTCATCAATTTTACCCGCGCGTTCGCTAATTTCTAAACTCAATAAAAAGGAATTAGAAGATCTGATTCCAACACTACTTTCATTTAAATCTGGGGCAGAAGTTGAGAGCTATATAAAAAGCATAGTTTTAAATAATGATGGCAAGCTGTAATAAACAGCTTGTTATTTTTTTTTGAATTTCTTAAATAATACAGCATAAAGTGAATTATGATAATTAGAGAGAAAATGGAGGAGGGAACTATGAACTACGTTTTATTACTTTTGGGCTTTGGGCTATTAATTAAGGGAGCAGATTTTTTTGTTACAGGCTCATCAAACATTGCAAGGCTGCTACGTGTTCCTCCTATTTTAATTGGGTTAACGATTGTTGCCTTTGGGACTAGTTCGCCTGAAGCAACAGTGAGTATTATTGCTGCTTTAGAAGGTAGTAGTGGCGTATCACTAGGGAATGTTATTGGTAGTAATATCTTTAATATTACGTTAGTGGTTGGCTTGACTGCTATCATAACCCCTTTAAAAGTGGAAAGTGAAACAATTAGAAAGGAAATTCCCTTCGCTTTATTGGCAAGTATTGTTCTGCTAGTACTAGTTAGTGATGTGGCGTTACAGGCAATGAGTGCGAACTTGTTAACTCGCTCTGATGGATTTATCTTCTTATTGTTTTTTGCTGTTTTTTTGTACTATATTTTTGAAGTCGTTCGTACAAGCAGAGAAAAAATAATGTTTGAACCTAAAACATTGAATGATCCATGGGGTAAAAACATCTTTTTTACTGTACTTGGGCTTGGAGCTATTATATTCGGTGGTGATCTTGTTGTAAAAAATAGTACCCAAATTGCCTTTGCTTATGGTATGAGTGAAACACTAGTTGGTTTAACAATTGTTGCAATTGGGACTTCTTTACCTGAGTTAGTAACATCAATTACAGCAGCTCTAAAAAAACAAAGTGAAATTGCATTAGGGAACATTGTTGGTAGTAATATTTTTAACATTTTATTTGTACTAGGGGCCTCTTCGGTCATTTCACCACTGTCTGTTAGTGGCAGAATATATATTGACGTCATTTTAATGATCATATTGACGATTGTCTTATTATTATTTTCAAGAACACGGTTTACAGTTGGGAAGGTTGAAGGTATGTTTCTTGTAATTGCTTATGTATTGTATTTAATTTTTATCATTCTCCGAAATTAGGGATAAGTAATCTTTACTACCATTGGGTATTATAAGAAAAAATAGTTTAGGGGGCTTTACATATGAGAAGTTTATTAGAAAAAGGATTAGCATTGGGGATAGGATTAGCTGTTAAGAGTAAGGAGCAAATTGAAACGTTTGTTGATGAATTAGTTACAAAAGGTGAAATTAAAAAAGAGGAATCAAATGAGCTTGTGAATGAATTAATCCAAAAAGGTCAACAGGCCCAAAGTCAATTAGACGAGATGATTAGAGAACGTATGAAGATTATTTTAAATGAAGTAAATCTAGCAACAAAGGCAGAAGTAGAACAATTAGAAAAACGAATTAGAGATTTAGAGCAAAAACAAGAGTAAGGAATAGGGTGTGGTTTCAATTTTTAGAAAAAGAATTAGGCATTTACATCGCTATCAGGAAATTGTATCCGCCTTTACCCGTAATGGTTTCGGATTTATTATGAAGGAACTTGGTCTCCTTGAATTATTAAGTATGCCTAAACGCCTTTTCATTGAAGGAAAAGAGTTAGATAGGAAATCGGTTGGCGAGCGCTTCAGAGTATTCTTAGAAGAGTTGGGGCCAACATTTATTAAAATTGGACAGATTGCTAGCACTAGGTCTGATATTTTTCCAGTTGATATCGTTAATGAACTAGAGAAGCTACAAGATGATGTACCACCGTTCTCCTATGAGGAAGTTCAAGGGGTTTTTTTAACTGAATTTGGAATTGAAGTTGAAGAGATGTTCTCCGAGTTCCGGACAACTCCATTAGCTGCTGCTTCCATTGGACAAGTTCATTATGCAGTTTTAAAAACAGGTGAACGGGTAGCGGTGAAAATTCAACGGCCTTTCAATTCGAAAAATAATTGAAACTGACTTAGAAATATTACGAGATATTGCCATGTTGGCAGAACGTAGGTTAGATTGGGCGGCTAAATATCAACTCGTTGATATTGTTGATGAGTTTGCTAAATCTCTAAGGGCAGAAGTTGATTATTCAATTGAAGGGCGAAATTCAGAGAAAATTGCGAAACAATTTGAGGACGACGATAAAATTTATATTCCAAAAGTGTATTGGGAATATTCAAGTCAGAAAGTATTAACAATGGAATTTGTAGAAGGAACAAAACTAAACGAATTTGCAAAGTTAGAACAACAAGGCTATAACAGAAAAGTGATCGCAGAACGGGTTGTTCATTCAATTTTTCAACAAATTTTAATTGGTGGTTTCTTTCATGGTGATCCACATCCAGGAAATGTTTTAGTGACAACAGGGAATAAAATTATTTTTATGGACTTTGGAATGGTTGGTCGACTTAGTCCGCAAATGCGAGATCATTTTGCTTCATTTATCATTTCGATGATGCTTCAAAATACAGATGGGGTTATTAAGGCCGTAATGAAAATGGGGCTTGTTCCCGAAGAGGCCAATTTAACCTTGTTGAAATCTGATGTTGATATGCTTCGGGAAAAGTATTACGATGTTCCGTTTAGTCAATTAAGCTTAGGCGAAGCCGTGACGGATCTTTTTTCAGTAGCATCTAAGCATGGAATTCGCATTCCTACTGATTTAACGCTAGTAGGCAAGTCTTTGCTGACAATGGAAGGTATGGTTGAAAAACTTGATCCTGAATTAAGTATTATAAAAATCGCGGAGCCATTTGGACGCCATTTATTAAAGGAGCGCTATCAACCGAAGAATCTCGCTTTTCGATTATGGGGGAACATACAAGAGTACGGTGAGATTTTAACTGAATTACCAAAAAGCGTAAGAGAATTCTCATCTATTATGAAGCAGGGGAAATTGAGAGTTGAAATTTCACTATCTGATCTTGACCGCTTGTTAACAAGAATGGAAAGAGTTAGTAATCGGATCTCTTTTAGCATTGTGCTTCTCTCTTTTAGTATTATAATGGTGGGCTTGATCATTGGTACATCGTTGTCAGGGAATACAACGACAATTATTTGGCGATTACCTACGGTAGAAATAGGCTTCGGTGTAGCTTTAGTCATGATTATTTGGCTCTTTTTCTCCATCTTTAAGTCAGGTCGCTTCTAATTGAGTTCAAACTGAAAACATTGTCCACTAGAGGTGGACAAATTAACGTGAAATGTCCATTTAAGGTGTCAGACACCCCAAAAAGACAAAAATAAGAAAATGTCTTTTTGGGGTGTCTGACACCTTTTCTATGGTTCTTAATATACTGTCAGCATAAAAATAATGAGACTATTGTAGCTTAAGTTAATTGATAATAAACAGTATAATTTAACTAGTCATATACAATTGTATTTATTAGGGAGAGTGCAACTCGTGGAAGAAGTACTTGAAATTAGCTTTGACCTTGTTGGTAAAGTACTAGAGCAAGATATCATATCTGAGTTTGGAGTATTGTTACTAAAAAAAGGAGCGGTTTTAACCGAGTCTAATATTATTCTTTTAAGAAATCACGATTATAAAAATGTAAATGTCTCTGAAATAGTAACCTTTGAAAAATTATATTTAAAAAACATTGAGCAAATCAAGGAATTGTTTACTGACGTAAATAAAATAAAAGAAATTTCTATAGAAAATTGGTTTGAAGAAAACGCAAAATTCTTTCAGTTCATTCTTAAGAACCCTTCGTTAACGGAAGAAATTTACAATATTAATAACGTTGAAGACTCTCTTTTCCGTCATAGTGCAAATGTGGGGATTATCGCCGTTATTCTTGGTAAAATATTAGGTTATTCTAATAAAAACTTAAAATTATTATGGAAAATGGGTGTCTTTCATGACATCGGTAAAATGAAATTAAGTGAGGAACTATTACATAACCAGGATAATCTTGAAGAAAATGAAATGAGTGAGTACAAAAAACACGCATATTACGGATGGAATATTCTAAGAGAAGTAAATGACATCGATGTAAATATATTAAATGCGGTGAAGCAACACCATGAAAAAATTGATGGGACAGGCTATCCTAAAGGCTTAAAGGTAGATGAGATTCCTTTACTAGTGCAAATGATCTCAGTTGCTAATTTAGTCGATAAACTTTCGAACTCTCAAGGGAAAACTAGTATTTTTCAAGTTATGAACTACCTAATTAATGAAACACAACAAAATAAATTGAATCCTGCTATTGTTGTACCTTTCGTTCGTTACAAATATTATCATTATGTAGGCAAGGAAATAATCTTAAGTGATGCTAGATTAGCAAAAATTATATTTATTCATGATAATGAACCATCACAACCATTAGTTCATGTTGAGGAATCAGACGAATACATAGATTTACGTAAGTTTCATAATTTAAAAATCGTAGACTTCAGTTAAAAATTCAACTAGTACTTCACAAAAAGTATGCTCCCCTAAAAGTAAATTCTAGCAACTTTTAGGGGAGCTATTTATATCAAAAATGGTTTAAACCTCGAATTCAGAATGCAACCTTTATTCAGCAAATGAACAACTTATCAAGGGAAAAATCCATCCCTTTCTTCAATGGAAAAATAATAACGCATTTCTTGAACGGCCTCCTGAAGATGTTCGGGTGCTCCTTCTTCTTTAGTCAGGCGATCTAATTCGCTGTAGCAAGAATGCAACAGGTTTTCTGGAGAATTGAAATTGATATGTTGTTCTGTTGCTGGTTTAGAAAAAACTTTATCAGTTAACTGTTCAACTTCCTGATCATCCAATTCAGATAATTGTTTTTTTGCTTGCTGCAATTTTGTTTGTATTGGTTCAGACATTTGATCAGCATAACTTTCAAGTTGGTCAATAATATGAAGCATTCGCTCTTTTTTCGGGATTGTCAAAGTGTTTACACCCTTTCCTACTGTTAATGTTTTTAGTATTGTACATTTGCTGTCGATCTATGATGGATAAGGAAAAAATTGCTTCAACAAACAAGCCGTGATTATAAAAATATTTTCTTTTATCTAACATGTACTGCGACCAGTATAATGCACCGTTTTGTAAAAGAAGAGTAGCATTAGCTCGTAAGTGCGGATAACCTTACTGTTGACACTAAGCCTACTTTCTTAAACCAATCCATGCCCCTTTTACCATAGTCTGTGTATTCCTAGCTAAGGCTATTATTAAAAATTATTCATATTTAGGCATAGTAATCTGTGTCAAAAGTAACTTTCAGTAAAGGAACCTGATACTATATACTATAAGTAGAGATGATATCCTTGTATCACATCAAAACGGCGATGAGAGGGAGAGGATTCCTAATGGAAGAAATTAGCTTTGATCTTGTAGGCAAAAGATTAGAACAAGATATTGTATCAAATCTTGATGTTTTGTTATTAAAAAAAGGTTCAATATTGACTGAAACAAATATTTTACTCTTGAAAAAACATAATTATAAGAAAGTTAAAGTTTCAGAAGACCTATCATTTAAAAAGCTATACAAGAACTACATTGAAAATATCGAAAACTTATTTTTAAATATAGAAAAAATGAAGACAATTCCAGTTAAAGAATGGTTTGAGCAAGATAAAAAAATCGTTAGCTTCGTACAAAGAGAAGCTTCATTCCTCGAACAATTGTATAAAATGAGTGGCGAACCGACGCTTTATCGTCATAGTGGCAATGTCGGTTTAATATCCTTTTTCCTTGGAAAATTATTAAGATATTCTTATAAAAATAAATTACTTCTTTGGCAAATGGGTGTGCTACACGACATTGGAAAATTAGAAGTTAACAATGAATTGTTCAAAAAAGAGAAGCGGAATTAACCGAAGCAGAACTTGAAGAATACAAGCATCACCCTGAATTAGGATGGGCTATTTTAAAGGAAGCAAAGGGTGTTAATGCTCTTATTTTAAATGCTGCAAGGCATCATCATGAACGAATTGACGGCTCAGGATACCCGAAAGGGTTGAAAGTAAAACATTTACCGGTCATGGTCCAGATTATTTCAGTTGCAAATAAAATTGATAAAATTATAATGGACAACTCAAACACCTTTGAGTTAATTAATCAATTGGTGGAAGAAGCACGAGAAAATAAGTTAAATCCAGCAATTGTTATCCCATTTGTTCGCCACCTTCTTCGCAAATATGTAGGTGAAAAAGTAGTCCTTAATGATGATACAAAGGGTGAGATTGTGTTTATTTTTGATAATGAGCCTTCGCAGCCGTTGCTTTACTTAACTGAAAGCGATACCTTTGTTGATTTACGAAAAAATCATAAATTAAAAATTGTTAATTTTGTATAATAAAAAAGATGAGACAAATGTCTCATCTTTTTTGCGGTATATAATTTAAATCTTTAAATAGCTGGTTTAGCTCAGTTTTTGTTAAATCACGCCACTGTCCTTTTGCTAAGTCCCCTAAATGTATGTTCATAATTCGGATACGTTGTAGCCTACGAACTTGGTAACCAAGAGCTGAGCACATACGTCGAATTTGTCGATTTAATCCTTGTGTTAAGATAATCTTAAAAACATTATTTGAGATTTTCGTTACTTTACAAGGTAATGTTTTCGTATCCAAAATTTCTACCCCTTCAGCCATATTTTTTAGAAAAGACTGAGTAAGTGGTTTGTCTACAGTAACGATATACTCTTTTTCATGCTTATTCTCAGCACGCAAAACTTCATTAACAATGTCACCGTCATTTGTAAGTAGAATTAAACCTTCCGATTCTTTATCAAGCCGACCAATATGAAAAATACGTAACGGATGATTAACAAAATCGATAATATTGCCTTTAATATGTCGTTCGGTTGTACTCGTAATCCCAACTGGTTTATTTAAGGCAATATAGACATGTTGTTCTTCTCTAACTATGGGTTTGTTATCAACGCGAACATCATCACCTTGTTCAACTTTACTCCCTAATTCCGCAACGATCCCATTAATTGTCACACGTTTATCGGCAATCCACTTATCTGCTTCCCGCCTTGAAGTTATTCCAGATTCACTTATATATTTGTTAATTCGCAATCAAAACACACCTTTTAGTTTGTTACTTATTAATTTAACTTATTTACACCTACAAACACAAGGTTATGAAGTTATTTGAGTGAAATTGGAAATGCTAATCAATAGTAAAAAGTAAAGATATGGGGGTTGTATAAATGAAAGTGGCTATTATGGGGGCAGGTTTATCTGGACTGACCTGCGCTATTATGTTAGAAAGGCATGGAATCAATCCAACAATATTTGAGAACCGCTCACAAGTGGGTGACCGCTTTATAAATGCAGAAGCATTCCTATCATTATTAACAAGGCCAGTAAATGATGTGTTTCAATATTTTTCAGAAGAATTTCAGTTGTATTTGAAGCCAGCAGGTTCAATCAATCAACTTCACATAAATTCCGAAAATGAAAAAGCAGTCATCAAAGAGCATGTAGGGTTTGTAAATATAAGAGGACGTCACAAACTTGCATTAGAAAACCAACTAGCTGAGCAAGTGAAATCTGAAATAATTTTTAACTCAAAACATACGTATGAAGAACTGTTACACGAATATACGCATGTCATAATGTCTACGGGTGACGGATCATATGCAATGAAGCTCGATAATTACCGCGAGGATCTATCCGTCACCCTAAAAGGTGCCACGGTAGAAGGGGAATTTGATCGTTTCAAGGTATTTGTGTGGTTAGATAATACTTTAGCTCCTCAAGGGTATGCTTATTTACTCCCCTTTTCTGACACCGAAGCGAATATAGTCATTGCTTATCCAGATTTACCAGAGGAGAATGAAGAAATGATCACTGAGTATTGGGATCGTTTTTACAAGCGTGCTTGCCGGCAGCTAGATCAGTCACTAGAAATAACTGATCAGTTTCAAGTAAAAAATTACAAGATTGGTGTTAGTAAATCTGCACGAATTGGTAATACCTTTTTTACAGGAAATTGTTTCGGGTCTGCCATGCCTTTTTTAGGCTTCGGTCAATTTGAAGCAATTTTAACTGGGATTTTTGCAGCTTACGATCTTTGCGGCTTCGGGAAATACGAAGAATATACAAATACGTTTAGAAAAAGCTATGATCATTCTCTAACCCTTCGCCGGGGGATGGAAAAACTTAACAACAGCACCTTTGATTTTGCAGTGAAGCATCTAAATGGATACATCGGGCAGAAACTATTTCAACCAAACCACAAGAATCCACTGAAGACGATTAGTTATTTAGTTAGACCCTTTATCAGCAAACAGGATTAATCGTTGTATTACTAATAATGTTAAGAAAAGGCTGGTTTCAAAACTAATCCTTTTCTTTTTATTATGAAAAATTCTTTCTTTTAGAAGCTATTTTTTGTTGCTAATATCAAATGATTAATTATTTTCGCTTGCGAAAGTAGGCATCTTTTTTCTTTTAATTATATAGATACTTAACAATAGAAGCGGAAAAAATAGCCCAAAAGTTAAACCGTATGGAGGAACAATATTTTTAAAAAAATCATTAAAATAAACAATATTCGGAGTAATAAATTGCGTAAGAATTAATAATAAGTAACCTAAACCAAAAATCATCGGTCGATTATTCTTATAATTGAAAACTTGAGATAATCCCAGATTTATGGCGTATAACAAAATAGTTGTTTTGAAGAATATTGTAATAAACCAAGTTCCTGCGATTAAGACTTCAAGTCGTTCAACAATATCCCCGATGCTAATCTTTTGCGCCATAAAGTATGGTGGATAATGTTTGATCTCTGTTAATATAACGCCAAGGCTAAGAATTGAGTAAAGAATAACAGTTGTTAAAATAAATCCTCCTAAAAGCACACCTAGAATAAAGATTTTTTTTGCCTTTTTAATATCTTTTACATATGGAAAAATCATTAAAATAACTATTAATTGGAGGTATGGGATGCCTAAATGAGAAATTGTCCCTCTCATAATTGGATTAAATCCATTTTCATAAACCGGTTTAAGATTATTAATGTCCATTTCAGGGAGTAGAAAAAGAAATGGTACGACTAATAATATGAATAAAGTTGGTAGAATAACTTCTCCCGATCTTCCTAACGTTTCAATTCCTAAGTAAGCCCCTGTTACAATAATTGATAAAAAAAGGAGGTGGATCGCAAGGCTTGGTGTTTCAGGCATGATAATCGTCGTCATGAAATCGCCAAATTGCCTAATCATTAGTGAAGCGATAATAAGGAAATAAGAGATTAGAAAAAGTGAAAAAATCTTTCCGACAATCTTCCCGAGAATAATTTCACTAAATTGGACAATCGTTTTATTTGGGAATTTACTCGCTAAGTAACAATAAAGTAGGGCTAAGCATAGGCCGAATCCTAACGAAAGTATACTTGAAATCCAGGCGTCTTGTTTTGCTTGAGATGCAATTAAGGACGGGGCATTAATAATCGTATTTCCAATTGTGAAAAATAAAACAAGGATAAAAAATTGTAGAGTACTAATTTTTTGGTTTTCGAACACTATTACCACCCTTTTTTACGAAAATAATGAGTAAAGAAAATTACTAAATGGTTTATAAATAAATGTGATCAAATCTAATGGTGTCGGTATTGAAACCTCTAAAACATGTAATAGGGTGATGGCAAAGTTGCAAGCTATCAATAAACTGAAGACAAGTAAAGCTTTCTTATCATTACTCCTTTTATATGAACGAAACCCCAAATAGGAGATAATGATAAGGATCAGGAAATATAATAGAATTTCCATTACATTATCACCTCTTACTTTTCAAAAATACTTTGATTCATTGTTCCAGTTAAATTAATAGTTCCTTCTGCTGAATAGGATACTTTTACCGTTGGAAATAACTCCTCCCATTGATCTTTTAGCTTTTTCCACTGTTTAGGATATGATTTTCGAAATGTATTACCAAATCCAAAAATGTCACTTTTGTATTTTTCTTGAGCTGCAACGACGACACTATTTAATAGTTCTTTCTGGCGATCTTCTAAACTCTTCTCTAATTGTTCAATCGTTTTTGGATCTTGAAGGTCAATGTCACACACAACTTCAGCGACATTTACATTACTAGTAATCTTAAGTTCAAATTCAGGTTTACCATCTATATAGCTTGGGATAATCTCTGTTTCTGTCCCCATAATTTCAACAACTAGCTCACCAGCCGTAGGGCATTTAATTCTACCAACAGTACTTTGGACGTTACTCATAATGTAATTAAATCCTTTACTTTCATCTTGATTTAACCAACCAACCAGTTTATCTTCTTTAAAAACGCCAATCCCTTCATACTGTAATAAACTATTTGGATCTAGTGTTTCAACATTCTTTTTCGTCTTACCGTCATTTTTGTTGCCCTTAAAAGTAATTCCGGTTAAGACGCTTTCCATACCATCAGTGGCCAAATTCCTAAGTAAATCATCTAAGTTTACAGCAACGGTTGGAGCCCAAGCGGATTCAGATAATTTTAAAGCAGAAAATTTTTCATTTGCTGGAATCCGTTCAAAAGGTGTCATTGTTTTGAGGACATCTTCAGCACTAGCTCCTTCTCTTGCGACGACGATATAGAAATCAGACCTAAATTCATGATCTCTAAAGAGCATTTCAAGAAGGTCAAGAATTCCATCCTGAGCTAATGTCTCACCGATGACTGCAATCCGAAAATGTGGTAAATACACTTTTCTAGGAGACATCGTTGTAATTTTTCGAAACGCTTCAAAAACTGTTTCTGCTTCTTCTGAATAAACAGTCACAGGTGTAAAATAACTTGGCTGTTTTACTTCTTGTGGCAAAACAATCTGTACTGTAAGTCGAATATGTTTATCATCGGCCTTATCTAGTCCTAGTGCCATGGCAATACCTAAATCGTTTAATTCTCGTTGATTCCAACAACCGGTAGATAAAATAGTCATGATAATTAAAAGTATACTAACTAGCTTTTTTTTCATATGAATGTTCCATCCTGTTATTAGGTTTTTGATTCTTTTTGACTTACAATTTTTTGAGGTAAGCGGATAATTGTATCTCTTTGCCTACGTAGTTTAAACGGTCCAATGTTATACATATAGGGAACAGTAAACGACTTTAAATTTGATAAGTGGAGAATTAAAAACATAAGACCAACTGCTATCCCGTACAACCCAAAACTAGCCGCTAAAAACATCATTGGAAAACGTAATATTCGCATTGAAATTCCAATACTATATCCAGGTGCGACAAACGATGCGATAGCGGTAATCGCAACAACAATGATCATCGCGTTAGAAATAAATCCGGCTTCAACTGCAGCTTGGCCAATAACAAGAGCACCGACAATTGACATCGTTTGACCAACCATTCTTGGCATTCGAAGCCCTGCTTCACGAAGAATTTCAAAAATAATTTCCATGAAAAAGGCTTCAAAAAAAGCTGGGAACGGAACACCTTCCCGCTGAGCAGCAAGGCTTATCAATAAAACCGTAGGAATAGTTTCTTGATGGAACGTTGTTAAGGCAATATAAATAGAAGGGGCTAGTAGTGAAATTCCTAAGCATGCTAATCTTAAAATACGAATTAGCCCAAAATCTGAACGATTATAATAGTCTTCAGCTGACTGAATAAAATGGTTAAATAATGCAGGAACTAATAAGACAAAAGGAGTTCCATCAATTAAGATAGCTATTCTACCTTCTAATATTCCGGCAGCGATTATATCTGGCCGCTCGGTATTGTAGACAGTAGGAAATGGTGAAAAGGCGGAGTCTTGAATAAATTCTTCAATATATCCACTCTCTAGGATTGCGTTAGTGTCAATTTTATCTAGGCGCATACGAACTTCATTTAAGATCTCTTCATCAGCTGTTCCATGAAGAAACAACATTGATACGGATGTTTTGGTAACCTTGCCGATTTCTCGCGTTTCCAACCATAAATTTTGATCTTTAATTCGTCTGCGAATTAAGGCAATGTTAACGGTGATATTTTCAACAAATCCATCTTTTGGTCCTCTGATGACAACTTGGGTAGTTGGTTCAGCGACGCTTCGCTCTTCGATTTTTCTCGTACTAGCTAGAAAGGCCTCTTCATGTCCCTCAATGAAAATTGCTGTATCTCCTGAGAGTAATGCCTGATACACTGTTTGAAAATCTTTAGCTTTGCTTATTTCAGGGTTTGCAAGTATCTTTTCTTTTAAGAACTCTAAATGGACGTCGGAAGCATCTAGCTCTTTGAGATTTAATAAAGAGTCAATGATTGAATGTTCAATCATCACTTTATCGGAAAGTCCATTAAAATAAACCAATCCAACGCTAATTTTTTCATTGACGTTTAAGAATCGAATAATAAGGTCAGTACTATTTCCTAGGTCACTTTTAATTTTGGTAATATTGTTTTGCAGGCATTTATCTAATGTGTTTGTCATAACTAATACACCGCTACTATTCATTAATTTGGTTAATGGTATCTTTTCCTCAAGCTAACAAAGTATACCAATTCATTTTTGTGACAAAAGTATTTTCAAATGATTAATGAAGACAGAGAAAAATTAATCTAATTAAAAATCATAATTTTAGACTTCCATGAAGAATATCGATAAAATGACTTATAAAGAAAGTTGTAGGGGTTGAATATATGGAAATGATTCAAGTGACAGATTTAAAAAAATATTATGGCTCCTTAAAAGCAGTTGATGGGGTCAGTTTAACTGTGAATGAAGGTGAGGTATTTGGCCTTCTTGGACCTAATGGAGCAGGAAAAACAACGACAATGGAAATGATGGAAGGATTGCGCGATGCGGATTTTGGTGAAGTTATCATTAACAATCTTTCAGTGAAAAAAGATCGTAAAAAAGTAACGGAACATATTGGTGTTCAGCTTCAATCTACTTCGATGTTTGATCTGTTAACAGTAGAAGAAATTTTACGGATGTATGCTAGTTTCTATAGAAAAAGTCAACCAGTAGAAACGATCTTAGCACAAATGAACCTTATCGAAAAGCGTAAAGATTCTATTAAAGGACTTTCAGGTGGGCAAAAACAACGACTAGCCATAGGGTTAGCGTTAATTCATGATCCTGAAGTGATTTTTCTAGATGAGCCGACAACAGGTTTGGATCCACAGGCAAGAAGATCATTATGGGACATTGTACTAGAATTAAAACTACAAGGGAAAACGATTATCCTATCAACCCACTACATGGAAGAGGCATATGTATTATGTGACCGCCTTGCCATTATGGATCATGGGAAGGTAATGGCACTAGACACGCCTGATAATTTAATTGCTTCTTTAGAAATGGAGTCTGCTATTCAATTTAAATGGGGGCAAGATCTACACTTACTAGAGTCACTTGCAGGGGTAACGAAGGTGACAACACTGAAGGATCAAGCAGTTCTATATACTACGAATTTACAAGATAGCTTAATCGCGTTAATTAAATTCACAGAAGATCAGAAAATACAAATTCAAGATTTACAAACTAGAAGAGCAACGTTAGAAGATGTGTTCTTGCAGTTAACTGGAAGGAGCCTGAGAGAAGAATGAAAGCATATTGGCAATTAACGTTGGCTCAATTAAAGCTATTTGCTCGTAATAAAGCGGTTATTTTTTGGACGACTTTTTTCCCGTTATTTTTAATGATCGTCTTAGGGTTGTTTCTTGGTGGTGGAACTGGTACGAATATTACAGTTGCATGGGTAGATCACGACAAAAGTGAGTATTCATTGATAATGAAAGAAGCATTTTTAGACGTTGAAGCGATTGACTTGCGAGAATGGGAAGATGTCGCTAGTGCGAAACAAGAAGTCGAGGACGGAAATCTTTCGTTTGTAATCGAAATAGACGCTGGATTTGCTAATGAAATTGAAAAAGGAGCACAAGTTCCTACGTTTTCAGTATTCTATGATGAGACAAATCAAGCCATCGCTCAGCTTGGTTTTGCCATTATTGATCAAGCGGTTGATCAATTAAATAAACAGTTAACAGATTATCAAGAAACTGTTTTTGTCGAGCGTCTGGGAATTAAATCGCTAGACTTAACATACTTAGATTTCTTAGTTCCAGGCATTGCGGCTTTAATGATTTTATCTAGTAATTTAAACGGTGTTGCAGCACAAATCTCTTCATGGCGGGAGCGAGGCGTTCTACGTAGAATGAAGTTAACTGGTCTCTCAGCTAGTACATTTGTAGCTGCGCAAATTACGGCTAGAGCCATTCTCAATATTACTCAATCTATTTTAGTTATAGGTGTTGGGATCTTCTTGCTTGGTGCTCAAATGAACGGGAATTGGTTCCTACTCTTGTTCTATCTTATTTTAGGAATTCTTGTGTTTATGTCTTTAGGATTTTTAGTTGCAAACCTAGCAAAAACACCTGAACACGCTTCACCAATCGCAGGATTTATTTCGTTTCCAATGTTCTTTTTAGGAGGGATCTTCTTTCCGATTACGAACATGCCTGATTTTTTACATCCAGTGGTGGCATTAATTCCAATTTCTCATCTTGCAGGTGTACTGCGAGAGGTGATGAATGTCGGGGCGACAATGGCTGACCTCCTTGTGCCAACAGCAGTTCTAGTTGCATGGTTTTTAGTTTGCTTTGCAATTTCGTCTAAAACGTTTAAATGGGAGTAAATAATTAATAAAGATAGAGCTAGCATCATTAGCTCTATTTTTTCTAGTTTAATGAATTTCTAAAATTCCATAGTTTTCTAGGACCCGGTTCCGTTAATTAAACAGCTATTTTTTCATATTTGCTTTATAAAGACCTTTAAAAAAATGTAAATATTATTGTATAATAATAGTGAATATCCGTTTGGTTCATATTTTTTCATTTTTGGGGAAGATTAGAAGAAAGTCAATAAAAGTCTTTCTTTTCCTAAAAAGGGGTGCAAGATATGAACAGTGATATGCAAAGTGCACAGAAAGAAATAAGTAGTTTCACTGGTAGTTTACTTCGTGAGAATTTTGGTAAAGGGCCTGAATCGGTGTTTGTGCAGATGGCTGGAAAGTATCTTACTATTTATATCCGCAATTTCTTGTCACCGATCGAGAAGGTTCTACAGCAACAAGATCAAGATTTGATCATCGATGAGATGAGACAAAAACTTATGTACGCGCTCATTCACGACATTAGAGCTTTTATTAATGCTGTTACTGGAGTTCAAATAGAACATATTTATTACGATTGGAATATGACGAATCGATCTGGTATGATCTTTGCAATAGGAAACGAAATCTTCTATGATACTGTAGTGGTTGATAATTATCACGGAAAAGAAGAAGTGGAACAAAAAATAAGTACCTTAAGCAAAGAAGCTGAAAAAACTCCAGAGAAGATTACTTCTTTTCAAATGAATTCACGAACTATTGCCGTCATCCGTACAGGTATTCTTGTTCGGATTGAAAAAGAAATTATAAGATATGGGAAAGAAACACTTTTAAAAGTTATTAAAAGATCATTAGAAAAAGGCTACTTACATAACAGTACTAATTTCGAAGCGATTTTAGATAAAAAAGTCCATGATATCTTTGTGGATTGGGATTTTGAACTCGATGAAAGCACAATCGTTATTATTACTGAAGCATAAAATAATTGGTGGAAATGAGCTAGAGAGAGAGCTAGACATAAACCGAAAGATGACATCTATATAGGTGGTGTTTCTTTCGGTTTTTTATTTTTGACGCAACTAGATATAAAAAAATACTAGTTTTGTGGTATTCTTTAACTAATAGAAACCGTAAAACCAAATTGGAGGTCAGTACTTGAGCGTGATGTTGGACAAAGATAATTATTGTAACGTTATCTTAAAGGAAAGGTTAAAGGAACTTCGGAGGAAAAACAATTTGACACAAGAAGAGGTAGCAAAGAAAATTGGTATTCCTAGAAGTGTAAACGGGCACATTATTCCGGACTCCCATTTTCACTTTAATCCAGGAGAAAATCTGAAATAATGTGCTATTTTTTTCACTTTATTTCGGTATATGCAAATTTCCTTTCAAAATATACCGGCTTTTTTCGGAAAAAAGAAGCCTCTATAAAGAGGCATCGATGCGAATATAATCCTGTAGTATTAGCCGTATTTTGTAAACCTCATAAGTATGCAGGACAAACCTTACCTCCTGATCTAGAGTTACGAACCAATCAAAATCCTTTTCTAAATAAGCATGAAAATGCCTGTTCTTAATCCGAAGTTCAAACGTGTAACCTTGTTCTATCCAGTAAGGTTGCTGCCCAATCCATACTCGCCATTCCCCCTGATGGTGGTCAAATACTAGTATCCCGCGTTTCACGATAATCCATTTTCCTCAATAGCTAATCTGACGATTTCCTCATCTATCTGTTCTTTCTTTAATTGAGACCCAAATAATAAACTGTTAATGGTTAATTTATTTATAACCCTTGGACAACCTTGAGAGCGTGTGGCAATTGCTTCTATAGCGGTTTCCGTAAAAATGGGCATTTTTGCTCCAGCTAACTTCATATGGTGATTTATATAGTCTGATACTTCCTCTTTAGATAATGACTGGATCTCGTACTTCATAATCATTCTCTGTGAGAGTGGGCGATTATGGTTTAGTGCTAATCTAGTTTTTAAGTGAGGTAACCCAGCTAAAATTAGGATAAATGGATTGGTTGAATCCATTTGAAAGTTAAATAATAGCGCTATATCCTGCAAAAACGCATCCTTTGCCATATGCATTTCATCCAAAATGAAAACAGGGGTAATCTTGCGTTCCACTGACATGCGCTCAATCCCTTGTTGAATTTGCCTGAATAGATCGACTTTACGGAACTTCGGTTCCTCTCCTAATCCATAGGCTAATCCTCGATAAAAATCCATAACACCGCCCGTTGAAAGAGGGAAATAGACTACATGATATAAAGACGGGTTTAATGATTCCTTAAAGGACCGTAAGGTAAAGGTTTTTCCTGCACCAGGATCGCCAATTAGAAGGCCCATTCCCTTTGATTTCTGTAGATAATTTAATGCTTGTAAAGCACCTTGGTAATCAGGAGAAAGATATGCCTCCGAAGGTCGTATATCCTTTGAGAATGGTACTCGTGCTAGGGAGTAAAATGATTTATACATGATCTTGTTCTCCCTTCACATCAGCCGATTGAGTCAATGCAAATGGGGAGCGAATTCGTTTGACATGTGCATTATCCTTCATAGATACAGGTATGGCTTTAGCTACTTCTTTGTTTTCTTCAAAGACATAGATCCCATTTTCGTCAAATCTCACATCGATAGATTGACCAATAAAGCAGGATGGGACCTCATAGAGTTTTTTATCTATTGAAATTGTGCCATCAGGTTTCACTTTTCGCTGTTCTCGTTTCAAGAAAATCGTCTCTAGTATAGACAAATCCTCTAGAAATGTTATATCCTTTAGTTGAGATTCAAATACCTCAAGCGGTGTTTTATTGTCTAATGAGGCATGAGCTCTTCTATGATAATCCCTTTCTAACCAGTTCCAGAACCGTTCGTTTAACTCCTCTAGGGAGTGTACTGGGTCGGTTTGTAATAACGGATAAAATCGTGTTTGAATCGTTTTAAACAGCCTTTCTACCTTACCTTTCGCACGTGGATCATAAGGTTGGGTATGGGCCAGTGTAATTCCCAGCTGGGCACAGGCGTATTGAAGCGTTTCAGATCTATAAATCTTGCCGTTGTCCGCATAAAGGATAGTTGGCTTTCCTCTCCGAATTAAAGCTTCCTTCGTGACCACTCTTAACCCATCAAATTTCTCCGAAGAGAAAAATTGTGCATATGGAACTAGCCTTGAACAATCATCTATATAGGCTATTAAAAATGTCTTTGTCTTTTTTCCATTGATTGGTACATATGGCCCATGTGACAGATCAGCTTGCCACAACACATTCACCTTATCGTGAGCGAAACGTTTTCTTTCCGGTATGGCCAACATTTGTTTCCCAATAAGGTTGTGTTTTTTTAATAATCGAATTATAGTAGAGTAAGATATTTGGGTTTTTTGTATCTCTCCTCGTTCGATTAGTTGTTCGTAGAAAACACTAACTGGCATATGGGGAGTTTTTTTTCGTATTTCAAGAATTTGATCTTGGTCATCAGGGGATAGCCTGCGTGAGTTCCCGCGATCTATACGTTTCTTTGGTTTTAAAGCTTCAAAACCATTCCTTCGATAATTAAGAAGCCATTCTTTCATTGTTTTCTGCGCAATTTTCTTTTCACCATAATAAGGAATAGAATGAACTTTCCCTTCTAATCCCTTTAAGTATTCTTTCGAATCTACTTGCCCATTAAAGAGCGGGGCTATTAAGCCATATCGAAATAAAGCCACTTGTTCGCGTTCTTTTTCATTCATGGAATCTTCCTCCTTTTAATCGAAGGACGACCGGTCATCCATGGTTATAATTCTACTTTTTTTGCTATTTTGTGACTATGAAAAAGTTATGTGGGAATGAGATTATTTTTAAATTCACTCAAATATGATAGAATTAATTTGCCATAAGGTATTTTGCTAAGTGACCCTGTGACCTTCGTAAGAAGGGTGATTCGCCAAAATCATGGATCATTTTCATATATTTTATGGCCTCTTTTTTTATATCCCCCGACTTTCCACTAATCTCCCCCAAACTAATAAAGAATGTATGAATCCAATTAATGCATTTTAAATATCGACAAAGATAAAATCTCAACAATTGACGGCTGCCATTTACTCTCTTGTTTTGTAGAATCTGATTAACGCGATCCAATACGGTTTTGACGGTATGCTGGAAATACGGTATTAGAAAATCTGGTAGAATAGAAATATTCACTTTGCACCCTAGACATCTAAGACGGCAAATGGGAATATATGATGTCTCTTCTTCAGTTATTCCATACCTCCAATAATACCCATTTCGATGTAGGTTCCCATGAGCTAGACATTTACAATTAGGACATTCATCAAACAATGGAAAATCATTCTTCTTTCCTCTTTCCCCATACTCAACCAACCCAATTCCGAAGTCATGAATTTTAATCATAAAAAAACCTCCCCCTCAATATGCAAAAAACTTAGCATATTATTTCAGGGAAGTGAATAGGCAATTCCGGAGGAATTTGAAAAATTCAATAGACTTTTAGAAGATTTAATGTGCCCGTTAACACTAGAAGTACATATTCAGGGTATGAAAAAGGGGTACGTGAAGCTGGCTACGTGGTATTAATTAGATTAGCGAAATTATTTGATGTATCTGTAGATTATTTATTAGGTTTAACAGAAAAACCAAAATATAAAATGGAGAGAAATGTTTATAAAGTTCTATATTCTAGTAACTTGCATTGGAATGGAATTCCGATTGAAGAAGGAGACTTACAACCGATCCGAACAATGCTAGAAAATATTTTGAATGCTAGAGCAAAAAACTAATCTTGAAGAAGCTTAGCCAAGTGCTAGGTTTTTTCTATCTCTTTATAAAACTATTAGAATAGTAGAAGTTATAAAGGCACACCCAAGGGTGGATTTCATTCATGTATTTCTGTACTAAATTCATATTTTCAATGTTGTAGGCGACTAATGCACGCATCCATGTTTCTTCTAATCGAGACTCAATGTATGCAAGGTATGTCTTTTGTTCTTGTTCATCTAAAAAATCCACGATATTTCCCTCCTCAAAAATCTTCATTTTGAACCAATTGTAACACTTTTTGCTACAAAGTTCCTTAATTATCTAAAAAAAACTACTGAAAAATACCCAAAATGAGTTTTTTGGATGCAATTTCACTAAACTTAAAGATATAATGGATGAGTACGTAAGGAGAATTTAAGAGGAGGAAAACATTTGAGTGAACATCAGAAGCTAAAAGCTCAGATAAAAAAATTTCTCGCTGAATTTGACCTTAAGCTCGAAGATCCTCATAATTTATCTAGCTTATTTCAAATATTAGAACAAAAAGGGCATATTACAACTGATGAGATTAGGGAAGTTGAAGTAACATTACTCCGAAGTTCTTTCAGATTTTTAGACGGAATTATCGGTAAAGCTGACACGTACATTGTTTTTAACCATCAGTTTGAAATTGCTTTCTGTAGTGAGCAATTTGTTGAGCAGTTTCAAGAGTTTATGATAAGTGACCATGAAAAAACAAAGTTAATAGACTTATTAAAGCTTGTACAAGACACAGGGGAAACTATTGGTCTTGAATTGATCATTCATGGAACACGGATTACGGGAAAAATTTTCTCGGTCTTTAAAGGAAACTACTATATCTTATTAATAATGATTGATTAATAGATAAAGGCTTTATGTCATCTTTAACCGACGTAGAGCTATTTTTATTGAAAAAAATCGGTTGATAAAGAACTAGAAGGGAGAAAATAATAGTAAGATAGTTTAGTACCGATGAATTGAAAACCATTTAACAACAAGTATAGAAAAGAGGTTTAGTCTTTGATGAACTAAACCTCTATATTAAAACAATTTAAGATGCTATCTCTTTATACAAATTAGCTAACACATACGTTTTGTATGTTTCTAATTTCTTACCTTGATGATACCTTATCCCACGCTTTTTCAATTCGTGAACATACCAACCTTTGCTTCCGTAATGCATACAATCATCTCCCTACAATAAAATGACGTCTTCCTCATCTTATCACCTGGAAATTTGTCCATGGAAGAGGTATTCAATTGGAAACGTTGGTCTAGACTTTGGGAATTTCATCTGTAAAGACTTATTCAATATCTTCAAAAACGGGATTAGTAATTAAACCAGCACGACGTAATTTAACAATAACATCAACATTAATTTCAGCTCGGCTAAACTCCTCATTCCAATGATCTTTTACTTTCTTAAAGTCATCATAGGCTTGCCGTTCCATATGCTCACCAAATCCAAAGATATCTAATTGGTATTCCTCTTGTAAAATACGGATCGTATTATCGATTTCATTTTTGAAGGATTTTGCAAATTTCTCTTCGATTTCAAGGTAACTTTTGATTTTCATAATATCAACTGGGCATTGAAGCAAGTCTATCCGTCCCTCTAATTCAATGTCAACGTCAATGTGGGGAATATCGTTTTTATAATAAGCATTGATTCTTGTTTTAGAATTATAAATACGTGAGGTCATCATTTTATTTTCACCACATGTTACTGTAATAGAAGTGTTATTTAACTTATCTTGAAGTAACAGATAATTTCTTGCGTGCTTTACTGGTAAATTTCCTTGATATTCAAGTCCTTTAAAAATACTTAAACCGTCTAATACAACCAATGTATCAGGCTCTACCTTTTCCATATTTTCTAATTTATTTCCTTTTTTAACGGGACCTTCTACTTTGATTGTTCCAAGTACAGGCTCGCGGCCAGGAGAGGCAAGTGCCCTCACAAAATCTTTTAAGCGAATATTAGGATCACCGCCCCATTCATTTACCATTGTATCTAGCTGTACATGTAGTTTCATTGAGGAAACACGTTGCATCGGATAGGTTACCTTTAGGACATCACTTGCGCGCACGTTATTTACGACAAGAAAATTAAAATCATTTCTGATTTCTCGGTCAGCCTCAAAAAAGTCGATGAACTCTAGTAATCCTTCTTCAGCCAGTTCCTTACTGATAACGACAACTCGCATATGCGAATATTTTAATTTGCGGGTAAAACCAACATTCGTTTTTTTTGCTAGCTCAGCGACGCTGTCTCCTTCTAGCGTATAAATGATCGAAGCGGTTTGGCTACCGATAGTCTCTGTTTCTAATGCAGGAGGATTTAATACCTCTACTGTTAATTCATATTTATAATCTTTTCCTTTGTCGATAGCTAACCCGGTTACTAATGAAATTTCATTTAGTTCTTGTGCATCCCAACATCCAGTTAACAAGAAGATGATAAATAGGAATAGACGACTATATATTTTCACCTATTATCGCTCCCTTTTTTAGGCGGTGTTGGTGATTTAACATTTGTCTGTTTAAGCGGAGACTCAGTTTGCAGATAGGAAGGTCTCTTTTTCATAGCCCAGGCTGGAAGCCGGATTAAAACGTCACCATGGTCTTGCCAACTAAATGGTGCAAATGGTGCTAAATATGGAACACTAAACGAACGGAGGCTAGCTAAATGAGCGACTAACATGATCATCCCTAAAAACACCCCATATAATCCAAAAATTGAGGCAATGATGATATAGAGAAACCGTAATAGTCGAGTCGAAATAGCAAATGAGTAGATAGGGGATACAAAGCTAGCTATCGCCGTTAGAGCCACGACAATAACCATAATATTAGAAACAATTCCTGCTTCAACAGCTGCTTGGCCAATAACTAAGCCGCCAACAATTGAAATTGTCCCACCTACTGCTCTCGGCATTCGAATTCCTGCTTCTCTTAAAATTTCAAAGGTAATCTCCATTATTAAAGCTTCAATAACTGCTGGAAAAGGGATTCCTTCTCTTTGAGATATAATACTAATTAATAGTTGTGTTGGGATCATTTCATGATGGAACGTAATAACTGCAACATAAAAGGATGGTAGTAATAAGGCTATTAAAAAGGCCAAATAGCGAATTAATCGTATAAAGCTTCCCATCATAAAAGGTTGGTAGTAGTCTTCGCTAACTGACACAAAGTCACTAAATGTTGCTGGTGCAGATAAAACAAAGGGACTACCGTCAACAAATAAGGCAAATTTTCCTGAGATTAAATGGGCTGAGATTGTATCGGGTCTTTCCGTGTTATACAAAAGTGGAAATGGACTAAGTGTTTTATCTTCAATTAGTTCCTCTAGTATCCCTGAATCCAATATGGCATTGGTGTCAATGCTAGATAATCTTTTTTGTACTTCGGTTAAAATTTGCTTGTTTACGATGCCATCGATGTACCCAAGAAAAATGGAAGTAGCCGTTTCTGTACCAATCGTATAATTTTCAAAACGAAGTGCGGGATTTTTAATCCGTTTTCGTATTAAGCTTAAATTTGTTTGAATATCCTCATTAAAACCATCTTTTGGACCTCGAACAATTGTTTGAGTTGTTGGTTCCTCTATGCTTCTTTTTTCAAATGATTTTATTTTTATAGAGAGAGCTGAGTTCATTTCCTCGAGAAGAACTACAGCTTGACCATTTACGATGTCGTCGACAATTTGTTGGTCCAGTTCAATGAACGTATGTTGTGAGCCAGAAAAAATTTTTCTTCCATAATTTTTCCAATCGGTGTCAGTAACAATCTCCTTTTTTTGATCGACGGCTTCAGTCAATGGATAAAGGACTTTATTTGTTACGACTTGCCAGTCCGTCATCGTTGTTAAGTAAAAGAGCAACCCATCACGTTGGCCAATCTGAATATTTTCGATCAGTAAATCTGCAGTATTCCCGAAAGTTTTTTTCATTTGGTGCTTAACTTTATGTAAATCCCCATCAAATCTCCTATTGTTGTTTTGTTCACTCGGTAATGTGTTTTCAAGAGGGGAATTTTGTTTTGAAAAAATTTTTTTAAACCATCTAATTAGCAACTTGTTTCCCTCCTTTCGCTTGTTTCTTCTTCCATAAGACTAGTAGCGCCAAAATGGCAGGAATCCCAATCTGAAGCGGCATATGCATGTACATTGGAACAAATCGGATTCCTTCTTCAATGTGTTCGGCATAATTCGCTGAGATTAGTATCGAAAATAAAACAATCGCCATTCCTATTGGCAGGGTGAAATATCGATACGGTATGTTAAAGATATATTCAAGCCCTTTTAACCCACCGAAAAAGAACAAGCTTACTTTAATGAAAATTCCCAACATCATCACAAAAATGATGATTGGATCGACCCGTTCGATAAATTGAGCAAACGAAATTTCACGCCCAGCGGCTAAAAGAGGAAACGAAGACCTTCCTGAAATATTGGTCCCTAATACAGATAACTTAAATATTTTAATAGATGCTAATAGGAGGCCAGTTGTTATGACTGCTGCCATACTGACCTTAGAAACATGTTGAAATTTAGTTGTAATGGCCATGATCATAGTTAGGGCAATTGCCTCCCCAAATGGAAATCCGATTAGGCCTGGAAAAATCACATCGAAAACTCGTCCAAATCCTTCAGGTAAAATAGGCTCAAGATTTGCGAAATTAATGTCTCCACCAGCGAGGAGAAAAACACTTGTTAACACTAAAAATAGGAAAATATAAGGTGCGAAAGTTTCAGCGGTCCTTGCTAATACCTCTGGACCTAGATAAACAACGTAAATAACGACCAACATAAATATGATACCTAGTATTTCAATTGGTGTATTAGGAAAGATCGTAGTTGTGAGTAACTCTAAAAAATCTCGTAACACTCTAGAAGCTATATAGAAAAAATAGACAATATAAACAAAAGAGAGACTAATTGCGATTGCTCGACCAAAAATTCTCCCCATTATCCCAAAGAGGTTTTGACCGATATCATAGGAGAGTATGAAGGAGTAAATATAGATAATTACAGCCCCGATCACACTCGCAATTAAAATAGCAATCCAAGCATCTTGTTTTGCATCTTGTGCTACGCCAACAACGACTGCTGAACCAATTTGAAAAATAATGATTAAAAGATATAGTTGAAAAAGGCCAATTTTTTCTACTAATGGAGCTTGCAAAAATTCTTCCCCCCTTCGAATTACCGGTATTTTTTTCGACGAAAATCGACGATTATTGCAGATGCAAAACCAAATAAGATGCCGAAAAGAAGATATATTCTTCCCGAAGTAAGATGGAGCTCAAATATTAATTGTATAGCACCTAGAAATGAAACCTCGTATAAAAACATATCAATAATTAAAATGACTAAGAAAACGAATGTCATAATAATCAAAGAACCTAAAGTAACCATTTATTCAGCCCCCAAATTGTCCTTCTTATTTAGAATGTACTGAATTGGTAAATGTATGTATTAAACAGTCGTAAATGTACCCATGCTATTTCCAAAATTTTAAAAATTATGCACTTAATTAGAATTAATAGGTATCTTTTTTTAGAAATCCGTGCTATACTAAGGTTAATTATTTTTGATCGTTTTTTGATATTGGATGGATTGCTGTATCAGTTTTCCTCTTAAATGTTATGAATGAACAAGGATAGTGAATAAACCGTGTGAAGAATATCGCACAAATCAGGAGGAAAACAAATGTTACAAGGTACAGTTAAGTGGTTT
The DNA here is from genome assembly GCF_001866075.3 of Anaerobacillus isosaccharinicus. Taxonomy (GTDB): domain Bacteria; phylum Bacillota; class Bacilli; order Bacillales; family Anaerobacillaceae; genus Anaerobacillus; species Anaerobacillus isosaccharinicus. Next base: position 327,966 of record NZ_CP063356.1, on the reverse strand, counting down.
AATGCAGAAAAAGGTTTCGGATTTATCGAGCGCGAAGGTGGAGACGATGTATTCGTTCATTTCTCAGCTATCCAAGGTGACGGATTCAAGTCATTAGAAGAAGGACAAAAAGTAACTTTTGAAATCGTTGAAGGCAACCGCGGTGCGCAAGCTGCTAACGTTACAAAAGCTTAATTATAATTTAAAATAAGGCATTCCTTCGGGGATGTCTTTTTAATATGAAAAAAACTCCAAACTGGAGTTTTCTTTGAACTAGGACAGTGGTTCCTTTATTTAAGCTAATTTTGCCTATTTGAAGAAGTTTGAGGACACCAGTTCCGCTAATCCTATAAAAACGTACTGTTTTCGCCTGATATGGATCAATAGCGTACCTGATGCCCGTTAAAGTCTAAAGAAACATTAAATATTCTAAATAAGATATCTGGTGTCCATCTCAAAAGTAGCCCCCCACCCCGACACTTTTCACCGCTAAAGTCACTGCTAGATAGACTATCTTTCCCTAATAAGCGGCATTGTACAACAACGATACGAGCCACCTGACTTAATAATTTCATCAAAAGCAACTTCAATGACTTCATATCCCCTTTTTCGAAGTTCCTCATTTACATGACGATTAGTTGGTAAACTAAACACTTTTTTGTCACCAATCGAAAAAACGTTTGTGCCTAATCGAAATTGTTCTTCATGATTTACTTCAATTAAGTCAAAGCGCGACTGAAACATTTTATAATCTTTTTTGTCCATCCCTTCAGGATAGATGAGCGCTTCAGTTGGTGAAATAATGTTAAAGACACAATCTAAATGTAAATAATTATTTTTAAATGGGATTGTAATAATGTTAAACTGTGGGAGCAAACTTTTTAAATGTTCAATTGAGAATTTTTTAGTACGATCACTAATACCAATGTAAATCGTATCGCCATCGATAATTACATCGCCACCTTCGATATAATCACTAACGATGTTAAAGTAGGATACTTCTTCTCCTTTAAGCCAATCCTTTAATATTTCCTCTTCACCTTGTCGTACTTTGTTAGCCATGTCTGCCACAAAGATTGTATGCCCCAATGTAAAACCAATATCCCTAGTAAACACTTGTTCAGGAAACTTTTTAGCTGGTGGTAGTAAGATTACTTCAACACCATGCTCTTCTAGTTTTTTTACAAACTCTTTATGTTGCTTCATTGCTACTTGGATATGGATTCCTTCATGTTGAAAATGTTTTTGAGTGTCGTTTATAACGTCGCGAATTGTCATATGTTTTGGCTCGCATAAAACGACCTTCTTAAGCTTGCCATATTCATTGACACAATAGGATTTTTTCTTTAATTGTTCTAGTACCGTCAAAATATATCTCCTCCATTGCTTTTTTACTAGGATTACCGAATGTAAGTTGCCTATGTATCGGGGAGAAATAAAAAAACAATACTTTTTGAAAGTATTGTTCTAGAGGATACCAATTAGTTATTAAACCCCTTGGCGTTTCCGTTGGTTATTAATTTTTTTAGTTTGCTGACTTTTCAATGATTTCGTAGCATTGCTCCAATTGCCACTACCTTTAGCAGACCCTTGGTTTGCCTTTTTATTTTCAAGCTGTTGTTTAATTGCATCTTGTAAAGAAATCTTTTTTTTATCATTTTGTTCAGACATCGTATTTCTCCTTTTTCTTACACAAAAGTATAGTTCTAATAAAGAGTGTACCATTTATTTTACCATGTTTATATATATTTTATTTATTAGAAGATGAATGTTAAGATATAGAAAGTCAAAGCTTAAAGGGTGAAGAAATTGTCTTTAGTTTATAAACAACCATTTATGAAAGTATTAAGAGAAATACATGGGATAGAGCAAAAATATATTGAAACACAATATTATCTTTACTTGTATGAAACGAAAATAGTTACCCCAGTTAAAACGTTTCAATTAAAAGATGTATTAGATGTTTCGTATCTCCATTCACAAAACAAGTACAGTACCCTTTATCTCCATACAAATCAGGGTGTATTTGCTTATTATGTAAGTTCTCATCCTGAGGAATTTATCCGGTTATTAAAGAGCTTTCAATCATAAAAATAAAAAATCGCCAATCACTCAGCAACTCTGATTGATTGGCGATTTACATTTTTTATTTAGGCTCGTTATGCCAAATTAATGCTACAGTACCTTCACCAGCATGAACGGCAATCGTTGAACTAATTTCTCCAACAACAATGCTCATGTTTGGGAATTGCTCTTCGATTTTCTTTTTCACATCTAATGCTTTTTCTAACACATTACCATGCATGATTTGTACTTCAGTGATGTCATGCTTCTCACTTGAAGCTGCTAAAAATTCGATTAAGCGATTTACCGCTTTTTTCTCCGAGCGAACTTTTTGGAATAAATCAAATTCACCAGTAGTTTTAATTGTAATGATTGGTTTAATTTGCAGAAGGTTTCCTAATAGGAACTGTGTTCCAGACATTCTTCCACCTTTGTAAAATTGATCTAGACTGCCTAATAAAACATACTTCTCAGATCTAAGTACTTCTTCGCGTAGCTTTGAAGCGATTTCTTTATGGTTGTCAATCGTTTTCGCTAATTCCATACCTTTATAAATTAACGTAGTGATTGTGTAAGACATTGATTTGGAATCAACAATTTCACCGTCTAGTTCAGCCATTTCCATACCGGCTCTTGAACTCTCAACTGTTCCACTTAATACACCTGAAACGTGAACGGCAATAACACCATCATACTCAGCTTTTAGCTTTTCATAAAGCTCAGCAAATTTACCAACAGATGGTTGCGACGTTTTTGGAACTTCTTTTGCACTATTAATTCTTGAATACAATTCTTCTGTTGTTAAATCAACACCATCTTCAAACGTACGGTCAGGGAAGATGATTGCAAGTGGCATTACATAAACATCAGGATTCGCACGAAGTTCTTCCGTAATATATGCTGTACTATCTGTAACCCAAGCTATTTTTTTACTCATAGGCTCAAACCCTTTTTCTTTAGATTTTTGCAAAATAAAACGCAATTATGCATTTAAATTATTTCCTATTACCAGATAATAGGAATAAGTATTAATTTCATATACTCCTTAATTGTACCCAATATGATAGCGATTGCATATATGATAACTGTCATATATTCTTCAAAAATTGGTGCAGGAATTTACATGTAATTTGTAGAAATAACACTAAAGAAAAACATGTTTCGGATATTCTGTTTAGGGTTATCTTATTAAGTGTGAGGTTCATAACAAAACAATAATTATTATTTGATAATTAATATCATTTGATATTTATTAAAAAGTTTGTTACTATAGAATTATCAAAGAGAATAAGGAGTGTCTTAAAACATGGGAAATGAAAAATTAGTTCGTTCACTTAATAGTCAATTAGCGGATTGGAACATTTTATTTACGAAATTACACAACTACCACTGGTATGTTACAGGTCCTGAATTCTTCACTTTACACACAAAGTTTGAAGAGTATTACACTGAGGCTGCAACTTATATTGACTCAATTGCAGAACGTATTCTAACAATTGAAGGTAAACCACTAGCTACTTTAAAAGAGTACTTAGAAGTGTCTTCAATCGAAGAAGCATCAAGTAAGGAAGAGGCAAAAGAAATGGTAGCGATCCTTGCTGCTGATTTTGAAAAGGTAATCGCAGCATCAAACGAGACGATTGCTTTAGCTGAAGAAGCTGGAGATGAGTCTACTGCTGATATGTTCATCGGCATTAAAACATCTTTAGAGCAACACGTTTGGATGTTAAAAGCATATTTAGGTTAATGAATGAAACTGGTATCCACATGGGTACCAGTTTTTTTTATAGCAATTTACACTATTTACATAATACAATGTTAGAGAGCTTTAAACGAAAAGAGGGATGATAAGATGAAAAAGTTGGGGATAATCGCTGTAGTAGGGATTTTTCCGTTAGCATTTATGATCTGGTGGTACAGTGAGGCACCAGTTAGAGGTGGGATTTATCCCGAAAAACATAAAGGGTTGGAGATAGTTGTTATAGACGAGGAAGAAGTAATGGTCCCTATCACCTTACCAGTAAGGTGGATTAAAACATATCCTTGGGAAAAGCCGCCTATCATTAACGAAATAAGCTTTATTGATGATTCAGATAAGATTTTTGCTGCATTAGGTGGAGAATACGAATTACGAATTCCTCATTCAAGTGAGGTTAAATGGTACAACCGAAATGTCGGTGGTGAAGTTGAACTCTATCTTAATGGAGCGAGCTTTGCTGAGGTAGGGAGTATTTCTACGACAACTATTAAAGGAAGTTTAGAAAAAGAGTTTGCTTTAAACCAAATCTCCATGACAGTTAAAAATAAGAAGGTAAAGTTTCCAGTCGACAATCATTATAAATATCGACTAATCACGAAAAATGAGAAAGAAACAGGCTGGAGTCTGGAAGGGCTTATGTATTTTTTTGTTGGGGACAATTATGACATACCAGAAGGGTTTGTTGTAAGATTAGCTGGGACATCAGGTCATACTTTAGAAGAGATCGGGTTTTGGTTACCAGGTATGCCTGACGACTATTACGAGGGAGAGGTTCTTTATAATTATCAACACGACTTTGACCGATATAACAATGCAATTGAAGAGTTTGATGGTGAGCAGCTTAGTTTACCTCATGAAATTAAAAATTCATCTTTGTTGATCTATTTTCCATTTACTCCCAGTATGATCGAAGCTTCAGGAGATAGCTTAGCAAGAATATTGCCGTATTTTCATTTGCAGAATAATAATGGGCAACGCTATTATGTGGGGGGTTCAGGCTCTATTGGATCTTTAGACCGACGACTCTCTTGGGATGAACTCATATATAAACGATCAGAACACTAAGTGAAAACTTAGTGTTTTTTTTCGAAAATAATTAGCTTGATTAGGCGTAAAAACTCAAATAAAAAAATAAATAGTTAGCACACTAACTAATTGTGTGGTATATTATAGTTAGTATACTAACTAATTGTAGGTGAAAAAAATGAACATCGGTTATTTAATTCAATTATCAGCAAAGCTCATGAAGGGAAATTTACAAAAACGACTAGAAGAAGAGAACTTTACCGTATCTCAGTGGGCGGTCATTAAAGATATACAATTACAACAACAGTTTGGAGCAACAATCGATAGTTTTACGGCAGTTTCGATTGCTGAACGTCTTGATATGGATAAACCAACAATATCTGGAATTATCAACCGTTTAGTAGAAAAGGGTTTTATCGAGAAGAAGCCTCATCCAAAAGATAAACGGGCACAGATTATTAGCTTAACTAAAGCAAGCGTAAATCTAATACCATCCTTAGAGGAACTGAATGAAGCAACAATTGAAGAAGCATTAAAGAATTTTAGTGAAACAGATAAAGAGAGACTTGTTTCATATTTAACTAATTTGGTTGTTAATTTGAGAGGAGAATAGTCATGGGGAAAATCTTAGTAACAGGGGCTACAGGAAATATTGGCAAGTACGTTGTTTCTGAGTTAATTAAAAAAGGAGAAGCGGTAAAAGCTGCATTTTTTAATGTTGAGAAGGGGGAGTTAGACTGCGAAAAAGTTCAATTCGATTTTTTAAATAAAGCTACATTTGATGATGCTTTAAGAGATGTTGATCGTATCTTTTTAGTAAGACCACCTCAGCTTGCAGATCCGAAAAAGGATATGCGCCCTTTTTTAGAGGCGGTTAGTGCAAAAGGGATTAAACAAGTTGTCTTCGTTTCATTATTGGGTGTCGAGAAAAACCCGATAGTACCACACAGAAAAATTGAAGATATGATTAGGGAAATGGCAATCCCGTATACATTTTTAAGACCTGGTTTCTTCATGCAAAATTTAAGCACTACCCACCAAGAAGAGATCCGCGCAAGAGATGAAATTTTCGTTCCAGTTGGAAAAGCAAAAACAAGTTTTATTGATACTAGGGACATTGGAGCGGTAGCCGCTCAGTGTTTTGTTGATGAAAAACATATTTTTCAATCCTATACACTTACAGGTAATGAAGCTATTGATTATTATCAGGTTGCCAAAATTTTATCAGAGGTGCTTGGTCGAAATATAGATTATAAAAATCCTGGATTACTTAAATTTAGAAGGGAGACGATTAATAGGGGAGTAAAAAAAGAGTTTGCTAATGTCATGACAATGCTTTATTTGCTTACTAGAATGGGAACAGCAGAAAAAGTTACTGATGATTTAGAAAAAGTTCTGCAAAGAAAACCAATTTCGTTTAAACAGTTTGCTTGTGATCACAAAAGTATTTGGGAAAAGTCAAAAATAACAGTGTGAGGTGGATTCAATGTTTAAGGAGAAATTTCTATCGTATGTGAAATCTGGTTTTATTGCCGGGCTCATGACGGCAATTGTTTCTGTAGTGATTTTTATGGTTTCTAGTTTCATCTTTGGCTTTTCAATTGAGCTTATTGGAGAAAGTAGAGATACATTGTATGTTGTGTTTATCCTATTTGTTTCATTTTTTGCAGTATTCATTGGGACAATTTTCTTCTATTTATTACAGAAATTCACTAGTCGCCCAACATTGTATTTCATCATTGTTGTTTTGATAGGTTTTATTGGGAACACCTATATGGCAGAAGTAGACTTATTAGAACAATATAAAACAGCTGCCCATCTAGTTCATGTTATTGTAGCTGGTTTAGCAATCTATCTTATTCCGAGGTTAAATAGAAAATAGATTGAAATAAAGAAATCATGAGCTGAAGTACGCTCATGATTTCTTTAATTTCTCATATCTACCGACTTGAAGCTTTCGGAACACTTCCTCAATAATGATTTCTTTCATTTTCGGATGTCTAATTTTGCATGTGCTTATTTTTCGATACGTACCGAAATTAATCGCTCCTTCTTTTAGGAGCTTGTCAAGAACAGGACTACGGTAGCTTTCTATTGGGAGATATGCTAGAGTTACTTGATCTTGATCCGACTTTAAATTAACACTAATTCCCCTTATGTTAGGAAACATATAAGAACTATAATCATAGTCAATGGAAAGTTGTTCTATTTTTGCTTCTCTGAAAATCGGAGAATTACTCGGTAGCTTAACAAGATAAACCATTTGTTCAAATGAAAAGCTCATATTGACGATTGAATAACTGTACTTTTTTTCGAAATGCATTTCTGTAAGTTTCATTGCCAAGTGATAAAAAGCCCGCTCGGTCAAAACAATCGTCGCTAAAAATAGGAATATGCCAGTGATAAAAATAAATTCATTCATGGCTAGCCTCCTCCTTATATAAGACAACTTTATTTCTACCTTGATTTTTTGCTTTATATAGGGCACTATCAGCAGCCTCGATAAAAGAAGAAACTTGTTTAAATTCATATTTTTCAGTTGAGGCAACCCCAACACTAACTGTTAACGTACCTTTTGGTTGCTTTTCCTCATTAGGGAAAATTGCTTTTTCAATATTGTAACGAATTCTTTCCCCTACAATGACAGCTTTTTCTTCACTTGTGTTCGGTAATAAAACAATAAATTCCTCTCCACCAAAACGGAATGCCAAATCATTACCTCTTAAAGACTGTTGAATAATTAAAGCTAGTTGAATTAATACTTCATTACCTAATAAGTGACCGTTGGTATCATTAAAATGTTTAAAAGAATCGATATCAAATATGATCATTGAGAGTGTTTTTTTGGTCGTAGTCGCGCTTGCAAAGAGGTTTTTTGAATAAGATTCAAATGACCTGTGATTTAGTAAGCCTGTTAGCCCATCTTTTAACGCCATATTTTCTATTTGTTTATAAAGATTTGCATGTTCAATGGCAATAGCAGCTTGGTTTGCTAGTGGAATAACACTGTCAATATCATCCTCCGTTATTGGTTGGTTATTGACAATATTATCAATAATTAACACACCGATTTGGTTTCCTTGATTAAGTAAAGGAATTACCGCAAACGCTTGCATTTGAAACAAATCTAAAAATAGCTTTTGTGAAGGGTCGGCTTGATCAATTTTTTCAATATTGTAAGGAATACCTTCTTGAATAGATTTCTCTAAAATCGTTTCGTTCTTTAAATCGATAGAGATTGATTTAAGTAACGCATTTAGTTCTGGGTCGATAGTATCTTTGTCATAATTAAGTTTAATTAGGTCTAGGAGCTTTAAATTACTTTTGGCAAGCCTTTCCCAAGTATTAAAGCCTTCATTTGCATTCATTGGTCCAATTCCCATAATCCCGTTTAATTGATTTTTTTCTGGCGATTTGAGAAAGATCATCGCTCTATTAAAACCAAGTCCATGACCTGCTGTCACCGATATCAGAATAATTTGCAGAAGTTTATCTAACTGAAGGGTTTGTTGCATTGCTAGGCTTATTTCACGAAATACATCTAGTTGTTTTGATTGCTTCATTAATGTGGAAAGCCACCGCTGTTGTTCTTTCTTTTTATTATAGTAAAATTGACAAACTGACCCAATAAAAAAAGCAAAAATAAGATAACTTGCTAATAATAAAGGGACCATGCCAATATAAGCCGAAACAATCAACCAACTTATAAGAGCTGAAATTACTGCACCTTTAAGTTGAAACGAGTATGCAGTAATAAATATAACGATGAAGAATGTCCAACTTACACTAGAAAAATCTAGGGCAATACTATGTATTTTTACAATTACTAATGTGAGCGCTATTAAGATTATTTTATTCCATTTATCATTAACTAGAAACCGAAAGAAATTGGCCATAATTCCAAAAATAAAAGAAGAGAAAAGTAAAATAATATGTAATAAATCCATCATGATCACCACCTTTTCATTTGTACTAAAGTAGTGGAACTATAATCCTATTTTATCTTAAAATAGAATAATAGGATACCTAGAAATTACTGATGATCGAATTCTTTTTGAATAGTAGATTAGTAGAGTAATTGCCCCGTTTATTAAAAAATGGACAACCCATTGGGTCATCCGTTTACGATTTCGCCACCGTTGATATGAATCATTTGTCCTGAAACATAAGAAGAATCATCGGAAGCTAGATAAACGTACGCAGGAGCCAACTCAAATGGTTGCCCCGCTCGTTTCATTGGTGTTTTACTACCGAAGCTTGCTACCTGACTAGCCTGGAAAGAGGCTGGAATAAGCGGGGTCCAGATTGGTCCAGGAGCTACCCCATTAACACGAATACCTTGTCCTGCTAGCTGCATCGATAAAGATCTCGTGAAGGTAACCATTGCGCCCTTTGTTGAAGAATAATCAACAAGCTGTTCATGGCCATGGTAGGCAGTAACAGATGCCGTATTAATGATCGAACTTCCTTGCTTCAAATGTGGTAGTGCAGCTTTCACAAAATGGAAGCATGAGAAGATGTTGATCCGAAAAGTTCGTTCTAATTGCTCGACGCTAATATTTTTAATGTTATTCTGAACAACTTGCCAAGCCGCATTATTGACTAAAATATCTAATTGCCCGAACTGATTAACAGTATCTTCAATCATTTTTACACAAATCATTTCTTCGGCAATATCGCCCTGTAAAAGTAAACATTGTGCTCCTTTAGCCTCGATAAGCTGCTTTGTTTCCGTTGCATCTTCTGTTTCGTCCAAATAAGCGATTGCCACGTTTGCGCCTTCTTTAGCAAAGGCAATAGCTACGGCTCGGCCAATGCCACTATCGCCGCCAGTAATGAATGCTACCTTCCCAGATAATTTTCCACTGGCTTTATAGTTAGGGTCATCAAAAAGAGGTCGAGGCTTCATCATTGTTTCAATACCAGGCTGCTTGTCTTGATGCTGTGGAGGAAAAGATGAAGGTAAGTTATTGCTCATACATAAATCACTCCCTTACAAAATTATCTAACAAGAGTAAAATGTGCTAATAAACGAATGTTTATACAAAGAAAAAAGACTAACTGCCTTAGGTCAAATATTAGGACCTTGGATAGTTAGTCATTAATTGTATGACTAGAATTTGATAGCTTCACCAGATTTCGCTGATTCATAGATCGCTGAAACGATCTTTTGGAGAATTACTCCTTGTTGTGGATTACTAGACGGGCGGGTTTCAGTTAGACAACACTGAACAAAGTCCTTGATTTCTTCTTGATGTAAACTGTATTTTGGAAGAAATACTGGGGTTGAATCAACTAATGCTCCGTGTTTTTCTTGAAATATTTTCAAAGGGAATACTTTATTTACACTCCAAAAAGGGTTTATGATGCAAGTTTTTCTAGTAATTGGTTAAAACTATACTGTGTAAACATATGAAGGAGCAAATTATATGCATGTTTTAATAGCAGTTTTGACCATTCTAGCCATATGGATTCGTGGGGATTATCGCAATTGGAAAGAGTACCATGCATCAATGCTTTATATCGCCGTTAGTAATCTAATGTATAATTTTTTATGTGCCAACTATTTACTTTGGAAGTTTGATCCTGACATCTTATCAAACCACACGATAACAGAGGTTGTGTATACGCTAATTGTTTTTCCAGGGACTGTTTTAATGTTCTTAAATACATATCCGACTACTCTAAAGCGTAAGGTGTACCATTACGCTACTTGGATCATCATTTATGTTGGTTTTGAAATCATCTTTCTTTATTTAGGTAAAATATATTATCAACATGGCTGGACTTTAGTTTGGTCAGCACTCTTTGTTATGGTCATGTTTCCGATGCTTCGTCTATTTTATAAACGTCCACTAATAGCATATGTGATATCTATTCCAATCGCGGTATTTTTAATCTATTACTTTGACGTACCTGTATACATCCCGATGGAGGAAAGGTTAGATTTTATAGCAAATAAGTGACAGCTTCACTTTTTCCAAGTAAAGTATAACTAATGAGTGAATTTCATAATTATTTAAAATGAGCCATATCAAAACGATTTTCCGCAACTGCACAAGTTACTTAATGGAGATGAAATTCATTTAATAGATAAAATAAGGAATGAGTGGAGGAGGTAACAAGATGCCGAAAAAAGATAAAGGGTTACAACCTGGATCACAGATCCCTGCATTTAGCCTTGAGGGTGTTGATGGGGAAAGATATACAGCTGACAAACTAAAAGGAAGCCCGTTTTTACTTTATTTTTTAAGAGGAACGTTTTGACCAAACTGTCGTAAGCAGTTAGTTCAACTGCGTGAAAATGCTTCTAAATACGAAGATTTAGGCGTGCCTATTGTTGTTATTGCTGGACAAAGTAAGGAATCTGCTGCTAAGTGGTTGGATAAAAATCCAATGCCGTTTCCGTTTTTAATTGACAGTGACCGGTCTGTTATTAAACAATTTGATGTTTATAATGCAATTAGTATCGATGCTTTTCGTCTAGCACACCCAAGTTTATTTTTAATTGATGGCGATGGGAAGATTGTTTATAGTTATGTAAGTTCAAACCAATTTGATCGCCCTACAGAAAACTCAACATTTGAAAAAGTTCATGAGTTGTTGGGAAGTTCGCAGGAATAGATCTAATTAAAAAAGAGGCATGCTCATCATAAGGTGGAATAATGTTGAGTATTCTTTTTATTATTTAGTTGCATTTTACAAATAGTTAGTATATATTAAGTTTTAGAAAAGGAAATTTGCAAGTTGCAAATAATTATGTAGTTGAGTTATGGAGATACTTTGAAAGTGATAGATAGGAGGGAATTCTCTTGGAAAACATTCGAGAGCTATTTCAAATTTTAACAAGAAGGTTTGGATTTTTAAGTAAAAATTGTTGTTCAATTGGTGAATTCGAAATTTCAATGATTCATAGTCATATTTTATTTGAGGTTGAACGGCGACACCGCCCGTCGATGCAAGAAGTAGCAGAGGCTTTAGGAACTGACATTACAACCTTTTCTAGGCAAGTCCAAAATTTAATAAAAATGGAACTGGTAGAAAAAACACCACATGCTGAAGATCGCCGCGTCCAACTTTTGTCCTTAACGACACAAGGAAAGTTTGTAACTGGAGCCATTGATCAACAAATGAAAGACTACCTAGAGGAAATATTTTCACACTTAAGTCCTGAAGATAGAGAAAAAGTTTTACAATCAATAAAATTGTTAAATGAAGCAATGGCAAAATCATCTAGATGCTGTCAGCCTACTATGTTTTAAGCTGGATTTTTTCTAGCTTTGATTTTTGAAATATACTTGCAAACTACAAATAATTTAGGGGGAATATGTCAATGGAGCACTTTATTGGTTTTTTACTTTTAGCATTAGAACTTACTTTATTATTTTTAGGAATCTCGTTATTAATTAGTCTAATAAAAGGTTTTATACCCTTTGAGAAGTTGGAAAGTTTTTTAAGTGGGAGAAATCCGATCATCGGTGTATTTGCAGCAATTTTACTAGCATTTGTCACACCGTTTTGCTCTTGTTCAACGATACCAGTTATCGTGAATTTGTTGCAGCAAAAGGTGCGTTTTGGAATCGTTATGGTCTTTTTGTTTGCATCACCAGTTCTTGATCCAACCATTATTACGTTAATGGCAGTTTTATTAGGACCAAAGGTAGCATTTTTTTATACAATTACAACTGCTGTATTAGCAGGTATTATCGGAATTACGTTAGAAAAATTAGGGTTTGAGAAATACGTTAAAAACGTTGTTATGACAGGTTACGAGAAAAAGGAGAAGCGCTTTAGTTTGAAAGATAGTTTAAAAGAAACGTTATCCTTAATGAAAACTGTGTATCCCTATATCCTCATCGGTGCAGGAATTGGCTCAATTATTAAAGGGCTAGTACCAACTGAGTTTATTGTTACTTATTTTGGTGGGGAGGCTTGGTGGCTCGTGCCGATCGCAGCTGTTGTAGGTATTCCATTGTACATTCGCCTTTCTACGATGATCCTAATCTCGCAGATTTTAATTGTAAAAGGAATGGCCCTAGCTCCGGTGATGGCTTTAATGATTAGTTCAGCAGGAGCAAGTCTCCCAGAAATTGCTTTATTAAACTCAATTTTTCAAAAAAAGCTAGTCATCGCATTTATTGGGTCTGTTATTACTTTGGCAACCTTTTCAGGACTACTATTTTATATGATATAAGGAGGTGATAGAGATGAGTGTGATAAAGAAGTTGTTAGGAGTTAAGAAGGATAGTTCAAGCAAGGATGAGTCTTGCTGCAAGGTGAAAATTGAGGAAGTAAAAGAAACGAAGAAAGTTCAGTAAAGTGACAAACCTCACCGAGGGAATTATCAGGGTAATGTAAAATGTTGGTGAGGAGGGATTTAATATGAAAAAGAAGAAAAATTGGTCATGTGCCCTTGAGCACGGTGATTACGAAACAAATCGTGACTTTGTCATAGCCGAGGGAATTGACGCTGTTGCACAAACAGCAGCAGGCTTCCATGTAAATCTTGTTACCCCTCATACGTTTGGTAACCCAGATGAATATATAACACCAATCCTAGCGGAAAAATTCGGCAACCGCATCAATGCCGAATTCGTTGATCAATGCGGCTGCGGCGGCTATGTACTCAAAGTTTCAGTTATTGCACCTTGAAAGAGGTGTTTTTTGTTTGTGGAGAAGTGTCTACGGCTTGAACCCTCCTAATAAATATAAAATTAGTGCTCGTAGAAGTGTTCTACGGCCTAAAGTTTCCTAATAAATGTAAAATTAGTGCTCGTAGAAGTGTTCTACGGCCTAGAAGTGTACTACGGCCTAAATTCCCCTAATTAAATGTAAAATACGAACTCGTAGACCCGGTCCAGAGGCATAATGCTTCTTCAAAAACGAAAAAATATTAAGTTTGAAAGCAAAAATATGTTCAATTATCTCTATGAATAAAATAAGTAAATCTGCCTGAACTTATTTGTTCAAAGTAAGTGGAGAGGATTTTTTGTATTAGCTTTTTTTGAATATTACTTTTGCACCAATCGTAGATAACACTCGTTGTAATTTTCTTGTCAGGAAAAAGCAACTTAAACTCTTCAACGCTCCTTAAAATCGCATCTTTGTGTGTTTCTATATGCCCGCAATCATAACAAACAACCATTCGATCTTTGTAGTTGGTATTTAATGAATGGCAGTGTTCACATGTAATCCCTTTTTTAAGTATCTCATAATCGTAATTTGGCAACCGCTTATAAGGTGAATCTGTTAAATGCATAGCTAGTAATTGCTTTGACAATTTCAAATGCTTGTCTTTTAATTGCAAAGATTTAAGCTTTATTTTGTTCATAAAACGATTAATTTGAGTTGGAAAAATAATTGGTAAGTCTAAAGGGGCTTGATAAAGATAGAATTCGGGGTTGATGAAGACGACGTATACTTGGATGGTATGATTATGACCAAATTGTTGCAGTAATTTTCGTAATAAAGTCTCGCAGCGTTTTAGTTGAAGGATGGGATTTTGAATTTCAGTTCCTGTTCTTGTATACCAATTTTCATTTTCAACAATCAGGTCACCTTCATAGTTCTTGACTTCAAAAATATTGATTGCATCTGGAGAGATTACTAACGAGTCGATCTGGAAAGTGGTATTGCTCGTTTCGAGTAGTAAATCATTTAAGATTAGGAAATTATCGGGGAGTGGTTCTAGCCATTCGTCAAACTTTTGTTCACCTATAAAGCCTTTTTCAAGATTAATATAGTTGTTTGTTTCTTTTTCTGTGAGATTCATTCGCATATTTAATGATCTAAGAAGTTGTAACTCTAAGGATTCAACACGAGGCTTAATAATCATAATATCACTCCAAGGTTACTATTTTTAAATTTATTTTATGAAAGCGAAAAAGATAAGTCAATATATCGTCATACCACCTTCAGAATTTACTTTAGCAAGCTCCAAGTTTTTAAACTGAAGTTGGCACAACACTTTATTTATTAAAAATTACAAATTTTCAAACAACTGTAGCGATCACAATTGGAAAATATTATAATAGGAGGTAGTGAAAAGTGGGAGAGTTTTAATCTAGAGATCATAACATTTTTTTCGGAGGGGGAAACCTGCTTGACGGAGCGTAAAATTGAAAGCTTGTATAACCAAATTTATAAGCATCCGTTGTTTCGCGGTTTAGTTGAAAAGGAATTTTATCGGTTAATTGAAAAATGTTCCTTAAAACATTATAAAAAAGCAAGCAAAGTCTTGTATTCAAAAACACCTCGAGAAGGTTTATTGCTAATTCTTGAAGGAATGGTGGAAGTTTACGTTGAGGGGGAAACAAACCATCAAAATAAAGAAGTGTTAGAGGTTTTGCAAACCGGGGATAGTATTGGTTTTTCTAGCTTAGCAGATTTTTTAGGGGAGAAAACACATCATCATACGAAGTATACGGTTAGTGTTGTTGCTGTAGAAGATTCATATTGTTTACAAATTCCTTTTTCAGTCCTTGAAGAGCGTTGGATTGATGAACAGGTTCGTGATTATGTGTTAAGGCAAGTGGCTGTTCGTTTAAAGGATATTTATGCGTCATTAGCTGACCAAATTCAGTTAGCAAGTCAATTTGGTGAGAGCGAACCATTTGTGCGAAGAGTACAAGATATAATGGCCCAACCTGCCCTTTCCGTTGATGAGAATGTGACTATTCAACAGGTTGCTCAAATAATGGTCGATCATTCGAAAAGTTCGGTTGTAGTGTTG
The DNA here is from genome assembly GCF_001866075.3 of Anaerobacillus isosaccharinicus. Lineage (GTDB taxonomy): Bacteria > Bacillota > Bacilli > Bacillales > Anaerobacillaceae > Anaerobacillus > Anaerobacillus isosaccharinicus. The sequence continues at coordinate 312,406 of NZ_CP063356.1, read as the reverse complement.
TCGAATGAACGCTTGGTTGGAATAATAACTGAGAAAGATTTAGTGAGTCGAGTAATTTCAAAACAACGTCCGCTAACAAATCCTGTTCGTGACGTTATGACGAAAAAACCAATTACAATTTCAAGAGAAAGCTATTATTATGAGGCACTTTCTAGCTTTTTAATGAATGGAATTAAGCATTTACCAGTTGTTGATGGGGATAAAGTCGTAGGTGTCATTACATTAGCAGATTTATTAAGGAAGAAAAACCGTGGTACATTAGAAATTCTCCAAACGATAGAAGAGTCAACATTTGATAATTTGGGAAATGTTAAAGTTGCAATCTATGAAGTTCTTGGCAACCTATTAAATGATAGAATTCCAATTTTAAATACACTAGAAGTCATTACAAAGCTTTATGACAGATTAGTCAAGCATTGTATTGATCTTGCAGTAAAGTCAGTAGAAAAAAAAGGTTTAGGAAAGCCGCCTGTATCATTTTGTTGGTATCAGATGGGCAGTGGTGGTAGGGGCGAGCAGTTTTTATTGACAGATCAAGATCATTTTCTAGTTTTTGATAATGGTGCAGATGATGAGGAAATAAATCATTATTTTGAAAAATTAGGTGAAGAAATTGTTGTTTTTCTAGAACAAGCAGGTTATGTGAGATGTATCGGAAAAATGATGTCTAATGAAGAAACTTGGCGGGGGTCTATTTATAAGTGGAGAGATCGGCTAAAAGGGTGGGCATTACGGGCAACAAATGAAAACTTACTATTAGTCCAAAACTTCTTTTCGTTTCGATTGCTTTATGGTGATGAGGTGTTAAACGATCGGTTTAAAGATATGGTTACAAGTCATGTTAAAAAATCAGGAACGATTCTATATCGTCTTACTGAATTAGAAAAGGAGCGGCCTGTTCCTAATTTAGATCATCCAATTCGTGCGATGTTTCGTTTAGAGAAAAATTCCATTGATATTAAGATAGACGCATTGTTTCCGCTACACCATTGCTTGCAAACGTTATCAACATTGCATGGCGTTGTTGAGGGAACGCCTTCAGATCGGATTACAGCACTAGTTCGCTTGGGTGTTTTTAATGATGCGTTTGCCGAAGAATTAAGAGATGCTTTTGAAGTTATTTTAGGGATAAGGGTAACCCAAGCATGGGCGAAGTATCAGCGTGGGGAAAAAAGCTCATCGAAAATTACGTTTACCCATCTTAAATCAAGAGATAAAGAAGCGTTGATCAAAGCTTTGAAAACGGTTAAAGAATTGCAGCAGCAATTGTTAGGGGCCTTTGGAATACTGTAAAAGTTTAGATTTTTAGTAACTGTATAAGGTAGTGGCGACTAGTAATTTGCTTTGTGTTTTATAGGCTAGACGATGGCGTAGGTCCTAAATTTTATGAGTACAGCGTAATAAAGTTGCTGACCTAAGGAATTGGTTGAATGGTCTGTGGTTCTATTTGTTAAGAAGTAGTACGAATTTTTTAATAAAAAGGGGAGTGTGGGCGATGTTTTGGAAACGTAAAAAAATGACTTATGAATTAGATCGAAAACCATCACTTGATACACCCTTAGATAAGCTATCTTTTACAGTATTTGATACAGAAACAACTGGCTTTGCTATAGGGGCTAAAGACCGCTTAATCGAGATTGGAGCCGTTCATGTAGAAAATTTAACAGTGACGGATAAGCAATTTCAAACGTATGTTAATCCTAATCGCCTAATTCCTGATAATATTATTCAGTTAACAGGGATTGAAAATCATATGGTAGACGAGGCACCAGAAGCTTTACAATCGATTGAAGAATTTTTCAGTTTTATCGAGGAATGTGGTAGTGATGGTTTAGTTGGACATTATATAAGTTTTGATCTCATGGTGTTGAAAAAGGAGTTAGCAAGGGAAAAATATTCGTACGATTCTCCCCTTTGTTTTGATACGCTTGATATGATTGGCTATTTAAATCCGTCTTGGGATATGAGAGATTTGGAAAATTACGCTAAGACATTTAGTACAAAAATTTTTCAAAGGCATTCAGCTATAGGGGATGCGTTAACGACTGCGCACTTATTTTGTGAATTATTAAAGCATATACAAGATCGTGGTAAGTATACACTCGCAGATTTACTGCAAATACTTGATACGAATAATCGGAATCGAGCGCTCCAATTTTAAGTTCGATTGGTATATTTTTCTTTATAAAACAAACACTACCTTTATTATCTCATTTAGTAGGAGGATAAATAATGAAGCGTAGTGTTTTGTTTTTTATATGTTTTTTAGTTTCGGTGTCTTTTACAAATTGTTTACAGGAAGTAGCTAAAGCTCAAGTGACAGAAGAGCAGTTGGACCAATATTTGACCAATCTTAATTGGACAACTGGAGAACTGGTTGAGTATTTAGAGTTCTTGGATTACTCGATAGAGGATTTTGATTCCCTCGAAGAATTAAAATCATTTCTAGGTACACCTATAACTAATGAAAATCTTCAAAATTTATTTGGAAAATACAATCTAACTCATCATGATTTAGAAGTTTTGTTGGCTGAATATGGTGAATCACTAGATGACTTTAAATTCATTGAAGATCTAGATTTTCACATTGAATTTTTCCTAAATTATCAGGAAGAGTTTTCAATAGTCAATGACTTCCTTTCTTTGTTTGGATTAACTGAAAATGAAATGGAAAATTTATTCGAATATATTAGTCATGTAGAAATTAATGTGCAGAAATTAGAAAGTATTTTTCGATCGTTAGAGGCACTTTCATATTTACAGGGTGTTGACGAGTTGTCAAATGAAGAAAAGGCAGAAGTTTTTTCCTTATGGAATCAACTACTAGAAACACTAAAGATTGACGGAAGGTATTATTTAGTAGAGAACGAAGAAATGACCTCAATTAAACTGGAAACGTTACTAACTGAGGAAGCGTTAGAAGATTTTCGTTTATTTATCGCCCTTCACAACGCAGACGGTGAGGTACTAGCAACACTAAGTTTTAGTGAAGATATGGTCCATTCTCACTTAATATTCGAGTCGCTAGAGCAATTAGCTGAAATTTCAAAAATTGCTACGGATTATCGAAATATGTATACAGTAGCAAAGCTGCCGATAACAGCAGGTCATTTTGTAACAAATATTCTAGTAAGTATCTTCTTCATTATCGCGGGTTTTTTCATGTTATTTGTAGCTAAAAGGAGAGTCATCGTTTGAATACGGCGAAAAAGAGTGGGAAGATCGGGCTCTTCTTTGTAGGAGCAATCCTGATTATTTTTGGTTTATATGTGCTGTTTTTTAATATATTCCTTATCTATCAAGGGGTAAATGCTATTGAAAAAATTGAGGTAACAAAAGCTAGTGATATTTCTGAAAAGGCACTAGCATTGCCACCAGTAAAACAGTTCCCAAACAAGTACATTCCAGATTTGGGAGAAGAAATAGGAGAGTTACAAATCCCAAAATTGAGTATTGCCATTCCGATTTTCCACGGTACAAATGAAGATGAATTATTAAAAGGGGTTGGCCATGTAAGGGGAACTGCTTTACCAGGTGAAGATAATAATTCTGTCTTGACCGGGCATCGGGACACCGTCTTTCGAAAATTAGGTGAAGTAGCAAGAGGCGATGTGCTCAGGGTCGAGAATAGTAGCGGAGTATTCACTTATAAAGTTAGGAAAGTAAGGATCGTTGATGCTGAAGATTCAACTGTAATTGTACCGAAACCAAAAGCAACCTTAACAGTTAGCACCTGTTATCCTTTTACCTATATTGGACCGGCAAAGCAGCGTTACGTCCTTGTAGCTGATTTAATTAATGCGAAGGTGAAACGGATATAAGAAAAAAGGTGACGCAATATGTCAGTCACCGAATTAGCTTTTTTCCACAGGTATGACAAGTTGTTAAAGTAAATTTTAAAATAGTTTAGAAAATTGTTATTGACAGAAAGTTTTTGATGGTGGTAATATTAAGTCGCACTTAAATTATGAAATTTCTGGAAAGGGAGGGTTATCAATGAAGCGTGTAAATGATTTAAACCAATTCAATTTTATATTATCTTCTGTGACCCACCTGGATTCTATAGAGTAATTTACTTTTAATTATTCAATTAGGCGTGTGTCACAATGGTGTGACATGCGCTTTTTATATTTGGTTCGGGCAGTTACTTAATTTTTTCATTAAAAATGGAAAAATTCAGTGAATCACGAACGGTAAATATAAGATATGACGCAAATTGCGTACAAAAGCACACCAAAATAGTGGTGTGTTTTTTTATTGCGATATTTACACCAAAACTTGGTGTTTATATAAAAATATATTTTTGGAGGGATTTATTATGGAGCAATTATTGCAACTTATTCTTATTTACGAGGAGAAGGTAAAGAAGTCAACAAAAGAAGAGACGGAGAGTGGTTAGCTACTCTCTTGCCTCCCTTAAAAAGAAAGGGGATGAACCCACTTGTTTTCAGTTTTAAGAAAATTAAGCTGGTTTTTTAAAGAAAATTGGCTACAGTATACAATTGCGATCACATTTTTATGTCTTGTTAGTTTATTAGAGGTTATTCCACCGAAGCTAATTGGAATTTCAATCGATTCTATCCATCAAGGGACATTGACGATGGAAAGGCTCATTCAATTATTATTAATCTTTGGGTTAATCACGCTTATGATGTACGCATTTTCGTACGTTTGGCTAAACAAATTGTTTGGTGGCGCTTTTCTTTTAGAAAGAACCTACCGTTCTAAAATAATGCACCACTTGTTAAAAATGACACCGACATTTTTCGAAAAAAATCGTACGGGCGATTTAATGGCGCGAGCTACAAATGATTTAAAAGCAGTCTCGATGACAGCTGGTTTTGGAATTTTAACATTAGTAGACTCAACAATTTATTTATTCATTATTTTATTAACAATGGGCTTTCTTGTCAGTTGGAAACTGACA